>BGOH01000008.1 GCA_003569145.1 Clavibacter sp. | reverse complement strand
CGGCAGCATTTATTAAAGAGTATGTGACAAAGCCAGTAGTTGGATATGTTGCAGGCTTCACCGCACCTGAAGGAAAAACTATGGGACATGCAGGAGCTATTGTCTCTGGCTCTTCTGGAACAGCAGAGGCAAAGAAGGTTGCGCTAGAGGCAGCTGGGGTTAAAGTTGGAAAGACACCAAGTCAGACTGCAGAACTGCTCCGGGCAATTCTTAAAGGATAAGCAAGAATAAAGAGATGTTGCCACTGCTGAAAGTTGCTTTCGGCCAAGGCGTTAGAGGCATAACTTTAATTCTTCTTCCGCTGGCCTTTATCTCACTTATTACCTGGGCGACAGCTGGTAGCTCTACTGGAAATACCGCAGATCCAATGCGCGCTGCAATCTGGTTTTTCTTATTGCCCATCACATTCCACTGGATCTATCACTTTCAAATGAAACTATCTCTGGTCGCTTAACCTTCTTTCCAATCGGAGCTTTGATAATTCATTTTTTGTGATTAAAAATTCCTTGCTCCGAATGAGCGAAAAGCTTGACGCAAGTAGGTCAAGTGATAAGAGAGCCCACGTATGGGCACTTTCATTTGCGTATAGCATTTTAGGAACTTTGCTTTCACTTGCCTCGCTTGGAAGCACGGTAAAGGCGCCCTTCTACATTGTCTTTCCAATTCTTTTTATTGTTTCAGCAGTTTCAGGATTTATTGCAAGCAATCTTCTTCCAAATCACGGTATTCAATTTCCCTGGCAGCGCGCTCTTAAATTAGCAACGCTTCTTTTATTGGCTCTAATTGGATTTTCGGGATTAGTTTTTAGCTTCTCACTTATTTTGGCATTTTGATACTGTAATTGATTTAACCAGAGTTATTGAGCCTGGTGTCTTTGGTGGGTTGGCATTCTTAGTTATTCAAATTCTTTACTTGCCAAACTTCTTTATAGCAAACCCTTAGCTATATTGCTGGAAGTGGCGTGGTAATAGGCGATGGGACTTGGTTAAATCCTTTTGTTCATCGCCTTGATGAAATTCCAGCAATCTCACTACTTGGTGGACTGCCAGTGGGTGCGCAGGCCGCTCTTTATATTACTGGCATTAGTTATTGTTGGACTTGGAATTGTCATGGGCAAATATGGAGTGAGTAAATATCAAGACCAGGTTGAGCTACGGGGATTTTTCCTGGCCCTTTTTGGCTTTATAGTTGGGATGACTTTGTTTATTGCTCGGGCATCAAGTGGCGAGCTCTTATCGCCAAATCTTGAATCAGTTGGTCCCCATTGGTATTTAATGCCCCTAGCTCTTTGCCTTGAAATTGGCCTAGGAGTGGCAATATTTCTATATACGCCAGTAGTTATTTCGAAGGTGCGCAACTTTAGGGCCGCGAAATAGCGCTACTTCTTTCGAACTAGAATAGGACCATGGCCCAAGCAAAAGTATTAGATGGCGTTGCAGCAGCCAAAGCTATTAGGCAAGAGGTTGCTCTGAAAGTGGCAAAGCTAAAAAATAGGCCTGGTCTAGCTACAGTACTAGTTGGAGAAGATCCTGGTTCACGCTCCTATGTAGATGGAAAACATAGAGATTGCAGCCAAGTAGGAATCAATTCAATACGAATCGAACTGCCACAAACTGTTAGCCAAACCGAGTTATTAAGTGAAATAAATAATCTAAATAGCTCTAAAGATTGCTCAGGTTTCATTGTTCAACTTCCACTACCAGCTCATATTGATACAAATAAAGTCTTAAGTGCAATTGATCCAGATAAAGATGCTGATGGACTTCACCCAATAAACCTAGGCAAGCTAGTTCTTTCTCAAGGCGGGGTAATTCCTTGCACACCTAGAGCAATTGTTGAGCTTCTTGGACGAAATGAAATTTCTCTAATCGGTAAAGAAGTAGTAATTATTGGTCGAGGCACAACTGTTGGAAGACCGTTAAGTCTTTTGCTTTCAAGCAAAGGCATCGATGCCACCGTAACAATTGTTCATAGTAAGAGTAGCGATATCAAGTCTCATACTAAGCGAGCCGATGTTGTTATAGCTGCCCTTGGAAAGGCTCACTTTCTCACCGCAGATATGGTTAAAGAAGGCGTTGTTGCAATTGATGTGGGAATTACTAGAACTTCAGAAGGTTTAGTGGGAGATATTGATCCTGAAGTGATGAAAGTAGCGAGCGCGTTTGCTCCAATGCCGGGTGGGGTAGGGCCAATGACAAGGGCGATGTTATTGTCTAATCTATTAGCGCTACATAAGGATTAAAGCCAAGGTGAATATCAAGCAAATTTCCTATGCCCTGGCTCTCTCTGGGGTATTAACTGGAGCGCTGCTTTCAGTTCGAATCGGAGCGCTAATTATTGCCGCTGGCTTCATACTCTTTCTAAGCCGAGATATTGCCACGATGCGTCCAATTCAGAAAGTGATTCCTATCGCACTAGTTATCGCGCTAATCGCCATCGCATTGGCGCTTCCTAGAGGATAGAAGGTAGGTTTCGCGCCATGAGTAGATCTGGAAAAGTAACGGTAGTCGGAGCTGGTTTCTATGGTTCAACCACAGCGCTACGTCTTGCTGAATATGACATCTTTGAAAGCGTCGTTTTAACAGATATTTTGGATGGAAAACCCGAAGGTCTTGCCCTTGATATTAATCAATCACGATCCATTGAAGGTTTTGAAAGCAGAGTTATTGGAGCAACAACTACTACTGACGGCAAAGGATATGAAGCAACTGCAGGATCTGATGTAGTAATTATTACCGCAGGACTTCCTAGAAAACCTGGAATGTCTCGAATGGATCTAATTGGTGTTAATGCAGGAATCGTTCGAGGAGTTGCAGAAAATATTGCTAAGCACTCACCAAATGCTGTCGTCATTGTTGTTTCTAACCCACTAGATGAGATGACAGCTCTTGCGCAAATTGCTACCAAGTTTCCTTATCAAAGAGTTATGGGGCAAGCAGGAATGCTTGATACTGCTCGCTTTACTCACTTTGTGGCGGAAAAACTCAATGTGCCAGTTGCATCGGTAAAGACTTTAACTCTAGGAAGCCATGGAGAGACGATGGTTCCAATTCCATCTCGCTGCACAGTAGATGGCGCTGCGCTATCTACAAAGTTAAGCGATGCTGAAATTCAAGAGCTAGTGACACGGACTAGAAATGGCGGGGCAGAAGTTGTCGCCCTCTTAAAGACGGGCTCTGCTTACTACGCGCCATCAGCTGCAGCTGCTCGGATGGCAAAAGCAGTAATTCAGGATTCTGGTGAGGTAATGCCAGTCTGTGCTTGGGTGGATGGCCAGTACTCAATTACTGGGGTTTATCTAGGAGTTGAAGCCCAAATTGGTAGAGCTGGAATTACTAAAGTTGTTGAAAGTGATTTAACTGCGACTGAATTAGCTGAGCTTAAAGTGGCTGCTGAAGCAGTTCGCGCCAAGCAAGCAGATGTAAAAGATCTATAAACAGGCAAACATCAAGAGAGGCAGATAGATAGATGAGCAAGATAAAGGTGCAAGGCAGCGTTGTCGAGCTTGATGGCGATGAGATGACTCGAATCATCTGGGACTTTATTAAGAAGCAGTTGATCTTGCCTTATCTTGATATCAATTTGGAATATTACGATCTAGGTATCCAGCACCGTGATGCCACAGATGATCAAGTAACTATTGATAGCGCCAAAGCCATCCAGAAGCATGGAGTTGGCGTTAAGTGCGCCACCATCACCCCTGATGAGGCAAGAGTAAAAGAGTTCTCATTAAAGAAAATGTGGAAATCACCTAATGGAACAATTCGAAATATTCTAGGTGGAGTAATTTTCCGTGAGCCAATTATTATTAAGAATGTTCCAAGGCTAGTTCCTCATTGGAGCAAACCAATTGTTATTGGCCGTCATGCCTATGGAGATCAATATCGCGCAACAGATTTTAGAGTTCCAGGTCCTGGAAAGCTCACTGTAACTTTTAGTCCAGAAGATGGCTCTGCTCCAATGGAGTTCAATGTTTTTGATTTCCCATCATCCGGTGTTGCTATGGCGATGTATAACCTTGATGATTCAATTCGTGATTTTGCTAGAGCTTCATTTAATTATGGAATCGCTCGAAAGTATCCAGTTTATCTCTCAACTAAGAACACTATTTTGAAGGCTTATGATGGACGATT
The DNA here is from genome assembly GCA_003569145.1 of Clavibacter sp. Classification (GTDB taxonomy): domain Bacteria; phylum Actinomycetota; class Actinomycetes; order Nanopelagicales; family Nanopelagicaceae; genus MAG-120802. Next base: position 90,976 of record BGOH01000008.1, on the reverse strand, counting down.
CAAAGATATCTTTGCTGAAGTTTTTGAAAAAGAGTTTAAGACAGAGTTCGATAGATTAGGTCTGGAATATGATCATCGGCTAATTGATGACATGGTTGCAACCTCTCTTCGCTGGGAAGGTGGCTACATCTGGGCTTGCAAGAACTATGACGGCGATGTTCAGTCAGATACCGTGGCGCAAGGCTATGGCTCACTTGGTCTTATGACATCAGTTCTTATGTCACCAGATGGCAGAACTGTTGAGGCAGAAGCTGCTCATGGCACAGTTACTCGCCATTACCGCGATCATCAAGCTGGCAAGCCAACCTCAACTAATCCAATTGCCTCAATCTTTGCTTGGACTCAAGGGCTACAACACCGCGCAAAGCTGGATAACACTCCAGAGTTAGGCAAGTTTGCTAGCTCACTTGAGAGAGTCTGTATTGAAACAGTTGAGAGCGGAAAGATGACTAAAGATCTTGCACTTTTGATTAGTAGTGATGCTCCTTGGTTAAACACTCAAGAGTTCCTTGCAGCAATTGATGAGAATCTGCAGAAGGAAATGAAGTAGGAGAAATTAGGAAATAAAAAAGCCCCCGGTTATGGGGGCTTTTTTAATGCGTTTTAACTACTTAATACGCTTGCCATCTGCAGTGCTAAATAGATGGACAGCCTCAGCCTTAGCTGTAACAGTGACAGTTTGTCCTGGCTTTGGAGGACTCTTTGGGTCCCAACGAAGAATGATTTGAGCTCCTTCATCGCTAGCGTTAGCAAACTTCACATTTGAATCAGCTGGCTTGCCATAGACGAATGCATCAGCGCCAAGTTCTTCAACGACTTCAACAACAACATCAAAGCCCTTACTTGATGAGCTAAATCCTTCTGGGCGGATACCAACAGTGACTGAGGCGCCTGCCGATGATGGAACATCTACATCTAGATTTCCAAGCTTTGCTTTACCGCCAGATACTGGAACCGTTAGTAGGTTCATAGCAGGTGAGCCAATAAAGCCTGCAACGAAAGCATTTGCTGGGTTGTCATAGAGATTTCTTGGGGTATCAACTTGCTGCAAAAGTCCATCTTTAAGAACTGCTACGCGATCACCCATGGTCATAGCCTCTACCTGGTCATGTGTGACATAAACCGTAGTAATTCCAAGGCGGCGCTGTAGCGCTGCGATCTGGGTACGAGTTGCAACACGAAGTTTTGCATCTAAGTTTGAAAGAGGTTCATCCATTAAGAAGACCTGAGGTTCGCGAACAATGGCGCGACCCATAGCAACTCTCTGGCGCTGACCACCTGATAGCGCCTTTGGCTTACGCTCTAGGTATGGTTCAAGATCTAATAGTTTGGCTGCATCTAAAACGCGGCGTTCACGTTCTTCTTTAGCAACGCCAGCAATTTTTAGAGCAAAGCCCATATTTTCAGCAACTGTCATATGGGGATAGAGCGCATATGACTGGAAGACCATTGCAATATCGCGGTCTTTAGGAGCGACATTTGTTACTTCCCGATCTCCGATATAAATTGCGCCGTTATCAATTTCTTCTAATCCGGCAAGCATTCGAAGTGATGTTGACTTTCCACATCCTGAAGGTCCTACTAAAACCAAAAACTCACCATCATTGACGGTGAGATTTAATTTATCGACTGCAGGAGCGCTTGTTCCAGGATAGATGCGTGATGCATCTTTAAATACAACTGATGCCATTTCTTTTTCTCTCTTCCTTCTCCGGGCAGGTACGTGCCCGACGATCCGTTGGATGAAGCAAGTCCACTTACGTGGCTGGGCGAAGAGTAGCGCCGAGTTGAGCGTGGGGAAAGGGGTGGTTAGGCGTTATTTAGCCTCAAAGGCACTACCTCTTATACCCTAGAGCCCTAATGGACCCTGGTGGTGCTAACCCTTTTACCCTTCAAGACCTAGCTTTAGATATCTCGGTCGTAGCCTTCTTTATCGCCCTTGGGGCGCTCTTTGTCGCTGCTGAAATTGCCCTGATCTCACTTAGGGAGGGTCAGTTAAAGGCCCTTGCTGAAAAGAGCAAACGAGGGGCAAAGGTTGCCGATCTGGCCTCACACCCAAATCGCTTTCTAGCGGCAGTTCAAGTTGGAGTGACCTTTAGTGGATTTCTCTCAGCAGCCTTTGGCGCAGATCGCCTAGGAGATTACTTAATTCCTGCACTTGAAGATGCTGGATTGAGTAATTCAATAAGTGAAAACATTTCTTTAGTTGGCTTAACACTTGTTATTGCCTACTTCTCGCTAGTTTTTGGTGAGTTAGTGCCAAAGCGAGTGGCGCTTCACTCCAGTGAAAAGATTGCACTCTTTGTGGTTACTCCGGTATCTGTGACTGCTCGCTTATTTCGTCCTTTAATTTGGCTACTCTCACACTCATCCGATTTAGTATTGAAGCTATTTGGAATTGATCCAAAGGCATCTCGCGAAGATATCTCTGAAGAAGAGCTAGTGGATCTAGTAACTGGCCATAAAGCGCTAACAGAAGAAGAGCGCGATATTGTTGAAGAGGTCTTTAATGCAAGTGAGCGTCTCGTTCATGAAGTTATGGTGCCAAGAACTGAAGTTGATTTCCTTGATGCCAATTTACTAGTCAGTGATGCCATTTTGATGGCAGTTGAGAAGGCTCACTCACGATATCCAGTGGTTCGGGGAAGTAGTGATGAAGTCATTGGCTTTATCCATGTGAGAGATCTTCTTGATCCTGAACATTCAGGAAAAGGCATAGCTATTATGAATTTGGTTCGTAGCATTATGTTCTTGCCTGGAACTAAAGGTGTTCTGCCTGCACTATCTGAGATGCGCGCTGCTCGTCAGCAAATTGCGATAGTTCTTGATGAATATGGCGGAACTGATGGAATTGTTACTTTAGAGGACTTAGTTGAGACCTTAATCGGTGATATTCATGATGAATATGATGGCCATGAGGTTGAAGTCTCAAATCAGAGTCGCACCGGTGACTATGAAATTGATGCTCTGATTTCACTTGAGGATTTAGCTGAGCAGACTGGCATTGAAATCCCAGAGGGTCCCTATGAAACTCTAAGCGGCTATGTGATGCATGAACTGGGAAGAATCCCGCAACTGCATGATGTCATCCATCTAGCCGGGATGAGGCTGACAGTCTTGAGTTTAGAGGGCAAGCGCGTTGGGACTGTCTTAATCTCAAAATTACATACTCAAGATAAAAATTGAGAAGATAGGGCCATGAAGCGCGTCCTATCAGGGATTCAACCCACAGCAGATTCTTTTCACCTCGGTAATTACTTAGGTGCGGTCAAGCAATGGGTTGAGCTGCAGAGCGAGAATGATGCTTTTTATTGTGTCGTTGATCTTCACGCGCTAACAGTTGAAACAGATCCAGAAGTATTAAGGAAGCGAACCCTTCTTGCAGCAGCGCAATTAATTGCCCTTGGCCTTGACCCAGATAAGTGCACGCTATTTATTCAATCTCATGTGCCAGAACATAACCAGCTTGGCTGGGTACTTGAATGCATGGCGGGATTCGGTGAAGCAAATCGAATGACGCAATTTAAAGATAAATCACAGAAGAGTGGTGCCGATAGAACCGTTGTTGGCTTATTCACCTATCCAATTCTTCAAGCAGCTGACATCATGCTTTATCAAGCAAATAGAGTTCCAGTTGGCGAAGATCAGAGACAACATATTGAATTAACTCGCGACCTAGGTCAGAGATTTAATTCAAGGTATGGGCAGACCTTCACAATTCCAGAGGCTCACATTATTAAATCTGCAGCAAAGATTAATGATCTCCAAGATCCAAATGCCAAGATGAGTAAGTCATCTGCGTCAAACTCTGGAGTAATCGATATCTTGGATTCAGCAGAAGTTAATGCCAAGAAGATAAAGAGTGCGGTAACTGATGCTGGTAAAGAAATTAAGTTTGACGAGAAGGAAAAGCCTGGGATATCAAACCTCTTAACTATCCACTCAGCCCTTAGTAATAGAGCTATCTCTGATATTGAAAATGAGTTTGCCGGCAAAGGCTATGGCGATTTTAAGTCCGCTGTAGCTGAGGTAGTTACCTCATACTTTGCCCCAGTTAAGAAGCGCACCGAGGAGCTTTTATCTGATGAAGCTCACCTATTGAAAATCTTGGAGCAGGGAAGACAGAAAGCTAGAGCTGTTGCTGCAGAGACTTTAGCTAAGACATATTCAGCTCTAGGGTTGGTGCCAAGCTCTTTTAAGGACAAGTAAGTCATGAGATCTAGGGCGCTACTTATAGCGCTTACTGTTTCACTATTTTCTCCATTCACTCCAGCAATTGCCGCTGAACCAAAAGTTGCTATCGCTTACGACATTGGATTTCTTGGAGATAACTCCTTCAATGACGCAGTTCACCTAGCTCTTAAAGCTGCGAAGAAAAAGTATGGACTAGTTGAACCATTTGTTCGCGAGGTTCCGACAAATGGAACTGCAGTAGATCGCCTAACACGGCTGCGATTTTTAGCTAAAAGTGGCTACACCCTAATAATTGCTGTTGGTCCGGGATATAGACAGACAGTAGCAAGGGTTTCAAAGGAATATACCGAGACTCAGTTTGCAATTATTAATGACAAATCTATTGCACAGTTAAATGTCTCAAATATCTATTTTAGAGAAGATCATGGTGCCTATCTTGCAGGGATAGCAGCAGCGAATCTTTCAAAGCGTAAATCAATTGCATTTATTGGAAGCGAACCTGAACTTCTTGAAAGCTTTACAAAAGGAGCAAGAGTCAATTTTCCAAAGGTAAAAATAAAGAATGTCTCCTATCCGGATTCTGTTGAATCTTTGCGAAGTCAATTAAGTGGAGTAGATATCGCTTATTCAACTTGGGATGGAGACCCTTCAGTTGTTGCGGTTATAAGTGAGGGTTTTGCTGGGAAAATTAAATTGATTTCAGAGATCCCAGATCAATATTTTGCTCAAATTCCACAGACCAAATCAATTATTGTCGCAACGGTTTCAAAGCAAATGACTAAACCTATTTCGCAGTTAGTTTCAGCAGCACTTGAATCTCGGGCACTTATTGACGTTCTCGATGATGCTGAAGGGATTTATGGCCGGGAATACAACGCAACCAATGGGGGAGTTGGGATAACCTTTAACATTGCAGTAAATAGCTCCCTAAAGAGTCAACTTAGGCAAGCTCTTCTTCAACTAAAACAGGGATAACTACCAGCCGGGGTGTGCGCTCTTACCGCCGTCAAAATCAATGATGCTTCCAGATGCAAAATTAAAGGTTTCACTAGTTATTGCTAGTGCTAGTTCGGCAACTTCTTCAGCGCTTCCAATGCGCCCTGCTGGCACTGTATTAGTCCAAGAGGAAAAACCCTCCGGCCACCTACTTTCTAACTTATCATCTCCAATAAGACCTAATCTGATTCCATTAATCCGCATGGGCGCAAGAGATAGAGCAAGTGATCGAGTAACAGACTCTAAAGCTGACTTTGAAGCGCCGTAGATTTCATGACCTGATTTGGAATTTAATGCTTCAATTGATGAAATATTGATGGCTAATGTAGCGCCTTTTGATTTGGCCGCGAGAATTATCTCAATTGGAGAGAGAAGATTTACTTGAAACATCTCTTGAGCCTTAGTCGATGAATAATGCTTAAGATCAAGGATTGATTGATCAGCGGCATTATTGATTACACAATCAATTGCGCCTATTTGCTCAACTAACTCAGTGCCACTTGAAGCTTTAGAAAGATCCTTTCTGATTACTTCAATACCATCAATGCCTTTAGAACTATTTACTTGGCCAACCACCCTCCAGCCTGCAGCGATAAAGGTTTTGCAAAGCGCGCTTCCAATTAGCCCGCTAGCGCCGGTAATAAGAATAGATTTCTGCTTACTCATGAAATAGCTCCGGTAGGTTGGCAATGTTTGGGAATTGAGAGATTAACTCATCTCTGCCAGCTAATTCCATAGTTGAAAATGCTGGAGCTAGAAAACAGCTCACCAGTGAATAAGACCCTAAAGACTCTGCTGCCATCCAGGTATTAGCTGGCACTTGGTAGGCAAGATGCTGCCCTCTTGCTCGAGTCGATGGCAGACAAGTTGACCGTTTTCAATGCTGTGAAGCAGAAGGGGATCGCCAGATAAATGAAGCCAGAGTTCGGCCTGGGGCAGGCGATGCCAGGCTGAGAAATCGGGGGAGACCACCATAAAATAAATTGCATTGCTCAATTCATCTCGATAGATCGTTGAATATAAACCACCTTCACCTTCAAGGGGCTGCAAATCAAGTTTCTCTATCAATTCATCCTTGTTCATTAAATTCCTTGTGCAAAGTCTTTACTACGATATCAACTTCTTTCGATAATTCAGAGAAGTCAATCAAGGTTGACTTGCCATCTGCTATTACTTGTTTCCCATCAACCCAAACATCGCTCACATCGCCGCGTCCTGCAGCAAAGACAAGCTGGGCAAATACGTCATGAAGCGGAATTAGATGCGCCTTGTTTAGATCTATTGAAATCAAATCTGCGCTTTTGCCAACTTCAATACTTCCAATTGAACTCTCAAGTCCTAAGGCTTTTGCTGCCTCAATTGTTGCCATGCGAAAAATCTCACTTGCCCTTAAATTTTCTGGACCATTGCTTTGGGCAAATAGGTTGGCAGCCACTCGCATCACTGCCCACATATCTAGATCATTACTTGATGAGCAACCATCCGTTCCGAGTGCAACACAAAGATCGCTACTTTGATATTTTTTAATATCTGCAATCCCACTTCCTAATTTGAGGTTACTTCCAGGGCAATGGGCAACTGCAGCTCCTGCCCTCTCCAGTAATTTAATGTCTTCATCCGATAAGTGAACGCCGTGTCCTAATAAGGTATGAGAATCTAAGATTCCAGTTTCTTGCAATATTGCAGTTGGAGACTTACCGAAACGTTTAGCAACATCATCATTTTCTCCAAGATTTTCAGAGATATGGATACTTATCGAAGCTCCCATCTGCTTTGCTAGCTTTCCAATTTCAACTAGGTGATCAGGTGAGACGGTGTAGGTTGAATGCGGCATTAGATAGGCAGGAACATCTGGCCCGCCAACATCTTGAAGTACTTGCTCCCATTTTTTGGCTATCTCTAATCTGGCTTCCCAATCAAGGCCATCAAGACCAGTGAAATCAAAGAAGAGTGGGCCAGTTATGTGTCTAATTCCAGTACTTGCTGCTCCTTTGTGGGCTGCATCTGGATAGAGATACATATCAAGAGTGGTTGTAGTTCCTGCAAGGAGTGATTCAAGTGCGCCAAGTTGAGTTCCAAGTGCAACATTTTTTGGATTCATAATTAATCCTTCGGCTGCCCAGACTCGCTCTAGAAATCCTTGAAGATTTACCCCTTCCGCCCAACCGCGCAGTAATGACATTGCTAGGTGGGTGTGAGTATTGATTAGTCCTGGAGCAATCAACTTACCTTTAGCATTATAGGTATTAGCACCTTTTAAACTACCTGCGCCCTGAATTGCTACAATCTTCTTATCTTTAATTCCAATGGCACAATCTTTAAGGACTGTATTTTTGCTATCAGATGTGACGATATAGTTGCATTCTCTATTACTAAATCAAAATCGCTCACTTTTAAGCCAAAACCTTTAGCGCGCCTTCAATAACTGTTAAAGCTTTAGATTTTCCTAGATTAAGGGCCTTATTTATCTCATCCATTGTTATCTCGGCCTCACTTAATCCTGCTGCGGGATTAACAACTAGCGCAATGCTGGCATAGGCGATTCCAATTTCTCTTGCCAAACTCACTTCAGGACATCCTGTCATTCCAACAACCGTCGCACCAGCAAGGGCTGCAAGTCGAATCTCTGAAGGGGTTTCAAATCTAGGCCCATTAAATCCGGCATAGACTCCATTTTCATGAAGCAAAATTCCTGACTCCTTAGCGCTTTGGCGTAGAGCGCTTTGTATTTTTGCATCATATGGGCGAGTGAGGTCAACATGTTGAACACCAGGTTTTGATCCATCCGAGAAGGTGTGCTGCCTACCCGAGGTGAAGTCAATGAAGTCATCAATTAGGCAAAGATCACCGGGAGATAGCTTTGGATTAATTCCGCCAACTACATTAATTGCAATTATTTGCTCAACCCCTAAATCCTTCATAGCCTTGATATTGGCTCGATAATTAATTAAATGTGGCGGGATGCTGTGGCCAACTCCATGGCGGGTTAGAAATATAAGGCGAGCGCCGTTCCATTCCCCACTTCTAATTTGAGCTTTTCCATAGAGGGTGTCTAACTCTCTAGATTCACCATCTTTTAGTGCGGGAAGGTCATAGAAGCCAGTACCAGCTATTAATCCAATTATCTTTGGCATCGAATCAAGATGCCAGGCCGGCCATCAATCGACCAATGGTATTTCTATCAGCTTCTTTAGAAGTAAATGTTGCAACAATTTTTCCATTTGAAATTACGGCAACTCTGTCTGCCAGTGAAAGTACTTCATCAAGTTCTGCCGAAACCAATAGTACTGCAGCTCCAGAATCACGAGCAGCGATGAGTTGGTTATGAATAAACTCAATCGAGCCAACATCAACGCCTCTGGTAGGTTGAGCTGCAATAACCACATCTAATTGTTGGCTTAATTCTCTCGCAACAACAACTTTCTGTTTGTTGCCTCCAGACAATGATCCGGCAGACAATGAAGCATTTGGTGCTCTGATATCAAATTTTTCAACGAGTGACTCACCATTGTTGGCGACTTGCCCTAGATTTCTAATCCAGCCCTTGGCAAAGGGTGCTTGATCAAATCTATTCAAAACTAGATTGTCAGCAATTGAATAAGATGTGACTAGTCCATGTTTTTCTCGGTCTTCAGGAATGTGAGATACACCTGCTAGATGCGCTGCTCGCGGATTCATATTGCCAATACTTTTTCCCTTTATAACCACTTCACCGCTAAGTCGAGGCCGCATGCTACAAATTGCCTCTACTAATTCACGCTGGCCATTTCCCTCAACTCCTGCAATTCCTAGAATCTCTCCGGCATGAACCTCAAGAGATAGATTCTTTACTGCTTCAAGCTTTCTATCATCTTTCACTGAAAGGTTTCTAACATCCAGTAACACTTCCTTGGGTTTTGCTACCCCCTTTTCCACTCTTAGGACAACTTCTCTACCAACCATCAATTGAGCTAGCTTTGATTCGCTACTTTCCTTGGGGGTGGTGGTTCCCATGAGTTTTCCATCTCGCAACACCGCAATGCGATCAGCTACTGCCATTACTTCACGCAATTTATGGGTGATGAACAAAATTCCCACCCCACGCTTTGCAAGGTTTCTTAAAACTTCCAACAATTCATCTGTTTCTTGGGGTGTTAGAACTGCGGTGGGTTCATCTAAAATCAACAATTTCACATCACGCCTAAGCGCTTTAAGAATTTCTACTCGCTGAGCCATGCCAACGGGAAGATCTTCGATAATTGCATCTGGGTCTACCTCAAGGCCATACTTTTGAGAAAGACTAATCGCCTCTGCTCTGGCCTTCTTGATATTTACCACTCCAAATCGCTTTGGTTCATCGCCAAGAATTAAGTTTTCAGTAACACTCATGACAGGAACTAGTTGAAAGTGCTGATGAACCATTCCAACACCACTTGCAATTGCTGCTGCAGTATCGCCACTTTCCATGATCTGGCCATTAATTTTTATAGTGCCAGAGTCGGGCTTAACAAGGCCAAAGACGGCTTTAACAAGGGTGGACTTACCCGCACCATTTTCTCCTAAGAGAGCAAGGATTTCACCTTCCTTAACACTTAAAGAGATGTTTTCATTAGCAACAACCGAACCAAAACTCTTGCTTACTCCCTGAATTTCTAGCAGAGTCTTCATGACTTCTCCTTCTCATAAGGAATTCCCTCAGCTGCAGGGGGACGAACTTTTCCAGCAGAGATTGCTAAGACAAGAATTGTTAAAATGTAGGGGAGCATGTTTATAAACTGTGGTGGGATCTCGACAACTTCATCAATCATTAGTTGATTTGTTACGGCTTGAGTCAATCCAAAGAATAGAGCTGCAGCAAATGCTCCAAGTGGATTCCATCTTCCGAATATCATGATTGCAAGAGCAGTGAATCCTTTACCTGCTGTAAATCCACGCTCAAAGATTCCAACAGCTTCAAGAGCAAGATATGAACCAGCAAGTCCACCAACTGCGCCAGCAATAGTCACGTTTAAGTAGCGAAGCTTTGTTACAGAGACTCCCGCAGTGTCAGCGCTAGATGGATGCTCACCAACAGCTCTTGATCGCAAACCCCAGGAAGTCTTATAAAGCCCAAACCACAAGGCAAGAATAAAGAGAATTCCAAAATAAGTTATCGGCCCGTGGAAGGAGAGCACCGGTCCAAGAATTGGCCAAGCACCAAGTACTGGGATATCAATAGGATTTAACGTTGAAGGAATTGAGTAGTTTTGTCGGTAGTAAAAAGAAGTAATGCCTGCGGCCAAGATATTTAAGATTACTCCAGCAATAATCTGGTCCATTTTCCAGCTAACTGCCATGAGAGCTAATAGAAGCCCCATCATTGCTCCAGTGAAAACTCCAACAAACATTCCTCGGACGGTATCTTGCAAAATAGCACCTGCAAAAAAGGCAGTAAAAGCTGAAATTAACATGGTTCCTTCAATGCCAATATTTACAACTCCAGTTCGTTCGCACATAACGCCAACCATGGCAGCTAGAGCCAATGGAATTGAAAATTGAATTGCGGTATACAGAACTGAGGTAGCAACTAATCCATCTTTGCTAAAAAAGTAAGCGAAGGCAGCTAGAAATGCCAGAGTTACATAGTGACTAGTGCGCAGTCTCATTAGTTGCTCCATCCACTAGTCATAGCAACATTTTCTTTCCGATTCTTGAAAAACCTTGCAAGTAGTGGCGCAGTAACAAAAAATAGAATCATCGCTAGAAGAAGATCAACCAATTCTGGTGCTGCGCCAGCTTCGAATTGAACAGTTGAGGCACTCGCTCGCATTCCACCAATCAGAATCGCTGCAGGGATCACGCCAAGTGGATTAGCGCGACCAAGTAAAGCCACGGTAATACCATCAAAACCAAGACCTGCGTTAAAAGCTGGTTCAAATCTTCCAGTGATACTTAGAGTTTCAACAGCACCAGCAATTCCTGCAACCGCCCCACCAATCAACATACTTAATATGACAGTTTTCTTGATAGAGATACCGGCATACCATCCAGCATTCTTATTTCTTCCAATAGTTTCAATACTAAAACCAGTTGTAGTGTTTTTCATGATCCACCAAAGCGCAATGGAGAGACCGATAGCCAGAAAGAATCCCAACGGAAGGCCCAGCAAGTCAGGCATACGTGCTGAATCTTGTATTTTCGGCGTTCTAGTCAATGGCTGGTCTGGTTCTTTAAATGGCGTGCTGGTCAAGTAATCAGCGAGAGCAATGACAATGCTATTAAGCATTATTGTTGTAATAACTTCATGAACTCCACGATAGGCCTTTAGTATTGCGGCAACTAGAGCGACAATTGCGCCGAAGAAGCACCAAAGATTAGTGCCAACGGAATATGAACTAATGCTGGAAGACCAACGAATGTGTAGCCTGCCCAGGCAGATGCAAGCGCTCCTGAAATCAATTGACCTTGAGCGCCGATGTTAAATAATCCGGCTCGTAGACAAATTGCCACTGCCAAACCACTCAATATTAAAGGCGTAGCTTTAGCAAGCGTGATCGCGATTCCATCAAGTGAACCAAATGCAGTTGTAAATAAAACTTTATAAGCAAGCAAGGGATCAATCCCTTGAATAAAGACCAGGATGCCACCGAAAATTAAAGCGACCAGGATTGAAAGAATTGGAACCAGGACAGGGCTTAAATCAAGCTTTTTCTCTTGCTTAGCATCCACAAGTTGCTCCAATGATTTTTTAAAGCCGTTACTTCTTATTGAGGTAAAGGGAGATACGCTCTTTTAAAAGCGTATCTCCCTTTCTTTATAACCTTAACTTAAGTCTTAGAGCTTAACTCCGGTCTTAACGGTTCCGTTAAGAACCTTTGGAGTAATTGCCTTCAACTTAGCTTGATATGCAGCAGGAACTTTGCTTGAGAAGTCGTGTAGTGGAGCAAGTCCGACTTTTCCAAAGTAGTTTCCGCCCTTATCTGTTCCTTCAACAATGGTCTTGATAACTGCAGCAACGCCCTTATCGATTAACTTCATCGCTGAAGTTACAAGGCAAGGACGAGACTCAGGAAGTGTTCCCCATTGATCGCTATCGACGCCGATGCAATATGCACCTTTCTTCTTTGCAACGCGAAGTAGTGCACCGTTTCCAGTGTTTCCACCTGCGCCGAAGATGACGTCATAACCCTGGGAGAGAAGCTGCTGAGCAGTTGTTCCACCCCATGCTGGGTCATTGAATGCGTTATCTGGAGCGTGATAAATCAATTTAGTTGCTGGATACTTCTTGCCGAGTTCCTTAGCAGCGTATGCAACGCCGTTACGGTATCCCTCTCCGAAGTAACGAACTGGTGGAACAACTTCAGTTCCAAGAACTGCTCCAGTCTTACCTGTCTTTGTTAGATGTCCAGCTAGGTATCCTGCAAGGAAGCCAGCCTTATCTTCTGGGAAAACTAGTCCAGTTAGATTTGGAACAGCAGCTCCCTGGAATTGATCTACTCCAATGAACTTAATTTTTGGATAATCAGCTGCTGCTTTAGTCATGGCCTCTGCCATGAGGAAGCCAACACCGATAATTACATTGTAATTCTTGCTAGCAAACTGGCCGATATTTGTGGCATAGTCTTTTGGATCTGTTGTTTCGATGTATTTAGCGAAACCGCCATTTGACTTAGCCGCAGCTTTGGCGCCTTCCCATGCAGATTGGTTAAATGACTTGTCATCAACTTTTCCAGTATCAGTTACTAAACCGATGCAGAAAAGTTTTCCGGTACCGCAATCACTTTCCGATGCTGCCTTAGATGGTGCCGCAAAACCTAGAGCTGTAAGTGCAACTACAGCTACTACAGATATCACGCGCTTAATCATGAATCTCCTCTCAAAGATCTCTGGCATTGAGGTATGCCCGAGGGTAAATCGATCGATTACCAGTGGAGAAATAAGTTCATTTTTATGACTATTTCGGGGAGGCTCACTGATACGGGGAATCCTATCCATGCCAGAATTGAAGGTGAAATGCTGGCCGATACCAATAACCCCGTGTTCCATCACATTTTCGTTACCTATTTTCACCTTTGACTATAACTCTGGTTCCCAAGTATCAACTCTGGCTTTAGACTGCTTGGGTGAGAACTATCGATTTTCTCGAGCAGGGCGATGGAGCGATAACTCTGATAGATCAGCGCCTGCTTCCCCATGAGAGGAAAATCCTCACAATAAAAACTCACGAAGAATTAGTTGAAGCAATCCAAACTCTGGCTGTTCGTGGCGCCCCAGCCCTGGGAGTTGCCGGAGCGCTGGGAGTGGCTCTAATCGCCCTTCGCAGCCAGCAAGAAAGCTGGAGCCAAGAGCAGAGAGATAGCGCAATTGCTGCCTTAAGAGCTGCTCGCCCTACCGCGGTCAATCTTGCATGGGGAGTTGATCAAGTAACTCCGGAATTAGTGAACGGCCCTTCCGCTGTTTTGAAATCCGCTCTAGCTATTAGCCGCGCTGATGGCCTTGCAAATCGCGCTATGGGAAAACTTGGCGCTGCCTATCTATTAGAAAAGTGTGGAACGAGAAAACTAAGGATCCTTACCCATTGCAATACTGGATCACTTGCAACAAGTGATTGGGGGACAGCTCTTGGAGTAATTCGAGAGCTAAGTGAGCAGGGATTTATCGAGGAAGTATTTGCTGACGAAACTCGCCCCCTGCTTCAAGGCTCTCGCTTAACGGCTTGGGAGTTAAGTGAGGCTGGGATTAATTATCGAATCCTTCCAGATGGAGCGGCAGCGAGCGCTCTATTCTCAGGACTTATCGATGCAGTATTAATTGGAGCAGATCGCATCGCAAGAAATGGCGATAGCGCAAATAAAATTGGATCACTTGGAGTAGCAGTTGCTGCTAAAGAGCGTGGCATTCCATTTCTAGTAGTTGCTCCAGAATCCACAATTGATAGATCACTTGCTAGTGGAGCTGAGATAGAGATTGAATTTAGGGCAGATAGCGAGGTAACCCACTTTGCTGGAAAAGCTGTCGCACCACTTGGGGCAAAGAGTTATAACCCCGCATTTGATGTGACTTTAGCTAGATATATCACTGCAATAGTTACTGAAAAATGCGTTTATAACCTCGTAGCTGGGGATAAATTATGAACGCACCATGTCATTATGGCTTTGAGATAAAGGCCGGAGGATAACGATGGTCTCAGAGATAAATTCACTTAATTCAGAGAGCGAAATTGCTTCTCTTATCAAAATTGGAAAAGCAGTAGTTGATAGGGGATTAGTTGTGGGCTCTGGAGGTAATCTCTCCATGTTATTAAAAGGTGGCAAAGAATTTTTAATTACAAAAACTGGTAGTGAACTTGATCAATTAGATCAAAGCAGCTTTGCTCAAATGGATCTTGACGGAAATATTGCTAAGGGATCAGCAAAGCCCTCATCTGAGTACCGCGTACATCTAGAGAGCTATCGAACTAGAAAGGACATCAATACCTGTATTCATTTGCATCCTCAAGCAAGTATCTTTGCAGCAGCAATTGGTGAGGATATCCAGCTTGTGACTACTGATCATTTATATTACCTGCGAAAAATTATCCGCATTCCCTGGATTGCGCCTGGGACTCAAGAGGTGGCAGAGGCAACTGCAACTGCCCTTAAAGATTGCAACGTTGTCATTCTTGAAAACCATGGCTGTGTAGTGGTTGCCGATAATCCTCGCCTTGCTTACTCGCGAGCCTTAAACCTTGAAGAGGCTGCTGAAATGACAATTCGTAGCGCCTTATTGAAAGTTAAGCCAAGGTTAGTCCCGCAAGAATTTGAGCAGTACCTTGAGCAGCAGGGGCTATGAGTAGGAGATGCAGATATGAAAATTGATTGGGAGCTATTAAGAAGAGAGGCAATTAGCGCTTCAAAGAAGGCTTATGCCCCATATTCAAATTTCCCTGTTGGAGCGGCCGGCTTAGTTAGTGATGGGCGAATTGTTAGCGGCTGCAATATAGAAAATGCTAGCTATGGCTTAACGCTCTGCTCTGAATGTTCCATGATCTCCAATTTGCTGATGAGCGGCGGCGGAAAACTGATTGCTGTGGTCTGTGTAGATGGCAAGGGAGAACTTCTCTCGCCATGTGGTCGCTGTCGCCAACTTTTATTTGAGCATGGTGGAAATGAACTTCAACTCTTAACGCCATCCGGACCGCAAAACATGTCGGTGATTCTTCCTTGGGGTTTTGGCCCTGATGATTTAGAAAAGAAGAATTAAAATAATGAGTGAAGCCTTTGATGCTATTGAGATTATTTCAGCAAAGCGTGATCGAAACGAGTTAAGCGATCTGCAGATTGACTGGATTGTTGATGCCTATACCCGCGGAGTGGTAGCAGATGAACAAGTCTCAGCCTTATTGATGGCGATTTTATTAAATGGAATGAATATGCGAGAAATTTCGCGCTGGACTGATGCAATGATCAATAGCGGCGAGAGAATGAATTGGTCCAGTCTTGGAATTCCAACGGTTGATAAGCATTCAACAGGTGGCGTTGGAGATAAAATTACACTTCCACTTGCGCCACTAGTTGCTGCTTGTGGTGCTGCTGTTCCACAACTATCAGGTAGAGGTCTTGGCCATACTGGCGGAACGCTCGATAAAATGGAATCAATTCCAGGCTGGCAAGCATCTCTAAGTAATGATCAGATGCTCAAAGTATTACAAGATGTGGGGGCGGTAATTTGCGCTGCTGGTGCAGGTTTAGCACCGGCCGATAAGAAGCTTTATGCGCTGCGAGATGTCACTGGAACAGTGCCAGCTATTCCACTTATTGCTTCATCAATTATGAGTAAGAAGATTGCTGAAGGAACTGGCGCCCTAGTTCTAGATGTTAAAACTGGATCTGGAGCATTTATGTCAGATCCAGAAAAAGCTAAGGAGCTAGCAAGTGTTATGGTCGAACTTGGAAAAAGAGCGGGAGTAAATACCAGAGCCCTTGTTACTGCAATGGATGTGCCACTTGGACTCACCGCCGGAAACGCACTTGAAGTTCGTGAATCAATAGAAGTTCTTTCAGGCGGCGGACCAGCAGATGTTGTTGAGTTAACTTTAATTTTGGCAAGAGAGATGCTTGATGCTGCAAAGGTAAGGGGCAAAGATCCTGAAGTTGCTCTCAAAGATGGAAGCGCGATGGATCGCTGGAGAAAAATGGTTAAAGCTCAAGGTGGAGATCCTGATGCCGCGCTTCCCACTGCGAAGGAGAAGTTGGTTATCACTGCAGAGAAAAGCGGAACTATCTCTTCAATGGATGCACTTAAAGTTGGAATTAGCGCATGGCGCCTGGGAGCTGGAAGAGCGCGACAAGGGGAGGCAGTTCAAAAAGGTGCAGGAATTGAGATTCATGCCAAACCAGGAGAGAAGATAATTAGTGGATCTGCTCTATTCACACTTCATAGTGATGATAGCGAGAGATTTGAGCGAGCTAAGCAAGCGCTAGAAGGCGCAGTTAGAATCTCTGAGAAGGGTGAAGTTGCAGCGAGATTGCCGCTTGTAATTACTAAGTTCTAAACACCAATTGGATGCCAGAGCGTCTTATATTCCATAAAGGAAAGAATCCGCTCAGGAGATTTTTCAGCTGAAAAACTATGAACTCTCTTTAAATTATCAACACTTGAAATGCGAAGAGCTGCAGCGCTTTTGCTATCAACACCGCTTAAATCAAGGCCATCTATCTCCATATGCGAGGCTAAATGCGGGGTTAATTCATCACTTAGACCGGTGAGGATATTTACTACCCCTGCCGGGACATCAGATGTTGCAAGGCATTCAGCAAGAGTTATGGCAGAAAGTGGGCGCTTCTGACTTGCGAGTAAGACGGCGCAATTTCCAGCTGCCAGTACTGGAGCAAGTCCTAATACAACACCTAGTAGTGAAGACTTTTCTTCGGCGACAATTCCAACCACGCCAAGTGGTTCTGCCACTGTGAAGTTAAAGAAAGATCCTGCAACAGGATTAGTACTTCCTGCAATTGTTGAAATCTTATCGCTCCATCCGGCATACCAGACCCAGGTATCAATGGCTTGTCTTACCTGCAATTGAGCTTGCTTACTACTAACAGATTCCATTGCCATAATCTCTGCAACAAATTGTTCGCTTCGACCCTCCATAATTTCAGCGATGCGATAGAGAATCTGTCCTCTGTTATAGGCAGTTGCAGAGGACCAAGATGAATGAGCATTCTTAGCTGCAAGAACTGCATCCCTTAAATCTTTTCTTGATGCTTGAGCAGGATTTGCTATGAAGTTTCCTTTTTTATCTCTAATCTCATAGCTACGCCCTGATTCACTTCGGGGAAAGGCGCCTGCAATAAATAATTTGTAAGTTTTCTTGATATCAAGACTCATCACTTAGCTCCCTTGAGATATGCGCCAAGTCCATGGCGTCCACCTTCGCGGCCCCAGCCAGATTCTTTATATCCACCAAATGGGCTTGCTGGATCAAATTTATTAAAGGTATTGGCCCAGATAACTCCAGCCTTTAAGTGATTTCCTGCCCAGAGAATTCTTGAACCTTTATCAGTCCAAACTCCAGCTGAGAGCCCAAATGGAGTGTTGTTGGCTTTCTCTATCGCCTCTTGTGGAGTTCTAAAAGTAAGCACAGATAGCACTGGCCCAAAGATCTCTTCTCTAGCAATGCGATGCGCTTGTGTAACTCCTGTAAATATCGTTGGAGCAAACCAGAATCCTTTATTTGGAATCTGGCAAGGAGCAGACCAGATATCAGCGCCTTCTGCTTGTCCAGAAGATGAGAGTTCATGGATTTTAGCTAGTTGTGCAGCTGAGTTAATGGCTCCAATATCTGTGTTCTTATCCAATGGATCACCGAGGCGAATCTTGGACATTCTCTTCTGTAATTTATTTAAGAATTCATCATGGATATTCTCTTGAAGCAGAAGGCGAGATCCGGCGCAGCAAACATGTCCTTGATTAAAGAATATTCCATTGATGATTCCCTCAACTGCTTGGTCAATTGGCGCATCTTCAAAGACGATATTTGCGCCTTTTCCACCAAGTTCAAGAGTGACCGGGGTATTACTAACGGCAAGAGATCTAGCAATTAGCTTGCCAACTTCAGTAGATCCAGTAAATGCAACCTTATCAATATCTGGATGCTTAACTAACGCAGCTCCTGTGCTTCCATCTCCGGTAATAATGTTTACGACTCCAGGTGGGAGATCTGCTTGTTGGCATACTTCAGCAAATAGCAGAGCGGTGAGTGGTGTAGTTTCGGCAGGCTTCAACACAACTGTATTTCCAGTAGCTAGTGCTGGCGCAATCTTCCAGGCGAGCATTAGAAGTGGGAAGTTCCAAGGAATTATCTGAGCTACTACTCCATGAGCTTTAGGTTTATCTCCAAAGCCAGCAAACTCCAACTTATCTGCCCATCCAGCGTGATAGAAAAAGTGTGCGGCAGAGAGTGGAATATCGATATCTCTAGTTTCCCTAATCGGCTTTCCGTTATCTAGGGTTTCAACTACAGCAAATTCTCGAGATCTCTCTTGTAGTAGACGAGCGATGCGAAAGAGATATTTTGCTCGCTCTTTGCCGCTCAGCTTCGACCAAACTTTTACATAGGCAGATCTTGCAGCCTTAACCGCCTTATCAATATCTACTTCATCGGCAAGTGAAATCTTGGCCAATACCTCTTCATTAGCAGGATTTATCGTTTCAAAGCGCTTCTTGTTATGAGAGGCAACGAATTTACCGTTTATAAATAGCCCATAATCCTTTTTGATATTGGCTATCGCCTTAGATTCTGGGGCAGGGGCGTATTCAAAGTCACTCATTATTAATCCACCGTAACATAATTTGCGCTCGAATATCTGCCTGTACTTAATTTCATGCGTTGCATAAGTAAATCATTTAATAGCGCGCTTGCTCCAATTCGAAATAGCTCTGGGTTTAGCCACTCCGCTCCTGCAATTTCTTTAACAAGCACTAACTGCTTGATGGCATCCTTAGTTGTCCTTATTCCACCAGCTGGTTTAACGCCAATTCTGATCTGACTTAGCTCAAAGAAGTCTCTTACCGCCTCAAGCATCACTAGAACTACTGGAGCGGTAGCAGCTGGCGTAACTTTCCCAGTTGAGGTTTTAATAAAATCTGCACCTGCAAGCATTGCCAAGTAAGAAGCTTTGCGAACGTTATCTAGAGTGACTAGTTCACCTGTTTCAAGAATTACTTTTAAGTGTGCTTTATCTGAACAGATTTCTTTAATAGCTCTGATTTCATCAAATACTTCACCAAGTTGGCCAGAGAGAAATGCTCCGCGATCAATGACCATATCGATCTCAGTTGCGCCAAGTGAAATAGCATCTTTAGTGTCTTGCAGCTTAACTTTTCTTGAAGCTCTACCTGATGGAAAGGCGGTTGCTACTGCAGCTACTGGAATACTTTGACCGCCAATTGAATCTAGATGTTTTCTAGCAATTCCAACCATGTCGTTATAGACGCAGACCGCTCCTACATGCGGAATCGAAGCATCTTGTGGATCTGGGCGGAGAGCTTTCGAGCAAAGTGATCTGATTTTGCCAGCAGTATCTGCGCCTTCAAGAGTTGTTAAATCAATCATGCTAATTGCCATATCGATGGCCCATTTTTTGCTGGTGGTTTTAATGCTTCTAGTTCCAAGCATTGCAGCGCGCTCTTGAGCGCCGATTTGATCTACGCCGGGAAGGGTTTGTAGAAATCTTCGCAGCGAAGTCTCAGAACCATCAATCAGATTTAGCGCTGACATAAGTAGTGAGTCTACAAGTTATGAAGCAAGAAGGGTACGTAGCTCCAAATCCAGCCCTTTGATGATCTCCTCGGCCTTTTCCTGATTATCGCTAACTACCTCTATGTAACACTTAATCTTTGGCTCAGTTCCACTAGGTCTTACGATAATTCGAATGTTTGGCTCAAGAAATATTCGCACGCCATTTGTTGGTGGCAGGTCACTTAGTGGCTTCTCTAAATCATCAAAGCCAATCACGCGAAATCCAGCAATTGACTGCGGAGTGTTGTTTCTAAACCTTCCGAGAATTGTGGTGATTTGTTCAACGCTATTCACTCTTACTGAAATCTGTTTGGTGCCGTGATAGCCATACTTGCTCCAGATTTCATCAAGGAAGTCATTTAGCGTTCTAGATTCACGCTTTAGATCTGTTGCTATTTGAACAATCATTAGGGCTGCGCTGATTCCATCCTTATCATTTACTGAATTTGAATCAACTGCATAACCAAGTGCCTCCTCATAACCAAAGTGCAGGTTCTCTATTTTTGCAATCCACTTAAATCCGGTGAGTGTTTCAGCAAAAGGCAGTTGGTAGGCCTTAGCAATTTTGCTTAAGATTGAAGATGAGACAATTGAGTTAGCAAGAGTGGCGTTTTTATCTTTAGCAGCTCTGGCTAAATATTCACCAAGAATGGCTCCGACTTCATCTCCTCTAAGCATTCTCCAGGTTCCACCTTTATCTGCAATTGCAACGGCGCAACGATCAGCATCAGGATCATTGGCAATAACTAGATCTGCCGATACTTGCATTGCTTTCTTAATAGAGAGATCAATAGCTCCTGGCTCTTCAGGATTTGGAAATTTAACTGTTGGAAAATCTGGATCTGGTTCTGCCTGCTCCGTAACCAATATTGGGGGAGCGAAATTTGCTGCTGCAAATACCTGCTCTAAAGTCTTTGTGCCAACGCCATGCATAGCGGAATAGACCACCTTGAGATCACTATTTGAGGTGGCAAGCTTTGCTGTGGCCTTGATATAGGAATCAACTATTGTGTTATCTAAAACTTCTGCTCCGCTACTTCGTTTTAACGTGTTTAGATCGGGAACTTGAGAGATGTATTCTGAAATCTGCGTATCGGCAGGAGAGATAATCTGTGATCCTTCATAGCGAATCTGATCAACTATTCCGCCTAAATAGACCTTATAGCCATTATCTTCTGGTGGGTTATGACTTGCAGTGACCATAATTCCAACGTCACACTTTAACTCTCTAACAGCATAGGCAAGCACTGGAGTTGGCAGAGCTCTTGGCAATAAATAGACCTTCATACCAGCGCCTTGCATGATCTCAGCTGAATCTTGCGCAAAGTCTTTTGATCCATATCTAGCATCTCGTCCAATGACAACAGATGTGAGATTGTGTTTGCGCATGTAAGAAACAAGGCCTGCTGCAGTTTTTGTTACCACT
Source organism: Clavibacter sp. (assembly GCA_003569145.1). GTDB lineage: Bacteria > Actinomycetota > Actinomycetes > Nanopelagicales > Nanopelagicaceae > MAG-120802. The sequence goes on along the minus strand of BGOH01000008.1, from coordinate 69,620 downwards.
GCTCGATTCATTCTTGATGGCCCTGGCCCTAATCTGCCACGCAAGCCTGCTGTTCCAAATTCTAGAAAACCAGAGAAGCAGGAGCGCAGCTCAGCTTCATTTTTATCTGCAAGGAGTCTTTCAAGTTCTGCTCTTGTCTTTGGGTCAGGATCTTGGCTTATCCACTGCTGAACTTGCGCTATTAGAGATTGATCCATAGGGCCAACTTACTACCGAGTACTTCGATTACTTAAATCTTTTATGTAATCCTCTGGAGCTCCTGCTTCGCGCGCAGCGTTAACCATAATTTCTAGATAACGAGCTGATGGCATTCCGCCTTCAAAAGAATTAAGTACATAGATATAACAGAGCGGAGAACCATCTAGAGTTTCTACTCGCACTCTAATTTTTCGATATAAATCGGTAGTCACACCCTCCCATTGATCAAGGGCTGCTTCATCTGTTGCAGTTAGATCATAGATAGAGACAAAAACGCTATGGCCAGCATCTTCTGCAAGAGTTGCAACTGCTCCCTCCCAGCCAATTTCCTCCCCGCCAAAAGTTAAGCGCCAACCGCGTAGCCACCCAGTTCCGCGGTGCGGTGAATAAGGGGCTCTGAGAAGCATCTGCCTAGGATCAAGATTTGATCCATATGCGGCATATAAAGTCATGACAAATCAAACCATTGATAACCTAATTTGTTAATGGCGCTGCGCAATAATGGCAGGGAAAGGCCAATCACATTAGATGTTTCACCCTCAATCCTTGAGATAAAAGGTGAGCTTCTTCCATCTAGTGTAAAGCCCCCAGCAACATTTAGAGGTTCACCAGTTGCTACATAGCCATCAATTTCAGCATCGCTCATATCTGCAAAGAAAACTTTTGTACTCACCACATCACTAATTTCAATCTCTTTCTCAGTGTCAATGATGCAATGACCAGTGTGAAGTAGGCCAGATTTTCCTCGTAATTGTTTAGCTCTTGCAACTGCATTTTCCGCACTTCCTGGTTTACCTAAACTCTGTCCCTGGAATTCAAAGGTAGAGTCACAACCAATAATTAGCGCAGGGTAGTTAATTTTTGCTCTCACTGTATGAGCTTTAACTATTGCCAGGGCTATTACTAGTTCTTTAGGGGATAGGTTTTGATAGTCAGAGCTCTCTTCATCAACTCCACTTACAATTACTTCAGGTGTAATCCCAGCACTTTGTAATAATTTATATCTAGCAGGAGATGCTGATGCCAAGATTATTTTTGGCGCCATTATTTAAGCCCTTCCTAGGGCCCTAAATTTCCAACCAGATTTGACCCAGAGATCTCTATCTAGAGCGTTTCGACCATCAATAATGATTGCTTGATTAACTTGGTTTTTTATGGCAGATGGATTGATCTCCCGATAGATCTTCCATTCAGTTAAATGCAAAATCACATCTGCCCCTGCAACACATCCTTCAATACTTTCTGAAAAAGTTAAATGAGAAAAGCGCGCTCGAGCAGGCTCAATCGCTTTGGGATCGTGAACAGTCACATCTGCTCCTGCTTGGCTTAGTTGAACTGCGATATCAAGTGCGGGCGAGTCTCTAACATCATCACTATCGGGCTTAAAGGCAGCACCCAATACTGCAATCTTCTTACCCTTTAGATCTTGCCCCAGGTCAGTTCTGACTAAATCAATTACTCGAGCTCTTGCCCGCAGATTAATCGAGTCAATTTCTCTCAAGAACTCAAGGGATTGTTTAGCTCCAAGTTCCTCTGATCGCGCCATAAATGCACGGATATCTTTAGGCAAGCAGCCACCACCAAAGCCAATTCCAGCTTGGAGAAATCGGGAGCCAATTCTTGGGTCATAACCAATTGCCTTAGCAAGAACAGTTACATCTCCACCAGATGCTTCACAGATCTCAGCCATTGCATTAATGAAGGAGATTTTGGTAGCAAGAAATGAGTTAGCTGCAACTTTTACAAGTTCTGCAGTTGGTAGATCTGCCCTTATCCAAGGAACCCCATCTTTAAGAAGTGAGGCATAAACCTCTTTCAATGTTTCTTCCGCGCGATCTGAAGTAACTCCAACAACCAATCTATTTGGCCTTAGGGTATCTTCAACAGCAAAACCCTCTCTTAAAAATTCTGGATTCCAGGCTAACTCAACCTTCTCATTTACTTTTCTTAACATCTCTGCAAGGCGACCTGCAGTTCCAACTGGAACTGTGGACTTACCAACAATTAGAGATCCAGCTTTGGCATGGGGCGCAACAGATGCAATAGATGCATCAACATAGGTGAGATCTGCAGCTAGGCCATCTTTTTTCTGAGGAGTTCCTACGCAGATGAAGTGAACGTCGCAATCTCTTATTTGAGAAAAATCTGATGTGAACTTTAATCTCTGTGAATTAACTTCTGCCAAAAGAAGTTCTTCAAGACCAGGTTCATAAAATGGCACCTTGCCTTTTTAAGAAGCTCAATCTTCTTCGGATCTACATCGACTCCAACAACTTCAAAGCCAAGAGATGACATGGCAGCGGCATGGGTTGCGCCAAGATAGCCAGTTCCGATTACTGAGAGCTTTAACATAACTGCCAAATACTAGCCGCTACATGGATTATCAGCGGCGGTTCCACTCTTAAATTTGTTGATGGTTGTAGGTGATGAGGATGGATCAGGCCTTACCTCTTCAATGAGGGCTTCATCATTTTTAATTCTTTCAAAGAGTTCTGGAGCTAAGACTGGATCCCAGAGCACTGCAGCGCTTACTCCATTTTTATTGTAGTTGTAATACTTCAATGGAATAGTAAGTGTTCTAACGTTACTTGCTGAAAGATTACGTAGTTGTTTTCCTAGAGTTAATAAGTCGCCTTGACTTAACCCTTCATCTGTAACAACACTATCTAGCGCAGAGTTTATGAAATCAACCATCTTTACCGGGTTTAGTAATACTCCAGCGCTAGTTGCCTTACGCAGCATAGCCCCGGCAAATTCCTGTTGTCTCTTCATTCTTCCTAGATCACCTAAACCATCAAAGACTCTAGTTCTAACAAACTTTAATGAGTCGACACCATCTAGAACATGCGTTCCTGCAGGAAGGGTTAGATGGCTCTTAGGATCATTAATATCTTTCTTTGTGCAAATCTCAACGCCTCCCAGGGCATCAACCATACGAACGAAGCCAACAAAATTAAGTTCGACGTAATGATCAATTCTTAGATCAGACATACTTTCAAGAGTTTCAATTAATAGCGGCGCGCCACCCCAGTTATAAGCAGAGTTAATCTTTGAATAAGCAGCAGGAATTACTTTGCCTTGAGAATTATTGTGTTCTGGGATTAGCGCATAACTATCACGAGGAATAGAGATGATTGCCGCTTTATCTCGCTTCTTTGAGATATGTATAAGTAGCATGGTGTCGCTTCTCTTGCCTGCCGCAACATCAGTGCCGCCAACTTTTAGCCGCTTGATCTCTTCTCGGCTCAATCCCTCTCGAGTGTCAGAACCAACAATTAAATAATTAACTGCCGAAGATTCTTTCTTTGGACGATTCTCAAGGCCCGCAAAGGCATCAACTCTTGGAATCGCTGCTGTGATGCGCCCCAGACCTGCCCAGGAGATAGCCGAAATCCCCACAATAGCTATCGAGGCTATGGTGAAGAAACGAATTGCCCGAGGGGATTTCACAGAGGCAAGAGTAATGAAGCGATAGCGTTTGAACGTTATGACTAGCCCACTTGAGCAAGGTAATACTGCTCACCTAGCCAATTACCCACCTGTTTCCATAATTCTCACAGTAATCAATGAAGCACTTCATCTACGAGCTGCAATAAAAGCCGCTTTGTCTTCAAACTATCAAGGCGAACTAGAAGTTATTTTGGCAGTAGGGCCTTCAACAGATCAGACATGGCAAATTGCAAAAGAGTTAGCAGAACAAGATTCAAGAATTACAGTCCTTGAAAATATTTCAGGAAGAACTCCAAGTGGTTTAAATGCTGCTCTCAAGCTGGCAAAGAATCAAATAGTTGTTCGCATTGATGGGCACTCAGAAATTGATAAGGAATATATTAGAAAAGCTGTCGAAACTTTGAAAGAAACTGGAGCAGTAAATGTAGGCGGAATTATGTTTGCTCAAGGAACCACCTCATTTGAAAAAGCAGTGGCAGTAGCGATGCGGTCACCAATTGGGGTTGGATCTTCAAGATTTCATGTCGGGGGAGAGGCTGGACCAACAGATACTGTGTATCTAGGAGTATTTCAAAAGAGTGCATTAGATGCTGTTGGTGGTTATGACGAGAGATTTACCAGGGCACAAGATTGGGAGTTAAATTATCGCTTGAGAAAAAATGGTGGCGTAGTTTATTTCGACCCTGAGCTAAAAGTTATCTATCGCCCAAGAAGTTCGCTTAAGAAACTTGCTTTGCAATACTTTGAATATGGAAGATGGAGAAGAGCAGTAGTGCGTCAACATAGTCGGACTATTAATTTTCGCTATTTAGCTCCACCTTTAAACTTGATACTGCAAGTTGTTTCTTTGGCTCTAGCTCTCTTTGCTTCATCATTATTTTTAATTCCAATCATTTCTTATTTAGGCGCAATTACTTTGGCTTCATTAATTATTGGAAAAGGTCTAGCCCAGAGGATTTACTTGCCAATTGTTTTGATTTTCATGCATTTTTGCTGGGGATTTGGTTTCATTACCTCACCAAGAAAGCTAATTACCAACTAATTTCCTAACGCTGCGGTACCCTAAGAAATATGAAGAAAAGAGCGTTTCTCCTTACTTCCCTATCGCTTATCTTCTCTTTAGGGCTAAATGTAATTTCTCCTGTTCATGCGCGGACGCTAATTCCCACTGATTTTCGTTTCTTTGGCTCAGGTTATGGTCATGGTGTAGGAATGAGTCAGATTGGCGCGCGCGGACAGGCGCTTGAATCAAAGACTGCTATTGAAATACTTAACTATTACTACCCAGGCACTGCAGTGACTGCTTATCCAGATAATCAACTAATAAGAGTAAATATCGCTAATTTAATCTCATCGGTAACGCTTAATGCAGTTGGATCTATTGGCGAGATTCGTCTATACCAAGGTGATATCCCGTTAAGTGAGAGCCCCGAGCCATTTGGAATATATCCAGGTGATACAACTGCACTATTTACAAACTTTGCAGGAAATGTAGTTCCAGCTCTCTCATCTCCTACTGCTAAATATGCTGCGATTAATCCTGCACCTGCATGGACTCTTCGTTGGGATAGCGCAACTACAACTGCGCTACTAACCAATGGTGCAACTGCTACTCAATATAAGTATGGTCAAATAGTCTTTAAGAGTGTTACCAATCTTCTTAGTTCATATCTAGCAGTAACTAATACCTTAAGACTTCATGATGAGTATCTCTACGGTCTAGGTGAAGTGCCTTCGTCTTGGCCAGCTGCTGCCCTTGAAGCACAAGCAATAGCGGCGAGAACTTATGCTCTAGGCAAATTATCTCGGCTTAGAGATGAGTGCGATTGCAATATTTACAACACCACTGTGGATCAGAATTTTGTGGGCTATGCCAAAGAAACTGAGGCTATCTATGGAATTAAATGGCGTGAGGCCGTTGATCGAACCTTTGTCGATGAGAATAACGCTTTAGTGGTAACCCTTGAGGGCAAACCAATTCAAGCCTTTTACTTTTCATCAAGTGGGGGAGTTACTCAAAATGTTGTTGATGTTTGGGGAAGTCCACTTCCTTACCTAACTGGAGTTCCTGATCCATGGAGCTTAGATCCAACAATTAATCGCAGATATGCACTTTGGTCAAGGTTTGTGCCACAGAGCGCTATGGCGCAAGCCTTTCTGCTACCTAATGTTGTGTCATTTACCATTAACTCAAGAACTCAAACTGGAAGCATTAGTTCAATTACAGCAATTTCAAGTACTGGGGCAACCACAACGCTAACTGGAGAGCTCTTTCGAGCTAGAGTAAAACTTCCATCAACCTGGATTCATAACACAAAGGCAATTGTGAAGCTGCCCTTTATCGCTAAAGAGTGTCTGCCAGATATTGTTGAACGATCTAACTACTGCCTTATTTAATTAGAGTGCAGCACGCTATTTAAGCCGCCCCAAGTTCCACTTTTATTAAGTGCTTCAAGTGCACCGCTCTGGGAATTTCTACGGATCAAAAGTGAATTTGCGCCAGATAGCTCTCTTGCTTTGACTACTTTGCCATCTGGTAGAAGTACTTTTGAGCCTGCAGTTAAATAGACGCCAGCTTCTAAAACGCAATCATCACCAAGGGAAATTCCAAGTCCTGAGTTGGCCCCTAGAAGTGTTCGCTTGCCAATAGAGATTACTTCTTTTCCGCCGCCACTTAGCGTTCCCATAATCGAAGCTCCGCCGCCGATATCTGAACCATCGCCGACAACAACTCCTGCCGAGATTCGGCCCTCAACCATTGATGCGCCAAGAGTTCCAGCATTGAAGTTAACAAAGCCTTCATGCATCACCGTTGTTCCAGGTGATAAATAAGCTCCAAGTCTTACGCGATCTGCATCCGCAATTCGCACTCCTTCTGGAACAACATAATCAAGCATCCTTGGAAATTTATCTACGCCGTAAATTGCAAGATAGCCATATTTAGCACGCAGCTTTAAACGCACCTGATCAAATCCAGCAATAGCGCAGGGCCCATGGGAAGTCCAAACGACATTGTTAAGAATTGAAAAAATTCCTTCAAGTGATAACCCATGTGGTTTAACTAAACGATGAGAGAGTAGATGAAGTCGCAAGTAGGCATCAGCAACACTTGCCGGCGGCTTATCTAGCTCAATTTCTGTCTTTACTAGGGCTCGCGTTATCTCTCGCTCGTTATCTGCCCCTTCAAGGCTTGTTAAATCAACTCTGCTTGCTTCAGCTGCGCCTAGGCCTAGTTGATGAAAATAGGTATCAAGTATCGATCCATCTTTTGCAATGGTTGAAATCCCATAACCATATGCCGCGCTAGCTTTGCTCACCGTCCAACGCTACCAACTATTGGCTAGCACTTGCCCAGAGTAAGCGTAAGAAAAAAACTGCTTTAGAGTGTGGCTATGAAAGTTGCCGTTTATTGCGCATCATCGACCTTAGTTTCAAAAGAGAATCTAGAGCTTGGCTTTGAATTAGGGGCATCCCTTGCCAAATTAGGCCATGAATTGGTCTGGGGAGGCGGCGCGATATCGGTAATGGGCGAGGTGGCCAAGGGCGCAAGAGAAAATGGCGGTATAACTATTGGAGTTATTCCAGAGCGGCTAATGAGTGTGGAATTTATTGACCATGATGCAAGCCAGATGCATGTAGTAAAAGATATGCGTGAGCGAAAAGGTTTAATTGAAAGCTTAGCCGATGGTTTTATCGCACTTCCTGGTGGGATTGGCACACTCGAGGAGTTATTGGAAATCTGGGTGGGAAGATATTTAGGTTTTCACAACAAGCCAATTGCAATTCTAGATCCAAGTGGAGTCTATGGCTCGCTTCGTTTAGCGCTAGATGACTTAACTGCAATGAACTTTATGAAACCAGGTCAGCATGAGTTAGTTTCTTGGTGTAACACAATTGATAGCGCGATAAAGCATGTGACTTCATGAGCATGAATAGTAAATCCAAACTTGCGGACTTTAGAGCCAGCGTAACTATCTCTGCGCCCATTGGTGAAGTTTGGGAAAAATTAGTTGATTGGAAGAGTCAAGGTCAGTGGATGGCTCTGACAAAGGTGAATTCAAGTGCGGATAAAGATGGAAGCTCAGGTATTGGCACAACAATTTCTGCATTTACTGGAATTGGAAAAATTGGCATCTGGGATGAGATGAAAATTACTGCTTGGATTCCAGAGACTTTTTGCGCCGTTGATCACTATGGTCGTTGGATTAAAGGAATTGGAGAATTTCGTCTAATAGAGATAGCGCCAGGTGAAACTAGATTTGATTGGTATGAACGAATCGATGCTCCAGCTGCGATTCTGGCCCTGATAAAACCAGGAATCTTGCTTGCTGTGAATTACTCCTTGGCGAAGTTTGCGCGAGGATTTAACAACTGAAGGGGCGCCATCGGCAGTAGCCTTAGCCTTGTGAGTAAGCAGAACCAGACATTAGAAGAGTTCATCGACTCTCTTCCTGAAGAAGAACGGATCGTGCTTACCCTTTATTACGTAAAGAGATATAGCATCGAGGAAATTTCCGAGAAAATAGGGGCTCCCAAGCGTGCAATCACGGCGGTATTGGCCTCTGGACGGATGAGAATGAGCTCGGCTTTCAATTTCCCACAAGGTAGCTAGATAAGGGATAATTCCCTCTCCCAGCTTGGAGCTGGGGCTTAAGGCTAAAAGATCTTTCAAGGATTGATTTAGAGAGAAGGCTAATCGATGGCAGCCATGAAACCCCGCACTGGCGATGGACCTATGGAAGTTACCAAGGAAGCCCGGAGCCTAGTGATGCGAATCCCGCTCGAGGGTGGCGGCCGCTTGGTAGTAGAGCTAAATCAAGAAGAGGCTCGAAATCTTGCCGACGTATTAAATGCGTCAATCTCCCTTCTTAAGAAGTGAACCTACCGATTCCGAAACTCGGAACGGTAAAACTTCCGGGGGAAATCTCGGAGAAATTCTTTAAAGATTTTTCTCATATCGCTCTTCCAATAAAAGCAAAAGAATCAAAAGAAGTACCTGAGATAGAGATTATTTTAAGCAAAAAAATCATACAGAGCATTGAAAAGATTTATTCAATTTCACTTAAAGATGAGATTAAGAAAAATGGCGGAACTGTTACTGGTAAAGCTGGAGAAGTAATTGATATTCCAGTGCTGCAAGCAAGTGGAGATGTAGTTCGCATTCTCCTTGTTGGAGTTGGAGATTCAACTAATTCCCACATTCGCAGAGCATCAGCAGCTATTGGTCGAAAGATAAAGGCTAGTAACTCCTCGCTTCTCTCCTTCTTAGTTGAAAAGGAAAGTGATGCTCAACTTCACTTTATCTCCTCTGCCCTTGCTACTTATATTTGGAGTCAGAAAAGTGGCACAAAAAGCCTAACTCCAGAGATTACTCTTGTAGGAGATTTTGCTGAAGTGCTAGAGCGCGCAAAGGTGCTAGTGAAGTCAACCTGGAAAGCTAGAGATCTAATACAGACTCCCTCTAATATTAAAAACCCAGCTTGGATGGCTGCTCAAGCAAAATCCCTTGCAAAGAGCTCCACGCTCACTCTAAAGATCAAATCTGGCCGCCAATTGGCAGAGTTTGGTGGGCTTAGCGCGATTGGTAATTCCAGTGTTAAGAACCCACCAAGATTTGTGGAGTTAAGTTATAAGCCAAAAGGATCAAAGAGGGCGCCACATGTGGTCTTAGTTGGCAAGGGAATTACCTTTGATACTGGAGGAGTTTCTCTCAAGCGCCCCTATGACGTAATGACTGCAATGAAAAGCGATATGGCTGGCGCAGCTTGCGTACTAATGGCAACAATTGCTGCGGCAGAATTAAAATTAAATGTTCGAATCACAGCGCTACTAATGCTTGCTGAGAACTCACTTTCCGGCACATCAACTCGTCCATCTGATGTTATTACTCATTATGGCGGAACTACAGTTGAGGTAATTAACACTGATGCTGAAGGAAGATTAGTTCTAGCAGATGGTCTTGCTTATGCTGATAAGAATCTTGATCCAGATTATTTAATTGATGTTGCGACTCTAACTGGAGCTGCCACCCTTGGTCTTAGCCGATATTACGGAGCGATGTATACCAGAGACAATAAACTTGCCAGAAAGCTTGCCGACATTGGCGATTACACTGGAGATCAAATCTGGCATATGCCATTAGTTGATGATTATTCAATTGCGCTAGAGAGCAATGTTGCAGACTTTAATCACACCGCTGATAAGTTTAAGTTTCAAGGTGGCTCAGTTACTGCTGCGCTATTTTTGGAAAATTTTGTTGGCAAGCGCAAGTGGGTTCATCTTGATATTGCTGGTCCTGCCAGATCCGAAGTTGATGCAGGAGAAAATGTTAAAGGTGGAACAGGATATGGAGTTCGCCTACTGACCCAGTGGTTAGCTTCGCTGTGATGTCAGGCATTGGAGAAAAAGGATTTACGGAGAAGTTATTTCCTGAACGCGGAGATATGCGGGCATTTTCAAACACCTTTATTCCAGAGACAGAGATAATTCAAAAAGCTAGAGCTAGAGGGCAAGAAATTGGTACCTACGATGCCACTCCGGCAGTGGGATCGCTACTTCGCTATCTCACTCATTTAATAGGCGCTAGCTCAATAGTTGAAATTGGAACTGGGGCTGGGGTTAGTGGTTTATGGATCTTCCAAGCGCTGAGTTCAAAGGGTCTATTAACATCAATTGATGACGAAGTTGAAAATGCTAAATTAGCAAAGCAAGCCTTTGATGAGGCGGGGATTAATTCATCTCGATATCGATTAATTACGGGAAACTCTCGTGAAATTGTAGGGAAGCTGGCCGATAGCCTCTATGACATTTTTATTATGAGAAAGAGCGGAGATTTACTTGATGGAATTGAGAATGCACACCGCTCACTTCGCCCAGGCGGAGTATTAGTCATTGATAGAGCACTTCTCTCTGGAAAGGTTGCAGATCCAACACAGCGAGATGAAGATAGCGTGGCCTATCGAGAAGTTATTAAGGTGATTAAGGACTCAGCAACCCTCTGGCTTCCAATGTTGCTGCCAGTTGGCGATGGCGTAATGGTTGCGACGAAGATTTAATTAAAGAATAGGATAGGTGCATGTTCGGCATTGGAATGGGCGAGTTTCTAGGTTTAGTGATCCTAGGATTATTTCTAGTTGGCCCAGATAAATTGCCGGAGGCGGCAAAAGACTTTGCCAGATTTATTCACAAGGTTCGCAACTTCACAACCTATGCTTCGCGTGAATTAAAAGAAAATCTAGGACCTGGATTCGAAGATCTTCAAGTTACGGACTTAACGCCTAAAAAATTAGCCCAGAAAGTATTAGGAAATGCTTTAGATGATGTTAAGCCACTTGCAAATGACCTTAAGAGTCAAGCTAAAGCAAGTAAAAAAGTTATTGATGAGGCTGCCAAAATAGATCCAGATCTACTATGAGTTTTTCAAAAGATGAAGTAGTAAGTCAAATTCATAGCGCGCTAGCAACTGTCTCTGACCCTGAGCTTCACAGACCTCTTCCAGATCTAGGAATGGTTGAAAGTGTTGATTTTGATAGTGGGATAGCAAAAATCAAGATATTGCTAACTATCTCAGGATGTCCTATGCGAGATAAATTGAAAAGTGATGTTAGTAGCGCGGTTACAAAAGTTGCTGGGGTTGAAAAGGTTGAACTTGAATTTGGCGTAATGAATGAGACTCAGAGAGATAATGTTAAAAAACTTCTCCGCGGCGGTCGGGAGAAGTTCATTCCATTTGCTCAACCTGATTCCTTAACCAGAGTCTGGGCTATCTCATCTGGCAAGGGAGGGGTAGGAAAGTCATCAGTAACTGTAAATCTTGCAGCAGCGCTTAGTAAGCGCGGCTTTAAAGTTGGAGTTCTAGATGCTGATGTCTATGGGCACTCAATTCCAAGGCTTTTGGGCATTGAAGGGCAGAGGCCAACAGCTATTGATCAAACATTTATTCCAGTTGAAACCAATGGAATCAAGGTAGTTTCAATTGAGATGTTCAAACCAGATCGCGCAGATCCGGTTGCTTATCGTGGTCCACTGCTTCATAGAGTTTTAGAACAGCTTTTAAGTGATGCATACTGGGGAGATTTAGACTTCTTACTCCTTGATCTGCCACCAGGAACCGGAGATATTGCGATATCTCTTGGGCAGCTGATTCCAGCATCAGAAATTATTGTGGTGACAACTCCGCAGATTGCGGCTGCTGAAGTTGCTGAGCGAGCAGGACGTATTGCTCATCAATTAAAACAACATGTAATCGGAGTAATTGAGAACATGTCTGCTTATACAGATCCGGTAAGCGGAGCTCAGGTTGCACTCTTTGGACAAGGTGGAGGGCAGGAAACTGCAAAAAGATTAAGCCAACTTGTAGGAGTAGATGTTCCGCTACTTGCTCAGATTTCATTTGATATCAAGCTACGTGAAGGCGGAGATGAAGGATCTCCGATTGTTTTTAGGGATCCAGAATCAGATGCGGCTAAAGGCTTTTTTGCAATAATTGATCAACTAACAAAACGAAAGAAATCTTTACTTGGCGTTCCCCTTGGGGTCGCTACCTAATTTCTCATCAAGCATTTCTTTGATGTCGGCCAACAGTTCTTGACGCATAGCTGCAATCTCTCTGACCATGAATTCAGTAACAGCCAAGTTGCGCTCATCGCGATCACGATCTTCTTGAGATGTAACACGGTCTCTATCAGCTTGTCTATTCTGAGCAAGCAGAATCAGTGGAGCAGCGTAAGAGGCTTGTAGTGAAAGCATAAATGTCAGGAAGATAAAAGGATATTCATCAAAGCGCAGGTTTTCTGGCGCAACAAAGTTCCAAATGATCCAGGTTGCGACAAAGACTGTCATATAAACCAAGAAACGTGCGGTGCCGATAAAACGAGCAAAGGCCTCTGATACGCGACCAATTACTTCAGGATCATAATTAGGACGCAGGGAGCGACGAGACTCTCTTGGAGTTTCAAGTTTTGACTTACCAGCTATTGTCATTTTTCTGCCTCACTTCTGCGCCAATTTGAAGGCAATAGGTGATCAAGCACATCATCAACAGTTACAGCGCCAAGTAAGCGATCATGTTCATCAACTACGGGAGCTGCAAGTAAGTTGTAGTTAGCAAGATGGCGAACCACATCATTTAGAGGTGTATCTGCAGAAATAGCATTTGTCTCTTTCTCCGCCACTATCGCCAGGGATAACGCAGGAGGTTCACGCAGTAAGCGCTGCATGTGGACCACTCCGATTAGTCTTCCAGTGGGCGTTTCAAGTGGTGCACGACAGACAAAAACCTGTGCAGCAGATGCAGCAGAAACGTCTTTCTGTCTAAGGACTGCTAGTGCTTGGGCCACAGTGGCATCACCAGAGAGAATTACTGGATCTGTAGTCATCATGCCACCTGCAGAGAAATCCTCGTATGCCATAAGACGACGAACATCTTGGGCTTCATCATCCTCCATAAGGTTTAAGAGACTCTCAGCTTTTTCACTGCCGACTTCTTTGAGAACATCGGCAGCATCATCAGGATTCATCTCACTTAAAACATCGGCAACAAGCTCGCCTTCTAAGAGTGAAACTAGGGCAAGGCGATCTGCATCATCCATCTCTTCCAGAACATCAGCCAATTTCTCGTCATCTAAAGTATGCGCAATTTCTCTCTGACGACTTATATCAAGCTCGCGAAGAGCGGCGGCTATGTCTTGCGCAGGAAGTAGAGCTATATCTTCAGTTGGCGCGCTTAAATCTGGAATGTGAGAAGAAACTTCTATTTCAACGCTGCTCCAAGAAAGTGTTTGAGTTGAACGACGCCCAAAAGATCTAGTTTTTTCTTGAACATGTACATGCTCGGCATACCAATCTTTGTTATCGCGCAGCTCCATACCAATATCCTCAATAACAACAACATTTCCATTTTCTCTAAGTCGCGTTTTATGATCAAGCAACTCCCCAAGGAGTGCAATTTCACTCTGTTTAGGTTGATAGCGTCGTATATTCAAAGAGCCAGTAATAAAGACCCCGCTGTCATCAATCGAAGTGACTCGAGTAATTGGAATGAAGATCTTGCGGCGTTGTGGAACTTCGACGATGAAACCTAAAATTCTAGGAGCTAGGTTGTCCTGTCGCATTGATGCAATGGCGTCGCGTATTTTTCCTACGCGATCGGCATTTGGATCAAATACGGGAGTACCAGCGAGCTTGGCTAAAAATACTCGAGTTAATTCCTCTGTTCGCATCAGGCACCTCCATAGTCCAAGGCTATCGGATAGTAAGTTGAGCCGGTGCGCGATCAAAACCACACCCAGATGCCTAGCGGTCGTGACATTCCATTATTGCTTCTTGGAGTAATAGGAATTGGAACCTCAGGACCAGTAATTGCCTTGAGTGCGATGCCAATTATTACTTTAATTTTCTGGCGAAACCTTGGCGGAGCGCTAATCATGGCGCCCTTTGCTTTGAGAAATGGTCAGTGGTTAAAGAGTGAAAATCGTCGAGGTCTTGCCTGGTCAATGGCGGCAGGATTTGTTCTAGCACTTCACTTTATTGGATTTTTTATAGCAATGAGATACACCACGGTGGCAGCAGGAACTGCACTTACCGCTCTTCAACCAATTTTTGCTGCTTACTTTGTTAAAAAACTTGGCGGCCATATTCCAAGGCGAGCTTGGATTGGAATGGTTATTAGCTTCATTGGAGTTTTAATCATTACTGGAGTTGATTTTCAGATTTCAACTAGAGCTTTCATTGGAGATATAGCGGCAATTATCTGCGCTGCTCTTGCTGCCCTATATGTTCTACTCGGCTCAAAAGCACAACAAACACTTGCAACTTCGACCTATACCACTTTATGTTATTTAACTTGTTCGCTAACTGCTCTTCCGATTGCACTTATCACTGGAGTGCAGCTAATTGGTTTTGAAGCTAAGCAATGGTGGTTATTGCTTGCGCTAATTTTAGGAGCACAGATTCTTGGTCACACGATGTTTAATTTCTCACTTAAGAGAGTATCGCCAGCAATTGTTTCCTTAATTGTTTTCTTTGAAGTTCCAGTTGGCGCTCTTCTTGCCTTTTGGTGGCTTGATCAATTACCACCACTTGGAACTGTTCCAGGGTTGATTCTTTTATTGGCAGGGTGTGCGATTTTTGTTATGCGCAGCAAGGATGGAGAAAAAGGGTAGCCTTACCCTCATGCTCATTGATTTACATACCCATACCAATGCAAGCGATGGGACTGATACGCCCTCTGGTTTAATCGATAAGGCAATTGCTGCAGGTATTGGGGTGTTGGCGCTAACCGATCATGACACTACTCGCGGCTGGCAGGAAGCATCTAGCGCTCTGCTTAATCATCCCTCTAAATCTCAAATGCAATTGGTGTTGGGCTCAGAAATTTCTTGCCAAGATGAAGAGGGGCTCAGTATTCACATGCTTGGCCTGCTCTTTGATTCAAGCCATCAAGCACTCATTGATGAACTTGATAAGACAAGAGAGCATCGCCTATTTCGTATGGAGAAGATAATTACTCGCCTAAATGAAGCTGGAATTGAAATTAGCTTAGATGAGGTTTATGCCATGCGAACCGGTGATGCCACACTCGGCCGTCCTCATCTAGCTGATGCTTTAGTTGCTAAGGGCCATGTGGCATCTCGCCAAGAAGCGTTTGAAACTTTCTTACATAATAAATCTAAATACTATGTAAATCATTATTCGCCAACTCCAGAGGCTGCTATAAAGCTAATCAAGCAGGCCGGAGGTGTTGCAGTAATCGCTCATCCATTTGCTTCAAAGCGTGGCAAGACACTTAAAATTGAAGCTTTTGATCACTTAATTGCTGCTGGACTTGATGGAATTGAAGTTGATCACCCAGATCACTCAGATAGTGAGAAAGCGGAGCTAGTCTCCCTTGCAATTGCGCGAAATCTTGTTATTACTGGCTCAAGTGATTACCATGGAGATGGAAAATTAAATCGATTAGCGCAATTCACCACAAATCCTGAACAATGGGCCCATCTTGAATTAAGAGCTAATCAGAGAAGGGTTGTGAAGCGATGAGTGATATCAGCACAATTACATTTGGTCTGCAAGCATTTGTAACCCTACTTGTGATTTTAGATCCGCCCGGTGCTACGCCAATATTCTTATCTGTTCTAGGAGATCGCACTCGACGTCAGAGAACTCTTCTTGCCTGGCAAGCTGCCGGCACTTCGCTATTTGTGATTACTATTTTTGCTCTCTTTGGCCAATTTATCGTTGATTACCTTGAGATTTCTATGCCAGCTCTAAGAGGAGCTGGGGGATTACTTCTTCTATTGGTATCGCTTGATTTACTAAAGGGAAGTGACTTTAGTGGCGGTGGAAAGATTCCAAAGAACTTGGCTTTAGTCCCACTTGGCACTCCACTACTGGCAGGCCCTGGAGCAATTGTGACAATCATGCTCTTTAGTCAAGAAGTTTCTAGCACCTCTATGACCTTTGCACTCTCACTTGCTGTACTTGGAGCGCATCTGATTATTGGTATAACTTTGATGTTCTCACTTGGAATTGTGAAAATTATAAAAGAATCTGGAGTCGCTCTCCTTGCAAAGATTGCAGGCCTTCTAACTGCTGCAATCGCATTTGAGATGCTGATGACTGGAATTAAGGATCTCTTTGCCTCATGAGTTTAGGTTTCTTTTCCCCTGATTCCATAACTTGGAGGGTTCACTCCGATCCTTCAATGTTTGTGGGAGGAATTAGAGCGCTACTTCAACAAGCGCTGCATCCGGAGGCGATGGCAGGAGTGGCAGCACACTCCAACTTCCGCGAAGATGCTTGGGGAAGGCTTGAGAGAACTGGAGATTATGTTGCAACTCTTACCTTTGCTAGCAAGGAAAAGGCTGAGAAGTTAGCTGCCAGAGTTAGAGGTGTTCACGAGAAGTTAAAACTTGATGATCAAAGGCTTCTGCTCTGGGTTCATATGGCAATGGTTGATTCTTTTCTAGATACAGCGCTTCGCTCAGGACTTGTTTTGAGCGAAAAAGAGCGTGATCAATATCTAGAGGAGATGGTGGTATTTGCTCGCTTAGTAGGTATTGATGAAGAAAAAGTACCAAGAAACGTTGCTCAACTAGATAAATACTTCATAGATATTAAAGATGAGCTTTCTGCCAGCGATGACGCCAAACGAGCAGCGTTATTTATCGCCCTTCCTCCACTTCCTCCACTTCTTCGTTTTGGAACTCCAATTGCGCCGCTATGGGGAGGCATTACTTCCATTGCAGCAGCTTCTCTTCCTAAGTGGGCTAAATCTTTATATGGCTGGCCAACACTTCCTGGCCAAGATGTTGCCACCAATATTGCTCTTAGATCGCTTCGAAGCGCTCTTCTCTTAGTCCCTGAAAGTTTAAGACAAACTCCTGAAATGAAGTTTGCATTTGCTCAAGTTGGTGCAGAGAAGTGAAGGTTCTTGTTGTTGCTAATAGCGCTGGTGGTGTTGGTAAGAGCACATCTGCTCATTGCATATCGGTAGCGGCTAGTGAGTATGGCAAGAAAGTCTTGGTAATAGATGCAGATCCATCAGCGGGGCTAACTTTTGCATGTGGAATTGAAAATCCTAGAGTGAGTACAAAAGAGTTCTTATCTGGCCAGTTCTCACTTGATGCCTCAACAATAAAAAGCGGAGAGCGCTTCTCAATCATTGCCTCATCTAGTCGTCTGTTAGCTCTAGATTTTGATCAAGTTATCTCACAGGCAAAACTAACTGAGCTTCTAGAAAGCTTTGATCTAGTAATAATTGATACGCCAACTGGAGTTTCTAGAATTACTACCTACTTTATGGCTGTCGCAAATCTAATTCTGCTACCCAGCACAACTGAAATTCTCTCGCTTCGGGGAGCGCTAAATAGCAAAGATTATGCCGAGAGCGCTGGCCATAGCGGGCAACTTCAACTTTTAATAACTAAAACAACGCAAGAGCTTGATGAGGAGTTTAAGTCACTGATTAGCGATGATTTTTTACTGCTTGAACCAACAATTCGTTCATCGGCGCAAGTCTGCCTATCGCAGAGTCAGTCCAAAAGCATCTTAACTCAAGATACAAAGAGTGAAGTTGCTGCAGATTATCGAGAAGTTACTTACTTACTCTTAGAAAAACTAGAACTTATTTAATTTAAGCGCCAGCAAAGCCCACACGACGTTCAGCAATATCGCCAATCTCAATTGAACCGATTTTTCCTGCAGGCACCACGAACTGCCGACCTCTAATGTCAGTTAGCACTAGCGGGGCAGAAGAGGTCAGGGCTTTATTGACCAGCGCTAATACTTCATCGCGATCAAGAGAAGTCTCTATCGTTAATTCACGAAGTTGATCAGCTACAGAGATACGAACTTCTGATTTTGCAGATTCTGATTTTCCGCTCTTTTTTGTACTCATAACCCCATCCTAAAGAGTTTTAGTAGATTTTGCTTCTTCAAATTTTCTAAACTCTCCTAACTTTGTAGCGGGAAGCCAGAAATTCCTCGCCAGAGTAGATTAGTCACTAACGAGGTTGCTTCGGAGCGATTAATTTTTCCATCCCGCTCAAGCCAGTGGCGGGCGGTTATTTGGGCGCAACCAATAAGCCCAATTGCCAGCACCATAGATTCCTCTTTAGGAAAACCAGTATCTAGTGAGATAACAGCGCTAACTGCTACGGCGCAGTCATAGGTCATGCGATCAAGCCTCTGTCTTACTTGAGGTTCTGCGCTCATATCGCTTTCAAATAGCAGACGAAATGCGCCACCTTCATCATCAATAAACTCAAAATAAGCACCAACGGTTGCCTTTACTCGATTCTTATTCTCTTTATTTGAGGCGATAGCTTTTTGAATCGCAAAGACCAGAGAATCGATATGAACATCAAGAAGGGCAAGATAAAGATCTAGCTTTGAAGGAAAATGTTGATAGAGAACTGGCTTACTAACTCCGGCCCGATCTGCAATTTCATCCATCGCTGCTGCGTGATATCCCGAGGCGGTAAAGACTTCAAGGGCGGCGTTTAGGAGCAGAGCGCGTCGCTCATCGCGTGGAAGACGAACCCGACTATCAACTTTCTCGCTATTGCTCATCGGTGTCATGGTACGAGGTTTGGCAAGATTTCACTAATAGAACTCGTGTAGCCTTCCTAACCTCTATGAGAAAACCACGCTTACTTCTAGTTCACGCCCATCCAGATGATGAGACTATAAACAATGGTGTAACGATGGCTAAGTATGCTGCCATGGGTTATGGCGTAACTCTTGTTACCTGCACCAGAGGTGAAGAGGGTGAGATTTTAGTTCCAGAACTTGAACATCTTGCAAGTGGAAAAGAAGATGCTCTTGGTCCAACTCGCGAAATCGAATTAGCAAATGCAATGAAAGTTTTAGGAGTGGTAGATCATCGCTTCCTTGGTTCTCCAAGTAAATCATGGCGTGATAGCGGGATGATGGGATCAGAGCCAAATTCAAGGAAAGATAATTTTTGGAACGCTGACGTTGATCAAGCCGCGGAATCTTTAGTTGAGGTAATTCTTGAGATTAAACCTGATGTAATGATTACCTATGATGAAATCGGTGGCTATGGACATCCCGATCATATTCAAGCCCATAGAGTTGCGATGCGAGCAAGTGAATTGGCAGCTCAGCGTGGCTGGCAGATTCAAAAGATTTATTGGAACACAATTCCGATATCAATTATTGAACAGGGAATTGAAGCAATGAAAGGCAGCGGAAGTGATTTCTGGGGAGTGGAGAAGGCAGAAGATTTCCCTTTTGCTCAACCAGACAATCTAGTTACAACGGTAATTGATGGCCAAGACTTTGTTGAAAAGAAAATGGATGCGATGCGAGCCCATCCCACTCAAATTGCAGTAGATGGACCATTTTTTGCCCTTTCAGATAATTTAGGCTTTAAAGTTTGGGGACAAGAGTATTACCGCTTGGTCTATGGAAAAGCTAGCGCACCATTTAATGAAGAGGGACGCGAGACCGATCTATTCTCAGGAATTCAGCTATGAAGTCTTTGATTAGTTTGCTCTTTGGAGCCTTAGTTGGGGTCTCTGGAACATTTCTGCATAATGCATATAGACCTTTTGGGTTAATAGTTTCATTACTGGCGCTATTTATTGGACTTCGATTAGTTAGAAATATGTATCTCTCTAAGTTATCACTCGCACTCTTTGCCTTTGGTTGGCTATTTGTAATTGTTAGAGCTTCAAGTCTTGGTAATGGCGGCGAAGTTCTAATTGAAGCAAATGCTTATGGAAATCTTTTTGTATTTGGGGGAGCAGCGCTTATTTCCTGGCGCCTACTTAAGAGGATTTAAGTTCTAACTCCTCCAGCTCCAGCTCTGGCCCGATGGTGAATCGTTTATTGCAATTCCAAGTAAGAGAAGTTGATCTCGCAATTGATCACTTAAAGCAAAATCCTTGTTTTCTCGCGCTCTCTGTCTTGCCTCTAACAAGACTCTGGCTTCATCGGGCAGCTCTTTAATCGGCATCTCTTCCAGTAGTTTTAGAGCAAGAAGTGGTTCAAGATTTTCTAAAATCGCTGCCTTCTGGCCATCTGAAAATTGATCATCCTTTTCAAGGGATCTGAGCTTGATCATCACTTGGGGAGTATCTAAATCTGCCTGGAAGTGAGCAAGAATTGCCAGTACAAATGCGCTAGCTTCATCTGAATAATCCCTAGGCGCTAATTTCCATTGTTGATATTTAGCTCTCAAGCGCTGCAATGTTGAGTGCGCTGCGCTTATTGAGTTCCAGGATAAATCCATCTGAGAGCGATAGCGGTTTTCAAGAAAGCAAAAACGCAATGAAAGTGGATCAAACCCGCGCGTGATTACATCAGAGAGCAGAACCACATTTCCAGAACTCTTTGACATCTTTCTTCCTTCAAATAAGAGATGCTCGCCATGAAGCCAGGCACTAACTGCTTCACCTTTGACTAAAGGATTTGATTGGGCTCTCTCGTTTTCATGATGGGGGAATCTAAGATCAATGCCACCAATATGTAGATCGACATGTCCTTGCAGATAATGAAGCGACATTGCAGAACATTCAATATGCCAGCCAGGAAATCCTGGACCATAAGCTGTCTGCCAGATCATCTCTTTACGATTACCGGCCGCTTTCCAAAGGGCCCAATCGGCATGAAATCTCTTTGCTCCAGCTTCAACATATTCATAGCGATGACCAGGCTTGAGCGCATCTAGGCGATTTCCACTTAACTGGCCATAACTATCAAACTTAGTACTATCGAAATAAATTGAGGAATCATCACCTTGATAGGCAAGTTCAAGTTCAGTTAATTTCGCAATATGTTCAAGCATCATTTCGATGCACTCACTTGCTCTGGGATAGTTATGAGCTGGGAGAATGTTTAGCCTTGCTAAGTCTTTATGAAACTTCTCTTCATACTCTCTTGCAATAGAGTATGGATCTCGCTTTTCAAGTTTAGATTGGGCCAACATTTTATCTTCTTCAAAATCTTCACTCATATGGCCAACATCGGTAATGTTTTGTACCATCTTGACTTTCAAACCAGAGAACTCCAGAGTCCTGCGGACTAAATCACTAAGCAAAAAAGTCCTTAGATTGCCAACGTGAGCGTCGCGATAAACAGTTGGTCCGCAGCAGTAGATTCTCACCACTTGGCCATCGCTTGCAGTAATAGGCAGCACTTTTCGCTCTAAAGTGTCATAGATATGTAGCCCATTATTTGGTTTTGGCTCGCGCTTCACCCCCTTATTTTGTAGGATTAGGCCCTGCAATGTAAGCATCGCTTATGCCAATTCGGTGTTTATATCTTTTAGATTTTCTCTGAAAGGAGTCTCAGGTGACATACATCATCGCCCTTCCCTGTGTAGATGTAATGGATAAATCATGTATTGAAGAGTGCCCCGTTGATTGCATCTATGAGGGCGATCGAATGATGTATATCCAACCTGATGAGTGTGTGGATTGCGGCGCATGTGAACCAGTTTGCCCCGTTGAGGCGATTTATTATGAAGATGATGTTCCAGCGCAATACAGTGAATATAAGGAAGTTAATGCAGAATTCTTTGACGAATTAGGCTCACCTGGTGGGGCAGCAAAAGTTGGAAGAGTTGGCAAAGATCATCCAGTCCTTCTGCAGATTCAGAAAAAACCTGCAGGCGAGTAAGTAGGCGAAGATAAAACTCCCTGATTTTCCTTGGGATGCCCTAGCGCCATATGGGCAAAAAGCTCGAGCCCATAGCCAGGGAATCATTGATCTCTCCCAGGGAACTCCAGTTGATCCCACCCCAGATTTCATTCAAGAAGAACTTAAATCAAGCAGTGATTCACCAAGCTATCCATTAACCACTGGAAGTGCAGCGCTTAGAGAGGCGCTAAAGAAATATTGCGTTGAAACACTCGGCGCAAGTGGCGACTTTGATGTGCTGCCAACAATTGGTTCAAAGGAATTAGTTGCCCTTTTGGCATATCTACTGGAGGCTAAATCAGTTTTAATTCCAGAAATTGCCTACCCGACTTATAAAGTCGGAGCGCTACTGGCTAGAGCAGAAGTCCTTGAAGTTGGAATTGATGCCAATTCCTGGCCCAAGAAAGCTGATTTAGCTTGGATTAATTCACCATCAAATCCAACAGGTCGGGTGCATAGCAGGGAAGAACTCGAGGCCTGCCTCACCTGGGCAAGAAAATCTGGTGCAACTCTTGCAAGCGATGAGTGTTATCTGCCCTTTACCAATGGAATTAAAGCTCAATCTATTTTGGCAATCGCAAATGGTGATAACACCTCAGTGCTGGCGGTTCATTCGCTCTCAAAGCGATCAAATATGGCGGGCTATAGAGGGGCATTTGTTGCTGGTGATCCTAAATTGATAGCGCAATTACTAGAGATTAGAAAACATATGGGGATGATGCTTCCGCTCCCGATTCAAAAGTCAATGGCCATCGCGCTCTCAGATCAGAGCCATGTTGATAAGCAGGCAGGAAGATATCAAGCAAGGCGAGAGGTGCTTGCCAAAGCGCTAATAGCAGCAGGATTTAAAATTGAGTTTTCAGAAGCTGGGTTATACATCTGGTGTAGCAGAGATGAAAAAGATTGGGATAGCGTGAATTGGTTTGCAGAAATAGGAATACTTGTTACGCCAGGAAGTTTCTATGGAAGTAAAGGCGATCGATGTGTGCGCATCGCCCTAACTGCTAGCGATGAGAATATTTCAAGTGCAGCCTCTCGTATCATCGCGGCGGTAAATCGATGATAAATAAGGCTATTTTGCTCGTTGGTGGCAGAGGAACTCGCCTTGCAGAACTTACAAAAAATACTCCAAAGCCGATGCTAAAAGTTGCAGGAGCACCAGTTACAGAGCATCAAATTGCTAGAGCTCAAGCAGCTGGAGTCACTGAGATAGTCCTTGCAACTTCATATCTAGCTGAGGTTTTCGAGCCTTACTTTGGCGATGGCTCAAAGTTTGGCATTTCAATTAAGTATGCAATAGAGAAGCAACCCCTAGGAACTGGCGGAGCAATCTCAAATGCAGCAAAGTTTTTAAACCTAGCAGAAGATGAATCTGTCTTTATTTTTAATGGTGATGTTTTAAGTGGCCATGATCTAAGAGCGCAGGCGCAGTTTCATGAAAGCAAGGGCGCTGATGTGACTCTGCACTTAGTAAGAGTTGATGATGCCCGTGCTTATGGCTGCGTTCCACTTGATCAAGATGGCAAGGTATTAGAGTTTCTGGAAAAGATGGATCAGCCAAAGGTTAATACTATTAATGCTGGTTGTTATATTTTTAATAGAAGCGCAATTGCGCAGATCCCCCAAGATAGCGTCGTAAGTGTTGAGAGGCAGACTTTTCCAGAACTTTTAAAGAGCAAGGGCGCTCTATATGGATATGTCGATGACTCATATTGGATTGACATGGGGACCCCAGCTTCATATATCAAAGCTTCAAGAGATTTGATTTTAAATCCTGCGATATCACCTGCAACTAGGGGAGTAGTTTATGGAGTAATGATCGCTAAAGATGCAGCGGTGGATGCCACAGCAATAATTTCTGATGGTTCTGCAATTGAATCTGGAGCAGTAATTGGAGCGAACTGCCAAATTAAGGGCTCAATTATTTCGGCAGGGGCGAGTATTGGTGATGGTTCGATAATTGATAATTGCTATATCGCACCTAATGTTTCAATAGCAAGCAATGAAAAAATATTTGAGAAAATAATCAGTAATTAGCCCACTTTTGCCCCAAAATTAAGGGAAAAATCGACAAATCGGGGATTAATTTCTACCCAAAAAAAGTGGCCATCAACTTGACACATCCGAATAACAAGCGTGTAATTAGGTCCTAGTAGGCCCACCATCAGGCGTGGGCTCTGTTTTTTAGGGGTATAACTGATGACTGATGCTCGTCGAATAGAGCAGACTTTCATTCCTGGTCCAAGTATCCAATTGGGAAATGGCGAGATCGTTGAGCTATCGTGGCAAGAGCGAGCGCTATGTGCCCAAACCGATCCGGAAGCTTTCTTCCCTGAAAAAGGTGGTTCAACCCGTGAGGCTAAGCGAGTTTGTCTCTCATGTGAGGTCAGACAAGAGTGTCTTGAATACGCTCTGGCACATGATGAGCGCTTTGGAATCTGGGGCGGACTATCAGAGCGTGAACGCCGTCGCCTTAAGCGCCGTCCAGCTTAAATCTAATAACAATAAGAATTCCAAGTTATTAACTAGAAGAGTTAAGGAAAACTGGTCTAACTTTTTATTTAAACAAGAGGCGGTGTAATGCCTACTTTGGATAATAACTTTGTCACCGCAATCATCGTCTCTCACAATGGAGCTCTCTGGTTACCTGAAGTTGTTGCATCTCTTGCCAAGCAGAAGCGGGCAATAGATCAAATAATTGCTATCGATACTGGCTCTGAAGATAGTTCTGTAAAGTTACTGCGAGGCGCTGGTATTGCCACAATCTCGACTGCTAAAGAAACTGGTTTTGGCGCAGCAATTAAAGAAGCTCTTGGTAATTCAAGAGTTAAACGAGGAGATGAATCAGAAACAGAGTGGCTCTGGCTGATTCATGATGATTGCGCACCAGATGCATACGCGCTAAAAGAGCTCTTAGCAGCCCTTGATGAGCGACCAGCAGTTGCAATGGCTGGGCCCAAATTGCGCGGCTGGCATGATCGAAACCACTTATTAGAGCTAGGGATAAGTATCGCCTCTAATGGCGCTCGCTGGACCGGACTTGAATATCGCGAAGCCGATCAAGGCCAGCATGATGGAGTCAGTGAAGTTTTAGCTGTTAGCACTGCTGGCGCATTAATTCGCCGCGATGTCTTTGAAGAGTTAGATGGATTTGATCCAGAACTTTCTTTATTTAGAGATGATGTTGATTTTGGTTGGCGCGTGCATACTGCAGGCCACTCAGTAATCGCTGTTCCAAAGGCGGTTGCATATCACGCTGAAGCAGCTTCTAATGAACGTCGGCGAATTGATGTCTCAGATGCATTTCTTCATCGCCCACTTCTTCTAGATCGCAGACATGCGGCATATGTTTTGATGGCCAACACATCTTGGTGGCTCCTGCCGCTAATTGCCCTACAACTTCTTTCAGCATCTCTATTTCGCGCAATTGGTTATCTGCTAGCAAAACTTCCAGGATATGCCTTAGATGAAATTGCAGCTGTTGCTCTGGTTATTTTGCAGCCGCAGGACTTATTTAGAGCTAGAGCAAAGCGCAGAAAGAATCGCTTAGTTTCATCAAGAGTTATCTCGCGCTTCGTTCCACCTAGAGGATCGCAGCTGCAATTAGCAATTGAGCGAGCTGGCTCTGCTATTTCTCGCAGTTGGCGCCGCTCATCTATATATGAAGAAAGTGGGGTTACTAGCTCGGCCCTAGATTTAAATGATGAAGCTCTAGAAAATGCTGATATTGATTTAGTTCAGGCTCCATCACCAATTAGATGGCTAACTCGCCGACCAATACTTAGCGTTTCACTACTTGTTATTTTATTGACCTTGATTGCCTCCCGTAATCGCTTTGGAGCGATAGTTGGTGGCGCTCTAGCAGCAACGCCTACAAAAGCCTTTGAACTATTTTCAATGTATTCCGATTCTTGGCATACCGTAGGCCTTGGCTCAAGCACTAGCGCGCCGCCTTGGGTTGCCTACATTGGATTTGGCTCATTACTTACTGGGGCAAACTCCTCACTATTTATTACTGGATTATTTCTTTGCGCAGTTCCACTAGCGCTTTGGGGTTCATATCTACTTGCAAAGAAATTTACTAATCTCCACTTTCTTGCTCTCATTGCAGCTCTGCTTTATACCTTTTCGCCAACCACGTTAAGCGCTATTAATAGCGGCAGAGTTGGAACCTTAGTATTAGTGGTAATTGGACCCTGGTTGATTAGATCGCTATTTGGACTCGAGCAACTTGAGAATCTATCTTGGCGAAAAACTTTCTGGATTGCGCTGTTATTGACCTTTGTCTGCGCCTTCTCACCAATGACATTTATGTCAATTCTTCTCTGGCAGATTATTTTGGTGATCTTTGATGTAATTGCATTTAATTCTAAAAATAATGCGATGGATAAATTAGTCTTTGATAGAAGAAATGCCCGCCGTATTGCGGTGACAATTACTCCTCTAATTGTTAACGCCCCTTGGTCTATTGAATTCATTCTTCATCCTTCAAGAATCCTTCTTGATCCTGGTTTAAGCCTGGCGGGAGGCGAAGTCCTTTCATTGCTTCTAGGAAATCCTGGTGGAGTTGGAGCTCCACCGATTTGGATTATTTCGCCGATACTTCTTATTGCTGTAATAGCTATCTTTGTTAGTAAGACAGCAAGATTAGGAGAGGTGGCGCTATTTTTTATCGCCATTGCAGCGCTACTTGGTTCAAGGCAGGTTTCAGGCCATGGCAGTTTCACCCCAGAGCAACTCTGGGTTGGGTCGCTTCTAGTTATTCCAACCTTAACTGCGCTACTTGCAGCAGTAATAATGATTGATAACTATCTACCTAGCCTTAGCCAATCTAATATTGATTATCGCCATATTCTCCTTGGCTTTACCTCCCTGATTTCTGCGCTCTCCATTCTTGCCTCAGCTACATGGTGGTTGGGATCGGCTAATAGCGCTCCAGTTCAAGCCAATTCAAAATCTGCACTTCCTGCCTTTTTAAGTGCTAGCGCCCAGACTGAGGGACGTTATAAGACTTTAGTTTTGAGAGCAGAGTCTTCAAAGGTGAAATATTTCATCGCTCGAGATAAAGATCTGCAACTGGGACAAGCCGATGTCATAACAGGACTTGCTCCAGTAGTAACTAAGGCAATAAATGATCTAATTGCTGGATCTGGAGTTAGTAGCAGTAAAGTCTTTGCTGAGTTTGGAATTCGGTATCTCTTTTTAGCAAATCCGATTAATGAAGAGCTAGTAAGAACTATTGATGGCGCAGGTGGATTTACTAGAGCTGCCTCAACTGATGAAGGAATAACCTGGAAAGTTCCAGGAGCGCTAGGCCATATCTCATTTCTATCTCAAGATGGAAGCTATTCAGTCCTACCAAGTGGTGAAGTTGGTGCAGCAGGAACCCTTACATCTGCTGGCGTAATAATAATTACTGAAAAGTATGACAATCGCTGGAAGATGCTTCTTAATGGAACCTATCTACCTTTAACCCAAACTGAAAATGGAGTACCAAGGTTTTATGTTTCAGAACCGGGAGATTTCCTAATCTTCCATGACGGCACCTCAAGAAGAGCCTGGGTCTCGCTACAACTATTGACCTTTCTGACCTTAATTATTCTCGCTCTTCCTGCTCGCCGCAGGAGAAGTCAGATGAGTGAGCAGGAGTTGGCATGAAAGAGACGCGCGCCAGCTTTGCACTTTTGATTTTTATCATAATTGCCCATATTGCTCACCTACTACCTCAGAGCTCTTCTAATTCTGTTGTTACTCAGTCATATCCAGCAACGGCGTGTCCTGCTGGAGTATCTGGAGCGAAAGCAACTGCACTGCTTGCGACTAAAAATATTGAGATAAGAAATATCAATCAACCTAGTGCAGAGCTAAAGAAGAATGGCTCGGGAAGCTATCCACTTAATCGCGGAGCAATTTTGGTTGCTGGAAATCCTGCAAATACCAATGTAATTATGACCAGATCTGGCAAGTGGAGTAGCGCTGCTACCTGCACTATTAGCGGCCCGATAAATTGGTTTGTTGGTGGTACAGCTAATGTCACAAGTCAATCAAAGTTAATTATGATCAATAGTGGTTTAAGTGATGCCCTAATTGATCTAACCGCTTACTCTGAAAGTGGGGCTAGTCAGAGCCTTCCAGTAACAGTTAAAGCCTCATCTGAGAAAGTTGTTCGAATCGACTCACTCTCACCTGGTTCTGAGCGAATAGTTTTAAAGGTTGAAACTCGAAGTGGTCGCATCACTTCATATCTTCTAGATGAGCGAGTGCGCGGCTTAAGCAACATTGGCGGAGACTTTGTTCCAGCAATGTCAGAGGCAAGTAAAGAATTAGTAATTGCAGGTCTTGCCGTCAAACTGGGTTCTAGTAGTTCAATCAAACATACCTTGAGGCTGATGAGCGTTGGAGAAGTTGATGCACGCGCAAGTGTTGAAATCATCTCACCTGATGGCGTCTATGTTCCGGTTGGAATTGGCGAGATATCACTTAATGCTCGAGAAGTTACAGATATTGATCTAAGCAGCGTTGATTTCGGCAGCAAAGCATTTGCTCTAAAAGTTAGCGCAACTGAGGAGATAGTTGCATCGGTTCTATCTGAGGTTAAGAGCGGATCAGTTTCAGACTTTACTTGGAGCGCTCCAAGTCAGAGCTTTAATACCGTTTCATTTAATATTTATGGCCTTGAACCAGTGATTAGCTTTGTCGGGGAGAAAGTTATCCTCTCCATAGTTTGGAGAGATAGAGGGGGCAAGAGCAATAGTGAATTGATTCGAGGTGATGAGATCGTTAATTGGCGAGTTCCACCAAATGCCAGGCTGTTAACCATTAGTAGCGCAACCCCGGTTGTTGCAGCGATGAGTTGGATAAGTGGTGATGGGGTTGCTCGCCTTGGTATTGCGCCAAGTACAAACCTTGAGAGTGCCACAAAGCCAATTGCTGACATTGCAGTTATTCAGCCTCGCGGCTAGTAAATCCCATAAAAGTTGGAGGTAAGCGACTAATCTCGCGCCATGTCATCAACTAATAGCTCAAGGCCAAATTCTCGCCCTAGCGCTGTTGGAAGACGATGCACGCGCTCTGGATGTAGCGCGCATGCAATTAAAACTCTTACCTATATTTACTCTGACTCCACAGCGCTCATTGGACCACTTTCAACCTATGTAGAACCACATGCCTATGATCTCTGTCTTGAGCACTCAGCTAAATTAACCGTGCCGCAAGGCTGGAGCGTCATTGAACATAATCCTGACCGAGAAATAGTTGAACCTTCTCCAGAAGATTTAATCGCAATTGCTGATGCAATTCGCCAGAGTTTTGCTGAAGAGATAGCGCCAAAGGCAGTAACTCCTGAAGTTGGTCGTCGTGGCCATCTTCGCGCAATTCCAGATAATAAGTAAGACCGCTAAGATTTAAGAGTGGATCAAGAGCTGCTTGATAAAGTAATTAAGGCCTATGACATTCGTGGCCTGGTTGATGAAGAGATAAGCGCTGACTTCACCTTTGCACTTGGAATCGCCTTTGCTAAATTTATTGAACGAGAGCGCGAGCCAGCAACCATTGTTGTGGGAGAAGATATGCGCCCATCATCTCCTGATTTAGCTACCGCATTTTCAGATGGCATAACCTCACAAGGACTTGATGTAATTCGAATTGGACTTTGCTCTACAGATCAACTCTATTTTGCATCAGGGGCTCTCAATATGCCGGGAGCAATGTTTACTGCTAGCCATAATCCAGCGCAATACAATGGAATAAAGCTATGTAGAAGCGGGGCCAAACCAATTGGCCAAGAGTCAGGGCTGGCTTGGATTAAGTCGGCAATAGCTCAAGGATTTCCCATTCCAAATCGCCCTATGGGAAAAGAGCGGAGCCAAGATTTACTAGCCGATTACGTTAAGTTTCTATTCTCACTCTTTCCAGAGAAGTCTTTTGCGCCAGATTTTCAATCAAGACCGCTGCGGATTGCAATTGATGCGGGAAATGGGATGGGAGGGCATACCGCGCCTGCAGTTATGCGAGAGATTAATGCAATCGTTGATGGCATCTATTTTGAATTAGATGGAAGTTTTCCAAATCACGAGGCAAATCCGATCGAGCCTAAAAATTTAGTTGATCTACAAAATCTAGTAAGGGAGAAAGGCTCAGATATTGGTTTGGCATTTGATGGCGATGCTGATCGCTGTTTCTTAGTTGATGAAAAAGGAAATCTTGTCTCACCATCTGCGCTAACAGCGCTAATTGCAAAACGAGAACTTATTAAAAATCCAGGTGCGTCAATTATCTATAACTTAATTAGCTCCAAAGCTGTTCCTGAAGTAATTGCTGAGTCAGGTGGTAGAGCGCTTCGCTCCAGAGTTGGACACTCATATATAAAACAGATGATGGCAGATGAAGGCGCAGTCTTTGGGGGAGAGCATTCAGGACATTTTTATTTTAAAGACTTTTGGTCAGCCGACTCTGGAATGCTTGCTGCCCTTCATGCAATAGCAGCACTTCTTGAAAGTCAGATTCCGCTATCTGAGTTAATGCAGAGCTTTAATCGATACAGCCTAAGCGGTGAGATAAATACAACCGTTGTTGATCAGGGCAAAGCGATAAATAAGATCAAGTCCCACTTTAAAGATTATGAGCCAGGTTTAACTTTTGATGAGCTTGATGGTCTCACTGTTAACGCTAAGAATTGGTGGTTTAACCTTAGGTCTTCAAATACTGAGCCGTTATTAAGGCTAAATGTTGAGGCCGATACCCAAGAGCAGATGGCTTCCATGCGAGATCTGGTCTTGCAGTTAATAAGAAACGGGTAAACTACGCCTTCTAATCAGAGGCAAGCTCTAAACCCATCAGGAGAGAAATTTAAGTGAATCCAACAACTATGACTACGCCAAAACATGACATTGCCAATGCTTCACTTGCTGCTGAAGGAAAGAAGCGGATTGAATGGGCTGAGCGCAATATGCCAGTACTTGCTCAAATCAGAGAGAGATTTGAAAAAGAGCAGCCATTTAAAGGCGTTCGCTTTGCTGCCTGCATGCATGTAACAACTGAGACTGCCAATCTAATGAGGACTCTAAAAGCTGGAGGGGCAGAGCTTGCGCTATGTGCTTCTAACCCACTCTCAACTCAAGATGACACAGCAGCAGCTCTGGTTTATGAATATGGAATTAGCGTATTTGCTAGAAACGCTGTTGACCGTGATGGCTATTACTCACACATTAATGCTGCTCTTGATATTGCTCCGCACCAAGTCTTCGATGATGGATGCGACTTAGTAAACACCCTACACACCACAAGAACTGAACTACTTCCAAATATCACTGGAGGATGCGAGGAGACAACCACTGGTGTTATTCGTCTTCAGCAGATGGCAAAAGATGGCGCACTAACTTTCCCAATGATTGCTGTTAATGACACCGATACCAAGCATATGTTTGATAATCGCTATGGCACAGGTCAATCAACTATTGATGCAATCTTTCGTGCTACAAACCAATTAATTGCTGGAAAAGTTTTTGTGGTTTCTGGTTTTGGTTATTGCGGCAAGGGAGTAGCAGAGCGCGCTAGAGGAATGGGCGCCGAAGTTGTAATTACTGAGATTGATCCAACTAAAGCACTTGATGCACTTATGCAGGGCTATCGCGTAATGCCGATGGCAGAGGCAGCAAAAGTAGGAGATATCTTTATAACTGTTACCGGTAATCGCACTGTTATTGCAGCTGAGCATTTCCAATTAATGAAAGATGGAGCAATCTTGGCCAATGCTGGTCACTTTGATATTGAAATTGATGTGGCCTGGCTTGAGAAGAATTCACAGAAGAACCCAAAAATTCGCCATCAAACCGATGAGTACCTACTAGGAAATGGGCGAAGAATCCTTCTAATTGCTGAAGGCCGTCTAGTAAATCTAGGAGCTGCAGAGGGACACCCTGCTGTTGTAATGGATATGTCATTTTCTGATCAGGCTCTCACCGCTGAGTGGTTGGTAAAGAGCGCAAAGGGACTTGGCGCTGGAGTTCATATGGTTCCAGTTGAAATTGATAAAGAAGTAGCTCGTCTGAAATTGAAGTCAATGGGTGCAACGATTGATACTTTGAACCCAATTCAGAATGAATATCTAAACTCTTGGAAGCACGGTAGCTAATGACTTCGGTAATGGTCGTTGATGACGATCAAGACCTTGCCGAAATGTTGGGAATTGTTCTAAATGGCGTAGGTATTGAAGTCGACCTAGTTAGCAGGGGCGATGAAGTACTTGAAGTCTTTCGCAATAATCCGCCAGATTTAGTTTTGCTAGACATCATGCTTCCTGGTCTTGATGGAATAGAAGTTTGTAAAGAGATTCGTAAACACTCTATGCGGGTACCAATCGTGATGCTCACTGCAAAGAGTGATACCCATGACATTGTTAGAGGGCTTGAAGCAGGCGCTGATGACTACATGGTCAAGCCATTTAAGCCATCAGAGTTAGTAGCGCGAATTAGAACCAGGCTACGTAGAACAGGCGGAGAGATCTCCAGCACTCTTACTATCGGTGATTTAGCCATTGATATTGTGGAGCACACAGTTACTCGAGCAGGGAAGGAGATTCCCTTAACGCGTCTTGAATTTGATCTCTTAGTATCGCTAGCGAAAGAACCAGGAAGAGTCTTTACTCGAGAAGCTTTACTTGGTGAAGTGTGGGGATATCGCCACTCAACCGATACCCGTTTAGTCAATGTTCATATTCAAAGGTTGCGCGCCAAGATTGAGCATGACCCTGAAAATCCAACAATCATTGGCACGGTTCGCGGCATTGGATATAAGGCAGGCGCGCTAGGTAATAGAAGTTAGAGACACTGAAAAAAGTGAAGATAACCCAATACTTTAGAACCTCTTTATTTAGAAAAGTATTTTCAGTATCAAGCATTATCTCGATAGCTTTAATCTATTTCCTTGGCTCCAACCTCTATAACCGTATCTCTGATGGAATTATCGAGGAGAAGATTTCGGCAGCAATTTCTGAAGGTGAAGCTGCAATTCAATATGCTGACTATCGCTTCTTAATTGGTAGCCTCAATAAAAATACCGATTACAAAACAATTGTCGATGAAATTGTTAAGTCTACAAATGTCAGCGCAAAAGCCTCGGGCCGAGAGATTGCACTTCTTAGTAGCACTGGCAAAAGGGTTGCTGGCATTCCCTCAAGATCTACTTCAAACTTCCTTGAGCCATCTTCAATTCCAAATGAGTTAAGGCAGCTTGTTAAAGAAGATGATGAGATTCATTGGCAGCGCACGAACTTGCGATATTTCAATGGAGAGAGCGTTGCTGGAGTTGCTGTTGGTCATCGTATAGATATTAAGTCTGTAGGTCGCTATGAAATGTATGTACTCTTTGACTTTTCATCACAGCAGCAAACGATTGATCTCATTGGTCGTTCGATGTGGGGCACAGGACTTATTCTGATGGCATTGATTATGGTTATTGCCTCAGTAGTTTTAAGGCAAGTTATTAAGCCCGTCAGGTATGCCGCTGAAGTAGCTGAGCAACTTTCCGCAGGCGACCTTTTAAAGAGAATGCAAGTTAAAGGAAGTGACGAAGTTGCCAGACTTGGGACTGCTTTCAATGATATGGCAGATACTCTTGCCAAACAGATTACTCGTCTAGAGAATCTCTCAAGACTTCAGCAGAGATTTGTCTCTGATGTCTCGCATGAGCTACGAACTCCACTAACAACTATTCGTATGGCATCTGATGTGATCTTTGCAGCTAGAGAGGGATTTGATCCAACTATTGCAAGGAGTGCTGAACTTCTTCTCTCTCAGATTGATCGCTTCGAAGAATTGTTAACTGACCTATTAGAGGTCAGCCGCTTTGATGCTCAAGTTGCCACTTTGTCTCTGTCAAAAATTGACCTGGTTCAGCTAGTTAATCGCTGCGTAGAAGATTTGGCGATGGATGCTAAGCAAAGAGATGTGAAAATTCGAATCGATGTCCCAGAGGATGAAGTTTTAATTGATGGGGATTCGCGACGTATTGAGCGGATTATGCGCAATTTATTAGGAAATGCTATTGATCATGCTGAAGGAAATCCTGTGGACTTAACAGTCAAAGCTAGTTCGAGCGCAGTTTCACTCGCAGTTAGAGATTATGGAGTTGGTATTGCCACCCATCACCTGGAGCGAGTCTTTGATCGTTTCTGGCGCGCAGATCCGTCGCGCTCTCGCATTAGAGGTGGAACAGGCCTTGGACTATCAATTGCTAGAGAGGATGCAAACCTTCATGGCGGCGATATCAAGCTCTGGTCAGAACTAGGCGCTGGCGCACAATTTGTTTTGACTCTTCCATTGACGCAAGGTCAACCCATAACTGAAGTTCCCATAGGTGAGTTACCCACACATTGAAGTTCTAAACACTTAGTTTATTTGCCTGCTTTGCTAAAAATGTCTAAGTGGACTTTGATAAAAGAAAAGAAGGAATTTTCTCAGCTCTAACTTCATTAGTCTTTCCAAAAATTTGTATTTACTGTCAAGTTGAGTTTGCACCACTTTGTTTAGAATGTCAGCAGTTCTGGCTTGCACCTGTCCAGCGGCGATATGTCAAAGGTTTAGCAGTTAATTCAGTTCTTGCTTATAACGCAGCAAGTTCTAGAATTATAATTCAAGCCAAAGAGAGTAGAAATAGAGTCGCACAATTTTGGATGGCAAGAGCGCTGAGTACTGCTTTAGAGAAGTTTGAATTAGACAATCCAGCGCTAAGTATTTCGCATTGCTTACTAGTTCCGATTCCTTCAACTAAATCTGCGATAAGAAAAAGAGGTGGATCGTTTCTCCACCCAATCCTTGATCAATTAGTTGCGCTGCAAAAGCAAAAGAATGGAGTGCGCTGGCGCTGGAAGGAACTACTTATTCATCAGAAGAGCGTTAGAGATCAGAGCGAACTTTCCTATACTGCGCGCCAGAGCAATATGGCCAGAGCCTTTAGGCTTAGAAGTGATGATTTAGTAAGGGAAAGACCAATCTTGCTAATAGACGATGTATTGACCACCGGGGCTACGTTAGATAGCGCTTTTCGGGCTTTAAGGGAGAGAAATCTGACAGTTTTGGGCGCTGCAACGGTATGTGCGTCAGCCCACCGCCTACTAATACGATAGAGCCCTAGTTCATCAAGTGGAAGGTTGATCCGTGGTTGCAATTCTCGACAAGATTCTGCGTGCCGGAGAAGGGCGCGCACTTAAGCAATTAGAAAAGATTGCTGATCTTGTTAACTCACACGAAGCAACTTATGTCGCGATGAGCGATGAGCAGCTAAGGGCAATGACCGATACCTTCAAAGCACGCCTTGCAGCAGGAGAAGATTTAGATGACCTTCTTCCAGAAGCTTTTGCTCTAGTCAGAGAGGCATCAAAGCGAACACTGGGACAGCGCCACTATGACGTTCAAATTATGGGAGGCGCCGCACTTCACCGCGGAAATATTGCAGAAATGCGAACTGGTGAAGGAAAGACTTTGGTAGCAACTCTTCCTTCATACCTAAATGCTCTCACTGGTCTAGGGGTTCACATTGTTACCACTAATGATTATCTAGCAGAGCGTGATAGCGAGTGGATGGGACGCATCCATAGATTTTTAGGTTTAAAGGTCGGGGTAATTCTGGCATCCATGAGCCCAGCAGAGCGCCGCGAACAGTACAACTGCGATATTACCTATGGAACAAATAATGAATTTGGTTTTGATTACCTTCGAGACAATATGGCTTGGAACTTGGCCGATTGCGTGCAGCGTGAACATAACTTTGCCATCGTGGATGAAGTTGACTCAATCTTGATTGATGAAGCTAGAACCCCTCTGATTATCAGTGGACCTGCTGATAAGGCAACGAAGTGGTATCAAGAATTTGCCAATATTGCATCGCGCTTAACTCGCGGTGAGCATTATGAAGTTGATGAAAAGAAGCGTAATACTGGAATTCTTGATGCTGGAGTTTCAAAGGTAGAAGAGCTGCTAGGTATTGAAAATCTCTATGAAGCAGTAAACACTCCAATGATTGGCTATCTAAATAATGCTCTTAAGGCTAAAGAGCTATTTAAGCGCGATAAAGATTATGTGATCATGAGTGGAGAGCTCTTAATTGTTGATGAACATACCGGCCGAGTTCTATCTGGCCGTCGCTATAGCGAAGGTCTACATCAAGCGCTGGAAGCAAAAGAGCGGGTTGAGATCAAAGATGAAAACCAGACTCTGGCCACAATAACCTTGCAGAACTACTTCCGCATGTACGACAAGTTAGCTGGTATGACCGGAACAGCGATGACTGAGGCTTCAGAATTTATGCAGATTTACAAGCTTGGAGTAATTCCAATTCCAACCAATAAAGTCATGCAACGACTTGATCAATCAGATCTGGTCTATAAAACTGAGGATGCCAAATTTGAAGCTGTAGCTAACGATATTGCCCAGCGCCATCGGAGGGGACAACCAGTTTTGGTTGGAACTGTTAGCGTTGAAAAGTCAGAAGTTCTCTCAAGCGCTCTTAGACGCAAAGGTATTCCGCATGAAGTATTAAATGCTAAGCAGCATGAACGTGAAGCGGCCATTATCGCAAGAGCAGGAACGGTTGGAGCTGTAACAGTTTCAACAAATATGGCAGGTCGTGGAACTGACATCATGCTTGGTGGAAACCCAGAATTTATGGCTGATTATGAATTACAACGTCAGGGAATCTCGCCAGTTGAAAACCCTGAAGAGTACGAAGCGATGTGGCCAGCTGAAATTGAAAGACAGAAGGCTGCCGTCTCCAAAGGCCATGATGAAGTTGTTGCACTTGGTGGACTTTATGTTCTAGGAACTGAGCGACATGAGTCCCGCCGTATCGATAATCAGCTCCGTGGCCGATCTGGTCGCCAAGGAGATCCTGGTGAATCTCGTTTCTATCTCTCACTTCAAGATGAATTGATGCGTAGGTTTAATTCAGCTCTTGTTGAGCGTTTCCTAAGCGCTGCAGGCATTCCGGAAGATACGCCAATTGAATCAAAGATGGTCACCAATGCCATTAAATCTGCGCAGACTCAAGTTGAATCACAGAATTTTGAGATGCGTAAGAACGTTCTTAAATATGACGATGTGATGAACCGTCAGCGCGAGGTTATCTATCGCGAAAGACGAGAAGTTTTAGAGGGCGCTGATATCAAGGAGCAAGTCACAGGATTTATTGAAGATACGATTCGCGGTTATGTTGGAGCAGCAACTAATGAAGGATTTCCTGAAGAGTGGGATCTAGATCAACTTTGGACCGCTCTGAAAGCAACTTATCCCATCTCATTTAAAGTTGAAGAAATTGAAGCTGAAGTTGGTGGCAGAACTGGTTTAGATACTGATTTCCTCACCGCTAAAGTCCTAGATGACATCTTTGCGGCCTATGCAAAACGTGAGCAAGATCTAGGCGCTGAAGTCCTGCGCGAACTTGAGCGAAAGATTCTCCTTTCTGTCCTAGATAGAAAGTGGCGCGAGCATCTCTATGAGATGGATTATCTCCAGGAAGGAATTGGTCTTCGCGCGATGGCGCAGCGAGATCCACTTGTTGAATATCAAAAAGAGGGATACGAGCTATTTTCTGCGATGATGGATGCAATTAAGGAAGAACTTGTTGGATTCTTATTTAATGTTGAAGTCAAGGTTGAAAATGAACACGTCGAAGCAAAGGGCGTTACTCCAGCTGCTCCTAAGCAAGAGCTTCGTTACTCATCGCCAAGTGAGAGTGGTCAGGCTTCAAACTCATCACCGGCAGTAAATGGCGGAGTATCTAGAAATTCACCTTGCCCATGTGGTTCTGGAAAGAAATATAAACGCTGTCATGGAGCTGCATAGCTTTCTATATAAGGCTTAACTCAGTACAGAGCCATTTGTGATCGACCCCTTCAAAGCGCGCAACGAGAGCTCTAATTCTCTCTTTGAAAATCAATGTTGCGTTTAGTTCAACGACTCCAACTATTGGCTGGCTTCTTCTAACACTTTTGATCTTGGGAACCTCCTTCAAGCTTCCTACTTGAGTAAGTAGTGAGTTATAGGTGTAGCGGTGTGTAGTGCGAGCAACCTGAGAGGCTGGGCGCCTTGCAGCCATAATCTCAAGAGCGGTAATTAGATAAGTCAGAGTCCAGCGCGTGGCATTGGGAAGTTCTGCAAGAGAAGAAGGAGTGGGAGCAAAATCTGCTTCATAGTTCTCGCCATGGCTAGTTGGAATTAGATAGAGCTTATTGCTTTCCTGGCTTACGTCTCTTCCAAAAAGAGGAGTTGAATAAAAGCTATTTTGCTCAAATAGCTCTAATGCCGGATGATCCAATAAGTCATAATCAGAAAGATCAAATCCTTTACTTCTTATTTCTGCTTCATTTTTCATAGATAGAGCATGGTTATTAAATGCGAAATAACTATCATCTAAAAGGATGAGGAATTGTCCACAGCTTGTTAATACCTGAGTTTTAGTTGTGGACGTAGAAGCTCAGAGAGCAAGAAATTAGGTATTCATTGCCAATGAAAAATACCAATAAGCTTCAGAAAAATTCCTTTAACTTCTCTATCCGTAGTTATCTTAAAACGATTTTAGGCGGATGCTTAATTGCTGCCTCATTTATCTCAGCTCTAGTCATCTCCAATTCATCGAGTCGGATGATCACAGTTTGGAGCGCAGCGGTTGACCTTGACAAAGGAGAGGTAATTACGGCAGAAGATGTGGTTATCAGCAAAGTTTTATTACCTGGTAATGCCGGAAACTACATCGATGGGCAAGTCTCCATCATTGGAAGCTCAGTGGTTAGAGCCATTGGAATTGACGAATTAATACCAGCTTATGCACTAAGTAGCCAAGTAGATGAGCAGCTCCAGCAGGTTCCGATTGCTATCGCCTTTTCTCAAGTACCAAAAGATATTGGCAGTGGACAACGAGTTGATATCTATGGAATCACTAAATCTGAATTGCGCACTCAAAGTCTTGAATCTGGTAGATATAAAAGTCGCTTGATTGCAAGTGATTTGGTCATAGATCAAGTGGATAACCAGGCAAATACTCTAGGAGGGGACTTAGTAATAACACTTCTTGTCCCAAGGCCAATAATTCCAAACCTGATTGAGGATATGGGAAATTACGACTTTATTCTGGTGGGAAATCGGTGAAAATAAATTTAATCACCGCACTTAGCTCTCATCAAGTTGAAGACCAAGTTATTGAAGTTCTGCTTAAACATGACTTCCAGCTCCAAAAGCGCCTACTATCACCATCAGATTTTGATTTAAAGTTAATTTCAAGCATCTCTGCTGTTCGTATCTTAATAATTTCTGATAAAGACTTTGGATTAAATTGGCGCGAGATAAGAAGAGAAAGTGATGAGAATCTTTCAATTCTTATTCTTGATTTGGATAAGAGATTTAGTAGTGATGAGATATTGCAACAAGCTAATCAGGCATTAAGAGGAAGTAATGAGGCTCTCCCAACCGGAACTCAATCCGTAGAGATTCTTGGGTTTTATTTACTGGCTCTGATGGCTCCCCTGGAATTTCAACTCTTGCGCTAAATACCGCCCAGGAATACTCCAAATTAGCCCAGATGTTGCTCATTGATGCAGATCTTTCCCAGCAGAGTCTGTCTCAGATGGTGGGGGAGAGAGTGAGTTATCAGCGAAGCGCTCTTAATAACGCTCTATCCCTTCAGAGTATTACTTCACTTGCTGAGATTGAATCTAGAGAAGATGAGAGCGTTTTCATTGATGTCGGAAGCGCGCCGGTAATGAGCCAGGCGGTATCTGATCGACGCACAGAAGGAAAGTTTTTTATGCAGGCCCTGAGTAGTTGTTCTCATCTAATCTACATAATTCATCAAGATAGCCGCGCCCTCTATCAATTAGAACAATTCGAAGAGTTTTTAAAGATGTTCTCTTCAAAGCTAAATGTGATTTATCTACTCAACAAAGAGAGTAGTAGCTCCAGCCGCCCCCTTTTCCGCAAAAGCTTTAGAAGCAAGATCGACGGCAAGCCTCACTTCTTTATGCCCTATGAGTATGGCAATTTAGAGCGTGCTCGCAATCGATATGCCACTTTGTCTGAAGTCAACTCTCGCAGTAGCCTTTCTCGAGCGCTACGGGAGTTAGCCATTTATCTCCATAAAATAATCTGAAGTACTCTTTCGCCTATGCCTTTTCGCCATCTGCTCTCAGATCAGAGTTCGCTAACCAGTGATGATGTATTGCGTCTTGGTGAATTAACTGCTGAATGGCAATTGCTTGCAGATATCTCATTTGCAGATTTAGTTTTATGGATACCAAAGCGCAAAGATGAAAAGAGTTGGCCGGAGGGACATCGCACTATCGCCCAAATTCGCCCTATGACTGCAGCAACAGTTTTTGCTCAAGACTTAATTGGCAATGAGGTGGCATGGGGCTCTAGACCAGATATTGATCAAGCGCTATCAAGTGGTGAGATTGTTAGAGATAGTAGGGCTGAGCAAGTTGGAGAGATAAAGATAAAGGTTGAGTGCATTCCAGTCTTTTTTGCTGGTCGAGTAATAGCAGTAATTTCACGTCATAGAAATCTAGAGACGATGAGAACGCCGTCAAGGCTGGAATTAAATTATCGCGAGATTGCTAACCACATCTATCGAATGATTGCTGAGGGAAACTTTCCAGTTAAGGACAATGTCTATTTGGCAGAGGCTGCTCCAAGAGTTGGCGATGGTTTGGTAAGACTAAATGTTGCAGGAGAAGTTCTCTTTGCTAGTCCAAATGCTCGATCTGCATTCAATCGAATTGGTTGGGATAAAGACCTTGAAGGGCAGAACCTTGGTCGAGTTTTAGATTCTCTTGTTAGCCAATCTTCACCGCTAAATCCACGGGAGGAGAACTGGCAATAACTATGAGTGGTAAGCAATTGAGGCGAGATGAGTTTGAAAACAGTGGTGGGGTATTGGATCTTTTAGCAATGCCATTAACTGAAGGTGATAATCGAATTGGGGCTGTAGTTCTTGTTCACAACGTTACAGAGCTAAGAAGAAAAGATAGAGCTTTAATCAGTAAAGATGCCACCATTAGAGAGATTCATCATCGAGTAAAGAATAATCTGCAGACTGTTTCAGCTCTGCTTCGCCTGCAAGCAAGGCGAATTGATGATCCAAAAGCTAGCGCTGCCATTGAAGAGGCGGTTAGAAGGGTGGTTTCAATTGCCCTGGTTCACGAGACTCTCTCTGCTACCGCGCAGGATTTAGTGCAATTTGATGAGGTTATTACCAAGATAATTCAAGGTGCATCAGAGTTAAATATTAGGCCAAATGAGATCCAGATAAAGAAGGTCGGTGAATTCGGCCTTATCTCTTCAATGGTTGCAACGCCTCTTGCCTTGGTATTAACAGAGTTGATCCACAATGCTTTAGAGCATGGTTTGAGTCAAAGTGGTGATTTGGTAGAGCTAAGAATTGATCGAAGTGGAAAATCTATGACTGTAACAGTTGTGGATAATGGAGCCGGCATTCCAAGTGACTTCTCACTTGAATCAAATACAAATCTTGGTTTGCAGATTGTGCAGACTCTAACTAAGAATGAGTTAGCTGGAAAAATAGAGTTTATTAAGCCAGATATTGGAACTCAGGTGCAGATTTCTTTTCCGCTAGAGCGTTAAAGAATTACTCCTCGAAGTTATTTTCAGATAAACGTGCACGATTTCTAGCAGCACGGCGCTTCATTGCTCGTCTTTCATCCTCAGATAGCCCGCCCCAGACTCCAGAGTCTTGGCCGCTTTCAAGTGCCCATTGCAAACAATCTTGTCTAACTATGCAAGGCATACAGACTTTTTAGCTTCTTCAATTTGAGCAATCGCAGGCCCAGTATTTCCAACAGGAAAGAAGAGTTCAGGGTCAATATCGCGGCAGGCAGCGCGGTGGCGCCAATCCAAGCTCATAAGACCTCATCAATCTTCAGGCAAGGGGCAGTTCGGGGAAACCGAGATTGACCATTCTTGCGTCTTTGGGTGTAATGCGAACCAGATTTGGGCGCGATTACTGCCATATTATCCCCGCTAAAACATCTTAACTCAAGAGTCTTGCCCCGCGATTTCACAGAAAGTTAGTGAGATAGAGCGCTAGAGCTCTTAAATTAATTGAAATTTGAATATTTCTTAGATCAAGTGCCCCCGACAGGATTCGAACCTGTGCACCCGCCTCCGGAGGGCGGTGCTCTATCCCCTGAGCTACGGGGGCGCTTTGGAAAAGATTATCAGTGATTCCTCTGCCAATATTGGCCCATGAAAGAACGAGCGTATTTTGCAACTGGTTGCTTCTGGGGAGCAGAGCGAAGATTCTGGAATCTATCTGGAGTGATCTCAACTTCAGTTGGATATATGGGTGGAAATACTAAATCACCAACATATCAACAGGTCTGTACTGGAAAAACAAATCACGCTGAAATGGTTGAGGTAGTTTTTGATCCAGAGCAAATTTCATATCAAAGACTTCTTGAAGAGTTCTGGGTGATGCATGATCCAACTTCACTAAATAAGCAGGGTGGAGACATTGGAACCCAGTATCGCAGCGCAATATTTACTACCACTTCTGAGCAGTTAGAGCTTGCCAGAAAAACTCGTCAGGTTTATAACGATGCGCTTAAGAGCGCAGGACTTGGTGAAATTGTTACTCAGATTCAAAGCGCAGATGGACATGAATATTTCTTGGCAGAGGAATACCACCAAAGATATCTAGAGAAGAATCCCAATGGATATGACTGTCACTCAAGTACTGGGATTGCATACCCAGCTCTGAAGGCTTAAGGAGAAAGTAATGTCTTATAGCGAATCTGAACTTCCTAAGATCAATCCCAAGACTGGAAAGGCATTTCCAGTTCAATTAGATGATGAAAGTTTAGCTAAGAGCCTCGATCCACTCTCCTATGATGTATTGCGAAAAGCTGGAACAGAAGTTGCATTTACCGGAAAGTATTATGAGAGTGAAACCATTGGCGTTTATAAGTGCAAAGCATGCAGCGCAGAACTCTTTCGAAGTGAGACTAAATTCCACTCAGGCTGCGGCTGGCCTTCTTTCTATGCCCCAAAAAGTGATGATGCAGTAGTGCTATTGGAAGATCGCTCACTTGCTCCGCGAATCAGAACAGAAGTTCGTTGCGCTTCTTGCGGTTCACACCTTGGTCACGTCTTTGAGGGTGAAGGTTATGCAGTTCCAACTGATCAACGTTGGTGTATCAACTCAGTGGCGCTAACGCTTGAACCCAAAAACTCTTAGAGAATTTCAGTAGCGCGCCAGCAATACCAAGCTAAATGGCTGCGATATGGGCGATAGATTTCACCTAATTTAAGAAGCTCAGCTGGCTTTATCTCACCTCTCATGCGATGAACCTTCTCCCATCCACGCCTGACTCCAAGATCTCCCACCGGCCACACATCCTGTCTGCCTAGTTGAAACATCAAAAACATCTCAACAGTCCAGACTCCAATTCCAAAGAGTGGCAGAAGCTGCTCTCTAATTTCTTCATCATCTAGGCGATGAAGAGAGCTCATAGAGACCTTTGAGCTAAGGGCGGCTTGAGCTAACTCCTCTAAAGCTCTCGCCTTTGCTGTTGAGCAACCAGCTTGTCTTAAATCACTTCTACTTATTCGACTAATCCCACTCGGTGAAATTCGCCCTCCAGAGAGGTTCTTAACTCTTCCAATAATTGTTGCGGCAGCTTTAGTAGATAATTGCTGAGAGAGAATTGATGAAGCAAGAGTTGAAAAATTACTTTCCAAGGGTTTCTTTGAATTAAGACCAAGAGGCAAGGTCCGGATTGCTTGATTATGGGTTTAAATCTGGGGTTTTTCTTTGCGATCTCCGCG
Organism: Clavibacter sp.; assembly: GCA_003569145.1. Lineage (GTDB taxonomy): Bacteria > Actinomycetota > Actinomycetes > Nanopelagicales > Nanopelagicaceae > MAG-120802. The sequence goes on along the minus strand of BGOH01000008.1, from coordinate 25,977 downwards.
GCGATTTTTCGCGATTGCGCCAGCGTGATTGCCATGAGAAGGCAGGGTAGCCATTTTCAGTTTTACAGTCTATTTTTAGCCGCTTACAGAGTTTTACAATCTCAATTTAGCTCTTTGCATTAAGGGCTTTGAAAGGTTTTCATGGCAGCCGGTATTAAGGAAGTCGCAACTGAGGCTGGAGTCTCTATCGCCACCGTTTCGCGAGCTCTTCGAGGTTTAAATCATGTTAATCCTGAAACTCGTAAGAAAATTCTTGATGCTGCAGAGAAACTTGGTTATCCCATCCCGCAAAGCTCTGCCAAAGCTTTATTTGGAAGGACTAATTCAGTTGGAGTAGTGGCTCCATTTATCTCTAGATGGTATTTCGCTCAAGTTATTAATGGCGCAGAGCAAGCCCTTAGAGAAGCAGGTCTTGATCTGCTGCTCTATAACTTCTCGCAGATGAAAGGGCGCGAGCGATTATTCCAACATCAATTGCTAAAAGGTCGAGTAGATGCCCTAATTGTTATTAGCCTTCCACCAACTGAGGAAGAGTTTGATTCGATGTTAAGCCTTGGAATTCCAATCGCACTTGTTGGAATGCATCATGCACAGTGTTCTAGCGTGGCTATTGATGATGTTGCAGGGGCAAGGACAGCAACTCAGCACTTAGTTAATTTAGGCCATAAAAAGATTGCACTTCTCTCCGGCCGGCCCGATGACCCATTTGGTTTTAGTGTTCCACAAGATCGCCGCAAGGGATTTATGCAGGTTCTAGCTGAGAGTGGATTGGAATTTAAGCCAACTCGTGAAGTCTTTGGTGACTTCACAATGCATGGTGCAAGTAGAGCGATGGATGATTTATTGGCGAGAGCAGATAGGCCAACAGCAATATTTTGCCAATCAGATGAGATGGCACTTGGCGCGCTACAAGCAATTAGAAGAAATGGATTAAAGGTTCCCGATGACATTTCAATTATTGGATTTGATGGCCATGAAATGGCGGAGTTTTCAGACCTAACAACTATTGAGCAGCCCGTCTCTCTGATGGGGGAGATGGCTGCATGGTCGATTATGGAACGATTAAAGCTTCCTAAGAGCGAATCACATTCACTAACTCTTCCAACTACCTTGGTAGTAAGGAATTCGACTAGGCGCTTGGAGGCATAGAAATTAATAGCCAAAAAGAATTGGATTGGTGGTCAAATTCTGCGATTTATCAGGTTTACCCCCGCTCCTTTCAAGATACTAATGGGATGGTGAGGGCGATTTAGTTGGCGTAATTTCGCGACTTTCTTACCTTAAATCACTTGGCATCGATGCAATATGGCTAAGTCCTTTTTATCTCTCACCAAATAATGATGGTGGCTATGACGTTGAAGATCCAAGAGCGGTTGATCCAAGATTTGGCAGCATGGAAGATGCTGTTAATTTGATAAAGGCAGCGCATAAGTCTGATTTAAGAATCATCGTTGATTTAGTTCCAAATCACTTCTCGACAGAGCATCAGTGGTTTAAGGCAGCTCTTCAATCTCTGCCTGGATCTCTAGAGCGTTCACGTTTTCATTTTTATGATGGACGAGGTGAAAGTGGTGAGATCCCGCCAAATAATTGGTGCTCAATATTTGGAGGTCCTGCCTGGAGCAGAGTTAAGGAAGTAGATGGCAAACCTGGCCAGTGGTATCTACATTTGTTTGATTCCACGCAAGCTGATTTGAATTGGGAAAACGATGAGGTAAAAAAAGATTTTGAAAAGACGCTTCGTTTTTGGCTTGATAAGGGTGTTGATGGATTTCGCATAGATGTCGCTCATGGATTAGTTAAGGAAGATATTTTTAAAGATCATAGGGATCCAGAAGGATTGACTAGAGCCCTTCGCCTTGATGTTAGTGATATGGATAGAGTTGAGCGTGAATCACTTCTTGCTGATGTTCCATTTTTTGATAAAGAGGGAGTTCACGAGATTTATCGCAGTTGGCGAAAAATTCTTGACTCCTACGAAGGCCAGAAGATGAGCGTTGCCGAGGCCTGGGTTCATCCCAGTTCAAGAGCGATGCGTTATGTAAGAAGTGATGAATTGCATCAGATATTTAATTTTGACTTTCTAATCGCGCCCTGGGATTCAGAATTTCTAGTAAGTGCAATCAATAAAACCCTCTCTGAAGTCGGGCAAGTTGGCGCCTCTCCTACTTGGGTGCTTTCAAATCATGATTCTCCAAGACTTGTAACAAGACTGGGTGGTGGGCAATTAGGAAGGCAGAGAGCAAGAGCGATGGCGCTTTTAACTCATGGCCTTCCTGGTGGTATCTATATCTATCAGGGCGAAGAGCTGGGGCTGGAAGATGGCGACCTTGCAGATAAAGATCGCCAGGATCCAGTATTTTTTAGAACGAAAGGTGTTGATAAAGGTCGAGATGGCGCTCGAATTCCAATTCCATGGAGTTCTCAATTACCAAATTATGGATTCACAACTTCAAAACCTTGGTTGCCAATTCCAAGTACTTGGCAAGATCAATGCGTTGAAGCCCAAGTAGATTCCGATAGCCACTTAACGCTCTATCGCAAGTCGCTTCATATGAGAAAACTTTTATCGCGCCAGATAGCGCAATCAAATGCGATTACTTGGATTGATACCCCCAAGGGAGTTCTAGCCTTTAGCCGAGGGAATGATTTTTTCCTCTATGCCAACACCACAGGCCAGAGCTTTGAACTTAAACTTGAGAGCAACAGCCAGATAATCCTCTCCTCAGCTGCTCAGGCTCAGTTAAAGTCAGACACGCTCACCCTGCCCGCTGATAGCACCGTTTGGCTGGGGAAAATAACAAAATAGTTAGTTATTTACCGCCCGTTTACAGGGGCTAACTATTGCTTGGTATGGGGACCCAGAGAAAGATGGGCCCTAACTTCCTCAGAGAAATCTGTGGAACTTCTATGGTCCTTTCGAAAGGGGAAACTATATGACCGCATCATTGCGGCGTCGTCGACTTCTGTTGGCGACTTCTTTATTCGCAGCGCTATCACTTGTATTAAGCGCATGCTCCAGCTCAGATGATTCTGCTGGTGGCGCAAACTGTGATGCCTACGAAGCGTATCAAGGCTATGACGGAACAGAGGTAGAAATCTATTCCTCTATCCGTAGCCCAGAGGCAGAGATTTATCAAGAATCATTTGCCGAATTTGAAGAGTGCACAGGCATCACAATCAATTGGAATGGAACTGCTGAATTTGAAGCACAACTTCCAGTTCGTGTTGAAGGTGGCACAGCTCCAGATCTTGCAGTCTTCCCACAACCAGGTCTACTAAAGGCAATGGTTGCTACTGGAAAGATGTTCCCTGCAACTAGCGCTGTTTCAGCTAATGCAGATGAATTCTATGGACCAGACTGGAAGGCATATGGAACCGTTGATGGAACCTTCTATGCCGCTCCACTTGGTGCAAACGTAAAATCATTCGTCTGGTATTCACCAAAGACATTTGCTGATAACGGATGGACAATTCCAACAACTTGGCCAGAGTTACTTGCTCTCTCTGACAAGATCGCTGCTGAAGGCAAAGTTCAACCATGGTGCGTTGGCTTTGGCTCTGGCGATGCAACAGGTTGGGTTGGAACTGACTGGATGGAAGACATCATGCTCCGCGTTAATGACGCAGCAACATATGATGCTTGGGTTAATCACACCATCAAGTTCAATGATCCAAAGGTCGCAGCAGTTCTTAAAGAAGCCGGTAAGGTTCTAAAGAACGCTAAGTACGTAGGAAATGTTTCAGCAATTGCCACAACTACCTTCCAAGAAGGTGGAGCTGGAATTGTTGATGGATCCTGCGCAATGCACCGTCAGGCTTCATTTATCGGCGGAATTCTCTCTGCTGACTACGGCGCAACCATTGTTACTCCAGAAGATACTGATGTTGAAGGCGGAATTACTACCTTCTACTTCCCAGGTGTGACTGCTGATCAACGCCCTGCCCTTGGTGGCGGAGAGTTCGTTGGCGCATTCTCAGATCGCGGTGAAGTTGGAGCAGTTCAGCTTTATCTAACATCTCCTGAATGGAATAACAAGAAGGCAGCACTTGGTGGCTGGTTCTCAGCTAACAAGGGTCTAGATACTGCAAACGTTGCAGATCCAGTAAATAAGAATGCGGTTGAAATTCTCAAGAATGCAACCATCTTCCGTTTTGATGGATCAGATGCAATGCCTGCAGCTGTTGGTGCCGGTTCATTCTGGAAAGAAATGACTGCTTGGGTTGCAGAGAACAAGTCCGATAAGGCTGTTCTTGATGCAATCGAGAAGTCCTGGCCTAAGTCTTAAAAAGTTTTAGGCATCTCAAGGAGCCTAAAAGCTTCTGAGAAGTAGTAGTTGTAAGGGGTGTAGCACTTAGAAAAGTTGCTACACCCCTTACGCAAAGTATCGCTCTTTGCAATAATGCTTATGGAAGTTCTCAGAAATTCAGTAAGGAATGATTACTTAAGGGGAGTTGAGGCTTGATGCTTGAGTTAGCAGCACGCCAATCTCAACTTGAACAGGCTGCCTCAAAGTTAACAGGGCTTGTAATTACGGTAATTGTCTTTTCAATTGTTGTCAGCCTTGCTTTTTACTTAGCAGAGAGAACTTCAGAGCGCGTTCAGAGATATGTTAAGTACTTCCTTTTTCTTGCTCCAGCGCTAATTTTCCTCTTTATTGGATTGATAGCTCCTGCCATTAGAACGCTCTATTTATCTTTCAGGGATGCAAGAGGAGATAGTTTTGTTGGTTTAGAAAATTTCATCTGGGCCTTTACCCAACCTGAAATTCTCCAGATTTTGCGAAATACGGGTATTTGGATGGTTGTAGCTCCCATTGCTTCAACTGCTCTTGGATTAACAATTGCAGTTCTTACAGATCGAATGAAAAGGCCTGGGTTAGTTAAATCATTGATCTTTATGCCAATGGCAATCTCATTTGTTGGAGCTGGAATTATCTGGAAATTTGTCTATCAATTTCAACCAAATGAACGAGTTTCTGAAATTGGCCTACTTAGTCAGATAGCTGAGTGGCTGGGTTTTGTTCCAACGAATTGGATTTTAACCGCTCCCTTAAACACCTTCTTACTCATCGTGGTATTTGTATGGATTCAAACTGGCTTTGCCATGGTGATTCTCTCTGCCGCAATCAAGGCAATTCCAGAGGAGATATTGGAAGCATCGATGCTTGATGGAGCAAGTGGCTGGAAGAGATTTGGGAAAGTTACAGTTCCAATGATTCGAGGAACTATTATCGTGGTTCTAAGCACTATAACTATTGGGGCACTTAAAGTCTTTGACATCATCAGAACCATGACTGGTGGAAACTTTAAAACCAGCGTTATAGCTAATGAGATGTATAACCAGTCTTTTAGAGCGCTTAATTATGGTACTGGAAGCGCTCTGGCAATCATTTTATTCCTTGGAGTTATTCCACTAATTGCCTATAACGTGATGCATCTGCGACGTGAGAGATCGGAGCGGTGATGGCAAAGGCGATAAAGCAAGGCAAAGTAGAAGCAGTTAAGAGTCATTTAAGTTCGCCTTGGGCAAGCTTTGTAGCAATTTTGGTAGCAGTGCTTTGGACGATTCCTACCTTTGGTCTATTTGTTACCTCCTTAAGACCTCAGACAGGAATCAACTCATCTGGGTGGTGGACTGTACTTACCAAGCCAGAATTTACTCTTGAGAATTACAGCAGAGTCTTATTTGAAGGTCGCGGCGCAACTCCTCCTTTGAGTCAATACTTTGTTAATACCTTTGCCATTGTTATCCCGTCAACAATTATTCCAATAACAATTGCGATCTTTGCAGCTTATGCAATCGCTTGGTTTGACTTTAAGGGAAGAAACTTTATTTTCTTTGGAATCTTTGCTCTCCAAGTAATTCCACTTCAGATGTCTCTAATTCCTCTGCTACAGCTCTTCTCAGGAGGACTTCATATTGGAAGCGTTACTGTAATTCCAAGTTTTGGCATTACGGGAACCTTTATTCCAATATGGCTAGCTCACACTATGTTTGGACTTCCGCTTGCGATATTTCTGCTGCATAACTTTATTGCGCAATTGCCGAGAGAGTTAATGGAGGCAGCAAGGGTTGATGGCGCAGATTACTTCAAACTATTTAGGCAAATAGTGCTGCCACTTAGCATTCCAGCGATTGCCTCCTTTGCAATTTTCCAATTCCTATGGGTCTGGAATGATTTGCTTGTTGCTCTTACATTTGGTGGTGGCAAACGTGAGATTGCGCCTCTTATGGTCAGACTTGCCGAGATGACTGGAACTAGAGGGGGAGATTGGGAGTTATTAACAGCAGGCGCTTTCGTTTCGATATTGGTGCCGGTAGCTGTTTTCTTTGCGCTACAGAGATATTTTGTGCGCGGATTGCTCGCTGGATCTGTTAAGGGATAGCACCTTTTATTTAATTTGATTGCAGTGGCATACTGCTACCCATGGCCGAAGTTGTTAGAGCCCCTGGGCTAAATGAGCTAAGAGGCCGCAAGAGCGCTAAGTGGCGATTTTTTCCTAGCGATGTTCTGCCCCTGCCAGTTGCTGAAATGGATTTCCCGATAGCAGAACCAATTAAGCAAGCTCTTCATGACATGGTTAATCGCTCTGATACTGGTTACTTAGGTCCAATGCCAGAGCTATTTGAAGCATTTTCTAAGTTTGCAGATACACGTTGGGGATGGAAAGTTGATCCTGCACATATTCGCACCGCAACTGATGCTGGAGTTGCAGCAGTTGAAGTAATTCGAACTCTATTAAAGCCCGGCGAGAAACTGATGGTTAATTCTCCAGTTTATGAAAATTTCTGGACCTGGCCCAAAGAAGTTAGCGCAACCTTAGTTGATGTTCCACTAAAGCAAGAGGGAGAGAATTACTGGCTTGATTTAGATGGTATTGAACGAGAATATAAAGCTGGAGTAAAAGTTCATCTGCTCTGCCATCCGCACAATCCAGTAGGAGTTATCTTTGAAAAAGAAGTGCTAGTAACGCTTGCTTCATTGGCTAAAAAATATGGCGTTGTAATTATTAGCGATGAAATCCATGCACCACTTGTCTATAAAGGACGCAATTTTCAACCCTTTATGGCCATTAGTGATGATGCCCGCGAAGTATGTGTGACTATCTCTGGCTCTGGAAAAGCCTTTAATCTAGCTGGACTCAAATGCGCTCTAATCATTACAGGATCAGATGAGCTAAAGCAGCGAATTAACGCTATGCCTGAATCGGTTGGCTATCGAGCCTCAATATTTGGAGCAGTTGCAGCAACTGCTGGCTTTAGTCAATCCATTGATTGGCTAGATGGTGTCATTGCAACACTTGAGGAGAATAAAGTTCTAATCCGGAATCTAATTGATAGCAAGATTCCCTCGATTACCTATCGAGAGCCCGACTTTAGCTATTTGGCCTGGCTTGATCTCTCGGCTCTAAATTTAGGAGATGACCCAGCAAAGCACCTATTAGAGAGAGGAAAAGTAGCTTTCAAAGGTGGTTATATGTATGGGCCAAACCATAAGCAATATATTCGCTTTAATTTTGGAACCAGCCCTGAGATTATTACTGAAGCATTTGATCGCATCCTCAAATCTCTATGAAGCGCTATGACGCAATAGTCATTGGCAGTGGTCATAACGGCTTAGTTGCAGCTTGCTACCTAGCGAAAGCTGGAAAGAGCGTTTTAGTTCTGGAGAAAAGCGCCTCACTTGGGGGAGCAACAACTAGTGTGAAAGCTTTTAAAGGAGTTGATGCCAAACTCTCTAGATATTCGTATTTAGTCTCACTTCTACCAGATCAAATAGTTAAAGATTTATCACTTGACTTTGAAACTATTGGCCGAAAAGTATCTTCCTATACCCCCTACTTTGATGGTGAGAGTGATAAGGGGCTATTGATTAATTCAGAGTTCGATCAAGAAAGTAGAGATTCACTCTCTGAACTAACAGAAGGTGATGATGAAGCAATCGCTTGGGAGAGCTTCTATCAATCTATTAAAGAGTTTGCTGAAGTTGTTGCCCCAACTATGTTAAAGCCAGTGCCAACGGAGACAGAGATAAAGGAGCTGGTAGATCCACTTACCTGGGTAGAGCTCGTTGAAAACACCTTAGCTCAGAGCTTAAATGATAATTTCTTTGATGATCTAGTAAAAGGAGTAGTCCTTACCGATGGACTTATCGGCACCTTTACTAGCGCTGATGATCACCTGGCTAATAAGTGCTTTATCTATCATGTTATTGGAAACTCAAGTGGGCAGTGGCGAGTCCCAAAGGTGGCATGGGCGTTCTAGTTGATCAACTGCTAATTAGAGCCAAGCAATTAGGCGTTGAAATAGCTACCAGCCAAGAGGTTACTTCAATTACTCAAGGTGATAAGCATCTATTGATTAAGACTGTAGATGGGCAGAGCTATGAAGCAAGAGTTGCGCTAGCAAATTGCGCCCCTAAGGTTTTAGAAAAAGTTGCTGACTTTAAGGCGCCACCACTTCGCGATGGTTCGCAGGTGAAGATAAATATGGTCTTGAAAGAGCTTCCTAAGCTAAAAAGTGGCGTTGATCCAAAAGTAGCCTTCGCTGGAACATTTCATGTTAACGAGAGCTACTTTGAATTAGAGCAGGCTTTTGCTCAGGCAAGCCTTGGTCAAATTCCAGATGTCATTCCCTCTGAGCTTTACTGCCATACCCTCACTGATCCAACAATTCTTACTCCAGATTTGATAGCTGCTGGATATCAGAGCTTGACCCTTTTTGCCCTGCATCTGCCGGCCTCACTCTTTGATAACGATCATGACCGGATTAAGGCTGAAGTGAGTAAGAGAATTTTGGATGGTTTTAGCCAGTACCTAGAAAGGCCGATTGAGAATTATCTAGCTAAAGATAGTGACGGCAATCTCTGTATTGAGGTTAAGACCCCACAAGAGTTAGAAAAAGATCTAGGACTGCCCAGGGGCAATATCTTTCATAGCGATCTCGAATTTCCTTGGAAGCAGGATGGGGATAGTAGAAAGTGGGGAGTTGAAACTAATTCAGAGCGAATTTTCATAGCCGGCGCCGGCGCGCTTCGCGGCGGCGGGGTTAGTGGAATTGCTGGACATAACGCTGCTATGGCTGCGTTGGAAACTTTAGCAAGGCTGCCATAGAATTAGGCTATGTTTAAAGCAATCAGAAGAATTACAGCGCTCGTTGCTTTAATTGCTGTTGCTATAAAAGGCGCTCTCTCGTTCTTATCTTGGGTTGAAAAGCAGGAAGATGTTGAAGCAGTTTGGTCCGAAGACGAGGATTTAGAAGAAGCTTTCTAGTGAGCGATACTTATATTCCTGGAACTTGTAATCTAGGCAAAGCCGAAGTTCGTAGCCGCCAAATAGTTGCACTTGTTGGTCTTGTTGCTTCATTAATTCTGGCAACCGGCTTAATTGCCAGCTCTGCTCCTCAAGCCTCAGGATTAACTCTCTTTGCCCCACTTATGGTCTTTGCAGTCGGTTTCATTCAATCTAGGAGAAAATTCTGTCTTGCCTATGGCCTTGCTGGAACTTTCAACTTGGGAAAACTCGGTCAGATTTCAAAGGTCGCAAATCCAGAAGATAAAGCAGCAGATCGCAAAACCGCACTTTCAATCCTTGCTCAAGCAACAGCGCTAGCGCTAGGGCTAACTGGAGCAATTACTCTCCTGCTGCTGTAAAAAAATTCAGGCTTAATTCTCAGTTAATTATCGCTTATTACTCTTGCCTGCGCTGCAGAGATAGGAGTACGTTGGCATAGTTACAAGCTTGATAATGCTCTAGGGATCGTTAGGAGAGCGATGAAAATCATAATTCATAACCATGGAGATTCATTAGCAATAGATTTTGAAAAGATTGCAGTTGAGCGCTTAGAGAGGTTAACTAGATTTAGTATTCCAATTGAGAGAATTGATGTCGATGTAAAACATGAGGCAAACCCAAGGTTTGGAAAGAGCTCTCATCGAGTAATTCTCACCTCTCGTGGAAGTGGACCACTTCTTCGAGCGGAGGGTTCAGGCTTTAATGATTTAGCAGCATTTGATGAGGCGGCCGAAGCTGTTGAACTTCAACTACGAAAGCGCCACGAGCGAAGCAAAGATATTGATCGAACTAGCCTTCGAAAGCTGCGTGGCGCAAAGAATTAGCAAGAGTGCTAATAGCAAGGAAGTGCTGCCTTAGACTTATCTTCTAACTTTTCCTCATTTTAGGAAGGCAGAGCGCGTGATTGAAGATCTAGATAAAGCGCTATCACGCGCGCAAGATGTATTAGCTAGCCCAGAATCAATTAGGCGGATCTGCATTTCAGGAAAGGCTAAGGGCAAACAACCAGAGCAAGTGCGCATTGATATTCGCCCAGTTGCTCTTAAGGCAGGGCTGCATTGGCAGGTAGTAAGCCATGATGGAAAGCGCGACACAACAAAGAATCTTGCTCTAGGTGAGCTCTCTTTAGCCAGGTTGTTTAATTTAGGTTATTCAAACATTTTGATTGAGAGTACAAGTCAGGAGATAAATCTTAGATTAACAAAATCAGGTGAGGCTCAATTTTCAACAAAGCGAGTTGAGCTAGATGCAGCTGAGCTAACTCACGATAGAACAAAAGAGCGGCTATTAAGCGCAGATGATGAGATATTTATCGAGCTAGGCATCTCAGACCAGAATGGAAAACTAAAGCCCAATAGAAGCGATAAGTTCATTCAGGTTCAAGAATTTCTAAAGATCTTGAGTCATAGCCTTAATGAAAAGCGAGATAAGAACCAAGAACTAAAAGTCATTGATCTGGGATGTGGCCATGCTTATCTAACCCTTGCAGCCCATAAGTATCTAAGTAAGCAGGGATACAGAGTAAAAACCGTAGGTATTGATGAGAGGCAAGACAGTAGGAAGCGAAATATAGCTCTGGTTGAGAAATTGAAAATGAGTAAAGAAATTACATTTCAGGCAACGAAAATAGCAAACCTAGAGTTAGTTAACTTTGATATTGCAATTGCTCTTCATGCCTGTGATACGGCAAGTGATGATGCGATTTCTTGGGCAGTTAAAAGTGGGGTAGAGATGATTTTGGTTGCCCCTTGCTGCCATCATGATATTCAAAGACAGATGAAAGAGGCGCCAGCTCCATGGAATATTGCTACTAGACATGGAATTATTAATGAGAGAGTGGGAGATATTCTCACTGATTCAATAAGAGCAGGCGTGCTAAAGATTTTGGGATATCGCACCGATATCATCGAATTTGTTGCTGGGGAGCACACACCAAGAAATCTGATGATCCGCGCTTTCAAAACTGGAGCTCCGGCGCAGAGGGCTGATATTGCTGAGTTAGAGCAGATTATTACGCAGTGGAAGATTGAGCCTGCCTTAATGGTTCGCCTTAAAGAAGAGCTCTCAGTTAGGCTTGGCTAATGTCCTCAAAGCAATCTAGTGGCAAAGTTTTAGCCTCACTTCCTGTTGGGCAAAAAGTTGGAATTGCTTTTTCTGGAGGCCTTGATACCTCAGTTGCAGTTGCATGGATGAGGCAGAAAGGAGCGCTTCCTTGTGCTTACACCGCAGATCTTGGTCAATACGATGAGAGCAACATTGAAAGTATCGCTTCAAGAGCTAAAGAGTATGGAGCAGAGATTGCCCGCCTTATTGATTGCAAGAACTCTTTAGTTGAAGAGGGCCTTGCTGCTTTAGCATCGGGGGCTTTTCATATTAGAAGTGCTGGAAAGATTTACTTCAACACCACTCCTCTTGGAAGAGCTGTTACCGGAACTCTGCTGGTTCGAGCGATGCTTGAAGATAACGTTTTGATTTGGGGAGATGGCTCAACCTATAAGGGAAATGACATAGAGCGTTTCTATCGCTATGGCCTGCTAGCAAATCCTGAGCTAAAGATTTATAAGCCATGGCTTGATAGCGATTTTGTCGCAGAGCTTGGTGGTCGAAAAGAGATGTCAGATTGGCTTAAGAGCCACAACCTGCCTTATCGAGATAGCGCCGAGAAGGCTTACTCAACAGATGCAAATATCTTGGGAGCAACTCATGAGGCTAAGAAACTTGAGGAGCTAAGTAGTTCTATTGAGATTGTTGAGCCAATTATGGGAGTTAAGTTCTGGGATCAAGCAGTGGCAATAGCCCAGGAAGATGTGAAAATAACCTTTAAGTCAGGAAGACCGGTTGCAATAAATAATAAAGATTTCAGTGATGTAGTTGAGTTGATGAGGCAAGCTAATTTAATCGGTGGCCGACATGGTCTTGGAATGTCAGATCAGATTGAAAATCGGATCATTGAGGCAAAAAGTCGAGGTATTTATGAAGCACCTGGAATGGCGCTGCTATTTATTGCCTATGAGCGCCTGCTTAGCGCTGTTCACAATGAAGAGACTCTGGCTAATTATTATCAATCAGGAAGAAAGCTTGGACGCCTTCTTTATGAGGGAAGATGGCTCGATCCACAATCTCTAATGCTTAGAGAATCACTAACTCGCTGGGTGGCATCGGCTGTAAGCGGTGAAGTGGTCTTGAGGCTAAGGCGAGGCGATGATTATTCAATTATTGATACAAAAGGTGAGAACTTTAGTTATCACCCAGAGAAACTCTCAATGGAGAGAACGCAGGCAGCAGCCTTTGGACCAGAGGATCGAATTGGGCAATTAACCATGCGTAATCTTGATATTGCAGATACTAGGCAGAAGCTTGAAATGTATCGAGACCAGGGCCAGATTGGTAAGGGAAACTTTGATTTAGTAGAGATTGAAAATCAGGAGAAAAAAGAGACGAAGGGTAAATAAATGACAACCAGTGCGATCACAAAGATTCTCGATAACTTTCTAGAGGAGGGAATCAAGCTATCGCCAATTGGGGCAACCATGCTTGGGGTTCCTGGTTTTGATGATCAACTAGATGACCTATCCATGGCAGGCAATGAACAGCGGGCGGAGCTAACTCGAAAGACTCTTGCTGCAATAAAGAATGAAACTCCGATTAATGAATTTGATCGAATCGCCAAAGATGTGGCAGTAGAGCGCCTAACCTCCGAGTTAAACCTCAATGACACCTTTGAGGCGCGAATTCTCTTTAATCTCATCTCATCTCCGGTAACAAGCATTCGACAGGTCTTTGAGATGATGAAGCCAGATCAAGCAGAGACGGTTTCAAATGTCACAAAGCGCCTTAATGGAATTGAGTCAGCTTTTGCGGGATGGAAATCATCATTGGAATATGTTGCAGATAAAGGAAAATTCAATTCCCGCAGACAAGTTCTTGCAACCGCTGGTCAATTAGAGACTTTTTCAAAGGGTGCATTTACTGCCGTTGCAAAGAAATTCAATCCTGCAGGTGATAATCAAGCTTTATTGGCTGCAGCAAAGAGCGCTGAGGTGGCTTGCGCATCACTTTCATCCTGGATGAAAGATTCGTATGCGCCTAAATGTCCAGCAGTTGATGGCGTAGGCGAGGAGAGATACAAGATGTGGGCTCGCCATTTCACGGGAGCAAATCTTGACCTGCGTGATACCTATGAGTGGGGAATCAAACAACTAGAGATGATTAATGAGCGGATGTGGGGCGCAGCAAAGAAGCTATATCCAGATGCAAAAACTCTTAGGGAAGTTGCAGATCGCCTTGAAGCAGATCCGAGATACACCGTTGTCGGCGAAGAAGAATTGCTTAAAAAACTTAAGGAGTTCATAGCTGCTGCTGTTGAGAGACTTGATGGAAAAGAATTTGATATCGATCCAAGAATTCGAAACTGCGAAGCACGCCTTGCTCCGCCGGGAGGCGCCTCTGCTGCTTATTACATGGGACCTAGTGAGGATTTATCAAGACCTGGAACAACTTGGTATCCAACGATGGGAAGAAAGACTTTTGGATGGTGGCATATCGTTTCAACTTGGTATCACGAAGCAGTTCCTGGACATCACTTGCAAGTTGCAACAACAAAGATAAACACCGATCGTCTCAATCGTTTCCAACGCAACAGAGTCTGGGTCTCAGGATATGGCGAAGGTTGGGCGCTTTATGCAGAGCGCTTGATGGATGAACTTGGTGCATTTGAAGATCCAGGTTATGAGATGGGATATCTCTCTGCGCAAGGGCTAAGAGCGGCACGCATCGTTGTTGATATTGGAATGCATTGTGGTTATAAAGACTTTAATGGTGAGATTTGGAACGCTGAGTCTGCATTTAAACTTCTCCATGAGAGAGCTTTGCTTGATGAAATCTCTGCACGAAGTGAAGTGGATCGCTATCTCGGTTGGCCAGGACAGGCAATTTCCTACAAAGTTGGAGAGCGCTTCATGATGGAAGCAAGGGAAGATGCAAAGAAGAGGCTTGGAGCTACCTTTAATCTAAAGAAGTTCCACTCTTATGTATTAAATCTTGGACCAATGGGTCTTGATCCATTTAAGGCTGAAATGGCCGCTTGGGACGGAAAGTAATTCTCGGCTAGAATCACCCTGTTGTTTCCGGGGTCGGTGTAATTCCGAACCGGCAGTTAAAGTCTGCGACCCGCTTGCATCCAGCTAGCGGTGGACTTGGTGAAACTCCAAGACCGACGGTTAAAGTCCGGATGAGAGGAAACAAATTGCGTGCATCCTTGCGCGCACTCTTTTGCGCACCCCGGAAATCTATTTGGGGGTGGCGATAATGATAAATGCAGAATCTGCAATGCGCCGTGCCAACGAAATTTCAAAACTAGGTCTTGGCAAAAGCACACCTAATCCAATTGTTGGAGCAGTGATTGTTGGCAATGATGGCCAGATTGCTGGTGAAGGTTTTCATCACAGCCAGGATGGTGGAAAACATGCTGAAGTTGTTGCAATTAGTAGAGCTGGACAGAGGGCAAATGGTGCAACGCTTTTTGTAACGCTAGAGCCTTGTAATCACATGGGAAAAACGCCGCCCTGCACTGAGGCAATAATTTCTGCAGGTATAAAGAAAGTAGTTTTTGCAGTTAGCGATCCAAACCCAATAGCCCATGGGGGAGCGCAAGCACTAACTGATGCAGGCATAATTGTTGAAAAAGGTCTTTTAAAGGATGAAGTTGCCTTCACCAATAGGGCATGGCTAAAAAAGATAGAGAGCTCGCATCCCTACATAACTATAAAGATTGCAGCAAGCCTTGATGGAAAAGTTGCTGCGCTAGATGGAAGCTCAAAGTGGATTACAAGTGAGATTTCAAGATCTGATGTGGCAATTCTTCGCAGTCAATGTGATGCAATTGTTACTGGCACAGGAACAGTTCTTGCCGATAATCCATCTCTAACGGTTAGAAATATCAAGCGTGAGAACTTTGAGTTCAAGCCCGTGCGGGTAATACTTGGAAAACGAGAGATTCCGCTTGATTCAAAGGTTTTAGATAAGAGCGCTGAAACGATTCAAATAAAGGGAAATGATCTAGGCGAGTTAATGGAATTGGCAAAAGAGCGCGCCTGGAATCAGATACTTATTGAGGCCGGCCCAACTTTAACTAGCGCATTTCTCAAGGCTGGCTTATTTGATGAAGTTTTTCTCTATCAAGCGCCAACTCTTCTTGGATCAGGTCTTGGTTTTGCTAGCCAGCTTGAGATTAAAACCCTTAATCAAAGATTAGATCTTGAGCTTCTTTCAGCGGATTTACTTGGAGATAAGGAAAAGAATCTAAGGCTTCATTTATTGGCGGTGAGCAAATAATGTTTACAGGTCTTGTTGCTGATAAAGCTAAGGTAATCTCAATTGCTAGAGGCGCAGAATCTGCCGTAATTCAAATTGAGAGCGTGCTTACCCCTGAAATAAAGGTAGGGGATTCAGTGAGCATAAATGGCACTTGCCTAACTGCAATTGAATTGAGCTCAAATAGTTTTAAAGCCGATGTGATGATTCAAACCCTCAAGGTGACAAGTCTTGGAAAACTTAGCGAAGGTGACTTTGTTAATCTTGAGCTAGCCACTAGGGCGGATTCAAGACTTGGTGGACATATTGTTCAAGGACATGTCGATGGAATTGGCAGTGTTATAGAGAACTCACCAGGTGAGAAGTGGAATAAGTTTGTAGTTAGAGTTCCTAAAAACTTAACCAAATACATAGTGAATCAGGGCTCTATTGCAATTGATGGAGTATCACTTACTGTGGGCGAGATATCTGATGACTTACTAACACTCTGGCTAATACCAGAGACTCTTGAGAGAACAAATCTTTCCCAGAAATCTAGTGGAGATATTGTAAATATTGAAGTTGATGTTATTGCTAAATATGTTGAGCGCCTTATGAATAGAGGTCAGTCGTGACTCTTTCATTAGATAAAACACTTGAGGCCTTTAGAGATGGCGGCTTTGTAATTGTTACTGACGATGCAGATCGAGAAAATGAAGGTGACCTATTCCTTCTTGCTAGCGCCGCCACAACAGAGAAGATTGGCTTTATGATCCGCTACACCTCTGGTGTTATCTGTGTAGCAATGACTGAAGAGCGCTCAAGGCAGTTGCATCTGCCACTTATGGTTAAACAGAATCAAGATACAAAGCGAACTGCATTTACCGTAACAGTTGATGCTAAGCATGAGATAACCACTGGAATCAGCGCAAAAGAGCGCGCTAACACAATACGAGCTCTAGCAGATTTAAGCTCCACAGCAGAGGACTTCATAAGACCTGGCCATATCTTCCCGCTCATTGCCCATGAAGGCGGTCTTGCTGCAAGACGCGGGCACACCGAAGCCATCGTTGAGATGTGCAAGTTGGTCGGTGAAAACCAAGTTGGAGTTATTAGTGAGTTAGTCAATGAAGATGGTTCGATGATGCGTGGTGAAAATCTAACTAGATTCGCCAGCGAACAAGGCATTCCTATCCTAAGTATTGCCCAGCTTATGAGCGCCCTAGAAGGTTCAAATAAATTAGATAGCCAGAAGGAATTTCATCTTAATTGGGCAGAGCTTCCACGAAGTAGTTCTGGCCAGATTAAGCAGTGGCAGATTGCAACTTTCCTGGGTCGAGGTGGAGTTGATCATGCGTTATTGAAGTTTGGAATTCTAAACTCAGAGAAACCACTTCTAGTGCGAATTCACTCAGAGTGTTTAACTGGCGATGTACTGGGCTCACTTCGCTGTGATTGTGGATCACAACTAGAGCGGGCCATGAATGAGATTGAAAGCGCTGGCTCTGGGTTAATCATCTATCTTAGAGATCAAGAGGGCGAGGCATTGGACTATCCGAAAAAATCAAGGCTTATCAATTGCAAGATCAAGGCCTTGATACCGTTGATGCCAATCTAGCTCTTGGTCACAATATTGATGAAAGAGACTTTGGTGATGCAGCTGAAATCCTTAACTCTTTGAAAATCAATTCGGTAGTCTTGTTGAGCAATAACCCTGAAAAGCTAGAAACTCTTACTTCAAGTGGCATCAAAGCAAGCCTTCAAATTCTCTCCGGAGATATCAATACCTTTAATGAAAAATATGTAGCGACAAAAAAAGAGAGATTGGGGCATAAATAATGTCAGGTGTAGTTCCAAAAGTATCACTTGGTGACTTAAGCCAATATAGGGTTGCAATCATCTCTGCTAGTTGGCATGAGAAGATCTGCGCTGATTTAATCGCTGGCGCTAGAAAAGCGTTAGATTTGGCAAAAATTAAGCCAGAACCAGTCATATATGTCCCTGGCTCTTTTGAATTACCTCTTGCTGCTCAATTAGCTCTTGATAGCGGCTTTGATGCTGCAGTGGTTCTAGGAGTGGTTCTAAGAGGTGAAACTCCACACTTTGATTATGTATGTCAGGGAGTGACTCAAGGGATTATGCAAGTATCTCTAACAAGATCCAAGCCGATTGGCTTTGGAGTTTTAACCGTCGACACCGTTGAGCAAGCAATTGCAAGAAGTGGAATCACTGGAAGCAAGGAAGATAAAGGCTTTGATTCAGCAGTTGCAGCACTTGACTTACTTAGAGTGAAGAGCGAATTACCTGTTCTGAGGAAATCCTAGATTTATCCCGCCATGGCTTGGATCAAGCCAGCGGCTCGTAACTACCTTGCCTCTAGTAAAGAAATGAACGCCTTCCATTCCATGGGCGTGAGTGTCTCCAAATAGTGAGTTCTTCCAGCCGCCAAAGGAGTAATAAGCAGTTGGCACAGGAATTGGCACATTAATCCCAATCATTCCAACCTGAACTTCATTTTGGAATCTTCTCGCAGCTCCACCATCATTGGTAAAAATCGCAGTTCCATTTCCATATTGATGCTTGTTTATTAACTCAAGGCCCTGGTCATAACTTGATACTCGAATAACTGAGAGAACTGGTCCAAAGATTTCATCCTTATAAATACTCATCTCAGGGGTAACTTGATCAAAGAGAGTTGGCCCAAGCCAGAAACCCTCTGCTGCTCCATTAACTTTTGGATTTCGACCATCGACAACTAACTTTGCTCCGGCACTTACTCCTGCATCGATATAGGAGGCAACTTTGTCGCGATGAACTGCGGTAACAAGAGGGCCCATATCTGAACCAGCGCTGCCATCTCCTGTTTTTAGGTTTGTCATGCGCTCTGAAATTTTCTTAATTAACTCATCAGCAACAGGTTCAACAACAACTAGAGCTGAGATTGCCATACAACGCTCACCAGCGGAGCCAAAGCCAGCATTTACTGCTGCATCTGCTGCTAGATCAAGATCAGCATCAGGAAGGACCAACATATGATTTTTCGCCCCGCCGAGTGCTTGAACTCGCTTGCCATTTTTAGTGCCATTTTCATAGATATATCGAGCAATAGGAGTTGATCCCACAAAAGAAATTGAAGCAACGTCTGGATGAGAAAGAAGGCTATCTACTGCAACTTTATCGCCATGGATAACATTAAATACTCCATCAGGAAGACCTGCCTCTTTCCAGAATTCTGCAACGAGATTAATAGCAGATGGATCTTTCTCACTTGGCTTGATAATACTGCATTTCCTGCAGCGATTGCGATTGGGAAAAACCACATCGGAACCATCGCTGGAAAATTAAAGGGAGAGATAATGGCGCAAACTCCAAGTGGCTGGCGAATTGAATAGACATCAATGTTTGTAGAAGCTCCTTCAGAGTATGCACCTTTAAGTAGATGGGGGATACCGCAGGCAAACTCCACCACTTCAAGTCCTCTAGTTACCTCACCTAATGCATCTGATAAGACTTTTCCATGCTCAGCGGTGATTAACTTCGCTACCTCTTCCTTTCGAGCATTTAAGATTTCTCTAAAAGCAAAGAGCACTTGAACTCTCTTAGCAAGAGATGCTTGAGCCCATTGCTCTTGAGCTTTCTTTGCAACTTTAACGCCATGATCAATGAGCTCCGGCGTTGCAAAATCAACCTTTGCAGTAACTCTTCCTGTTGCTGGGTTATAGACATCACCACTTCTTGTAGCGCTCTCTGTCCAATAGGCGCCATTTATGTGATGGGTAATTCTCTTTACTTCACTCATCTTTATTTTGCCCCGGTGTAGTACTTATCAATCTGAGTAAATGCTTTATCAAGTATTGCAAGTCCTTCGTTAAATTCTGCCTCAGTGATATTGCAAGGTGGCACTACATGCATACGATTAAAGTTGGTAAAAGGCATTAAACCAAGCTTCTTACATTCGCCTACTAGCTCATTCATCGCAGGAGATGATCCGCCATAGGGGGCAAGTGGCTCTCTGCTGGCGCGATCTGTCACTAAATCAAGGGCCCAGAAGGTTCCTTGGCCTCTAACTTCTCCAATGACTGGATGCTTGCTTGCTAAATCACGAAGACCTGGGCCAATTACCTTCTCGCCAATTGTGGCTGCAGCTTCAACGATCTTCTCATCTTTCATGGCATCAATAGTTGCAACTGCTGCGGCGCAAGCAAGCGGATGGCCGGAGTAGGTAAGGCCGCCAGGAAATACTCGATCTTTGAAGGTCTCTGCAATTTCTTTTGAGATTACAACCCCACCAAGTGGGACATATCCAGAATTAACTCCCTTAGCAAAGACAATTAAATCTGGATGAACATTTGAATGTTGATAGGCGAACCACTTTCCAGTTCTGCCAAATCCTGACATGACTTCATCTGCTATCCATAAAATTCCATACTTATCACAGAGACGCCTTACTCCCTCTAAATATCCCTTTGGTGGAATTAAGACTCCAGCAGTGCCAACAACAGATTCAATCAAGATAGCTGCAATTGTCTTTGGTCCTTCAAATTCAATAACGCTCTCCAGATGCTCAAGGGCTCTCTGGCATTCTTCCTCTTCGCTTTTTGCCCAGAAAGCACTTCGATAGAGATATGGACCAAAGAAGTGGACATGGCCATAGGCAAATTCATTTGGCCATCTTCTTGGATCACCCGTTGCTGAAATAGCAGAGGTGGTGTTGCCATGATACGAGCGATAAAAGGAGAGAATTTTATGGCGTGAGGTATGGATGCGAGCCATTCTGATCGCATTTTCTATGCCATCTGCTCCGCCATTAGTGAAGAAAACCTTTTCATGATTTGGGCTTGCAAGGCTGACAATTCTGGAGGCAGCTTCTCCTCGCGCCTCATTTGCTGCTTGTGGAGCAATAGTTGTTAGTAGATCTGCTTGCCTCTTAATAGCATCAATTACTTTTGGATGTTGAAATCCAATATTGGTAAAGACTAGTTGACAGGAGAAATCCAAGTACTTTTTTCCATCAAAATCCCAAAAGTATGAGCCGCTACCACCCGCAATTGGAAGTGGCGTTATTTGTCCCTGAGCAGACCAAGAGTGAAACACATATTTTCTATCAAGGTCATAGACCTCTTTGCCTCTAGCGGGATTGGGGATGAATTTGGCCATTGCGCTATCTAATCAGCCCAGTGCGATTTGCTCAAGCAGCGGTGGGGACCCTTAATGGTTATTTGAGGTAACAACACCTTCGTGGATACACATTAGATTCTTTTCATCCTTGCCACATTCTTTGCAGAGCAGGAATAGATTATGGCAATAAACATTTGCGCAGTTATGAAATTGCTTGGTTGGCTCGCTGCACTTTTCACACTTACCAATTAATTTCGTGGACTCAGAAAAATCAATCACCATGCGCTTATCAAAGGTGTATAGCGAGCCTTGCCAGAGTCCCTGATCCGCATATTTCTCACCATAGCGCACTATCCCGCCAGCGATTTGATAGACCTTATCAAATCCACGCTCCTTCATAACTTTTGTTAATATCTCACAGCGGATTCCGCCAGTGCAGTAGGTAACTACAGTCTTTTCTTTCAAGTAATCGTATTTGCCGCTATCTAGCTCTGCTACAAAGTCTTTTGTAGTCTTAATGTCAGGAATCACTGCATCTTTGAAGCGCCCCACTTTAGCTTCATAGGCATTTCGTCCATCAAAGAAAACTAGGTCCTCACCCAATTGCTTAGCTAGCTCATTTACTTCTTCAGGGGAGAGGTGTTCTCCTCCTCCAATAATGCCTTTTTCATTTACTTCTAGATTTTCTGGTATGCAAAAGTGACCAACTCATCTCGAACCTTGACGCTAAGTTTTGGAAAATCATTTCCAGTGCCTTGTGACCATTTAAAATCAATCTTCTTAAAACCTGGATATTGCTTAGTAGCTCTCACATACTTCTTCAAGTCATCCATGTCACCGCCTAAAGTGCCGTTAATGCCATGGCGACTAATAATGATACGACCCTTGAGATTTAGAGATTGAGCAAGGGTGTTTTGCCAAAGTCTGAGAGCTTCAGGATCTGCAACTGGGGCAAAGCCGTAATAGAGAATGATCTTGGGCAGCACAGCTCTAAGTTTAATATCGGCTCGGCAGATTGAAAACTACGCAATTTAGGGTCAGAATCAAGGTATGGCAAGTAAAAGCGCAAAGAGTAAGCAAGTAGCAAAACGATAAGAGTGTTGCTCCAAGGCCAAGTTCCCCAGCACAGAAGCAAAGTGAACCGGCGATTGCTAAGCGTGAAGATCGTATTGGTTGGTATTCACTCTATATCTATGCGGTCTGCCTAATTACCTTACTAACCTGCTTATTTTCGTTGGTAAGTGTAGTTCGGGGAATAGTCGATGCGCTATGGCCAGATCCTGGTTACTTTGATCCCTACTCAGTTCCTAAAGATTCAGCTTTAAGCCCTGATCAGATTTAAAGAGAACTTGACTGAGAATAATCAACGTCGAGCACTTAAGGGAATCGTTAATTCACTAACCACTCTAATTATTGCTGGACCTATTTATCTTATGCACTGGCGCCTTGCAAGCGCTCTAGAGCTCATTAAAGACTTCTAAAGCTACTCTCTACTCTTTTTTCCCGACTTTCCGGTAGCAAAAGCAAAAAGAGCAAGTCCTGCAACCAGTGCGCCTGCACCAACGCCGTATGCCATAACGTCATCGGCTCGGTTTGAATCAACGAATACACCTACATAGACCACGGCAATGATTGCCACAACTACGCCAATTAATTTAGATTTTAGATCATCTAGATCTTCAACTCGAAGCCAAAGCGGCACATCAATATCAGTATCAATAAATAGTTCATAGAGACCATAGCCAATCACCAGAAGTACTGTGCCAAGCAGATGCATCAATTGCAGTTAGGACTTCAACAATTGTTTCCTTGAGACCATATTGACTCTCAAGTGAATCAATAACTGCTAAGACCATAGCAAAGGATCCTTGAGCCATAAGAAGTAATGCGCCAAGAATTGAGGCAAGGGCAGGAATAACTACTGCGTATCTTGTAAGTCCTAGCAGGCGCTTCATAACTGTCTTTAGGGTATCTGAAACAAACTCAAAATTACCTCGAGCGAGGTGATAATTCATCACTTTTTCAATGTGACCAATACAGAAGTGGGTTGTGTAGGGATCGAACCTACGACCCGGTGATTAAGAGTCACCTGCTCTACCAACTGAGCTAACAACCCGTTGACCATTTGTCGTGATCAAGCGGAGCACACTATAACCAGTACCGCCCTTAGATACCAATTTCTAAGCCAAATAGATGAGAATGAAGCCATGAAGTCCAATTGGCAAAAAGCCATTTTAGCCTTTGAAGTCAAAAAAAGAGCTGAAATACATAGCAGCTTTTACGTCACAAGCAACTCTGATAGTTCTAATCGCAAGCTTTGCACTTATTTCTTTCCCTCTTGTATCACCGAGCTCGAAATATCAGATTCAAATACTAGAACTTGCTTCAGCTAATGGAGCAGAGTTTGATCCAATTAAGGCACTTGAAACTTTGGCAGTGAAAGGACGGGCGCCAAAGATGGGATATTCAAGATCAGCCTTTGGTCCTGCCTGGGCAGATGTGGATAGAAATGGCTGTGATACTAGAAACGACATTCTTAAAAGAGATTTAACTCAAGTCACCTTCAGAGCAAAAACCAGAGATTGTGTTGTGGAAAGTGGAGTGCTTTTAGACCCCTTCTCTGGCGAAAGCATTAATTTTCAAAGGGGAGAAAAAACTAGCGCACTAGTTTCAGATCGATCATGTTGTTGCGTTATCTAATGCCTGGCAGACGGGAATCTTTAAGTCAGATCTTGCTACTAGGAAGAACTTTGCTAATGACCCGCTAAATCTTCTAGCAGTTAAAGGCTCGCTAAATAGCCAGAAAGGTGATGGTGATGCTGCAACTTGGCTTCCCACCGAATAAGCAATTTCGCTGTGATTATGTTTCAAGACAAGTTGAGGTAAAAGTTAAGTACGGCCTTTGGGTAACAAAAGCAGAGAAAGATGCAACCTTAAGAATCTTAACTAACCCGCCCTGCCTAAAGCAGAATTAATCTCTTAACTCTTCTGCAGATGACTTGGGGTTATCTCTGGAAACCAGGAGAGCTTCATCTCTGAAATTTCCTTCAGCTCTTAATTGGCAAAATATTCCAGTAGTTTCCAAGAGTGACTCTATGAATTAAGACATATTCTGGGGAAGATTTAATTGAAAACCAATCTTTGCAGTTGGATTTCTTGGATCCCCAACTCGCACGCTCTGAGTTCTAAGCCAGTCGCGACTATAGGCGAATAATCAGTTCTTAACGGCTCAACTAGCGGAAGTAGATAATCGAGAACTAACTCAGGGCTGACCTCAACATCGGCGAGAATGAAGCCATCTTCTTTAAAGCCGTTATACAAAGCAATTGCATCACCTTCAAGTGCGTTTTTAAGTAAGCGTTTAAATGGCTCTGGAAATCCATTAGGCAGACGATTACATGCGCCAAAATCTAGAACTCCAAGGCGACCATCTTTAAACACTCTAAAGTTTCCAGGATGAGGATCTGCATGTAACAACCTGCTCTCATAGGAGCAGTGAAGTGAAAACGAGCTAGGCGAATGCCGGCGCTATTTCGCTCTTCTTGTGTGCCATCGGTAATTACCTTTGATAGCGGAGTTCCCCTCGAGCACTGGCTTACAAGTACTCGATCAGTTGCCATAATCACTTCTGGAATTGCAATATCGCTATCGCCTTTATAGGCCTCAAAGCAGGCGCTCTGCGCACTTGCTTCATAGCGATAATCAACTTCTTCAATAATTCTTGCCTTGAGCTCTTCTAGTAGTGGTTTCATCTCAACACCAGGAAGAAGCAATTGGAAAATCTTTGCAAAGCGTTGAATCTGATTGAGATCAGAAATTAACGCCTCTTTAGCTCCGGGATACTGAATCTTTACTGCAACTGCTCTGCCATCTTTCAAATCCCTTTATGAACTTGTCCAATTGATGCTGAGGCTGCTGGGGTGTCATTAAATTCTGCAAAATTATCTCGCCAATGCTCGCCAAGCTCTTTTGCTAATACTTTATGAACCACTCTTGCTGGAAGTGGGGGAGCAGCCTCCTGCAGCTTTACTAGCGTTTCGCGATATGGCTTTGCAATATCTTCAGGAAGTGCTGCCTCAAAGACAGATAGGGCTTGGCCAAACTTCATTGCTCCGCCCTTTAACCTCTCCCAATACTTTAAAGATCTGCTCTGCGGTCTTTTCTTGCAATCAGCAAAGGCAAAATCTGGTGATTGACCAATTAGTTGACGACCAAAGCCAATGGCTCGCGGCCAGCAAGAGATAAGGGGATGCTGGCCATCTTGGCGCTTCGTTTGCTGGTTCCCTGCGGGAGCTCTTCCGACACCGGCATATTCTTATCTAGCTTGGCATATAGCGCGAATTGGAACTAGCGCCAGTTGCAGCCGCAGCCAGGATTAATTGACCACTTCTCCAACTTTGGGTTATGAAAATTTGAGTTGGAGTAGATCAAAGATTTTCCTAGAAAGTGGCTTATCCCACTTGAGGCAAGGCTAATTACCTCAGGACAAGTAATCGCAGCAGTAGCTAGAGCAAGAGCTGATCCCACCTCTTTTCTCTCTACTGAACTTAACTTCTCTTCACTAGATATTTGTAGACAGCGATAACAAGGGCTTTTTCCTGGGATTACATATGGCCCAATGCGAACTTCGGCTGATGAATGGGGCTCAATGATTAAGTGGTTACTACCTTCAGAGATCCAACGTTGTAATACATCTGGTGTTGGCCCACCAACGCTAATTATTAGCCTTGGCCGATAAATTACTTGGCGTAGCCTCAGCAAAGAGCGCGGAAGAACTTCGAGCTTTTGCCAATACTTCTTTCCTTGATGCTCCGATATCAGCTCTTGAGATATATCCGCCAGAGAGATCACTTTCTAAAATCTTTAAAGCGCTAGATCTCTGCTGCAGCCGATTGATTACTAAGACCTTGGTAAATCCTGAGGCGCTAAGTGATCCAACTAGCGAGTTAACAATTTTTCCATAGCCAAAGATAAGGATTGAGAAATCCCGGCGCCTTACAACCGCACTCTTCCTCCATCGATATCTCCCTTTTCAAGAGATGCAGCTTCAGATTCAATCTCCATTCGTTTGATAAAGGATTGAGCAGCGAGATCTTCATTAAAGTCTTCAAGGTCTGTAACAGGAGTAATTGCTTTGACTCTTGGGTCATATCGCTTTAGGTATGAGATAGCGGTTCGCTCTAGATCGATTAAGTCATGGGCTTGCAGCTCATCAACGAGTGCTTGGAGTTGAGAGATAGTAAGGGCGCATTGTTTGCTAATCTGCTCAAG
>BGOH01000007.1 GCA_003569145.1 Clavibacter sp. | reverse complement strand
AACCAGACTTTAATAAGTTTCCTAAACGTCCTTAAAAAATGTCACTAATGACTGGAGGAGGCCCTAGCCTCACTTCGAGTTCTTGCCTTCCCATGCGCACTACATTTCGCTCACTTAATATCGAGAAACAGCGCTATTTAAAGGTGAATATGGCTGGGGGAGAGTTTGCGCCATTTGTTGAATATTCAGATCAAGAATCACTGCCATGGCTAGAAGCGCCATTGAAGCTGCAGATAAACCACTTTCCCCAGCGCTTCGTGAATCTATTCCAATTAATGCCACAGTTCAGCATCAAATGATGAAGCAGAGATTGAGCAGATCCTTTCTTGGTATCCAGGAGTTGATACTGTGAAGATAAAAGTAGGAACAGGGATCCAAGAGGATTTAGTGCGCATTGCGGCAGTAAGAAAAAACCTTCCAAAAGCAAAGATTCGCATTGATGTTAATGGATCCTGGAGCGTTAAGAAGCACTCTTTAATATCAATGCTATCTATGAAGTAACGGGAGATTTACTTGAGTATGTCGAGCAGCCTGTTGCTAGCTTAGATGAGTTAAAGCAATTGAAAGAAGATATGAGCGTAGATGTGAAGATTGCCGGCGATGAAGTTCTTAGAAAAGCGAAAGATCCATTTGCGATAAGCCTTTATGGAGCAATTGATATTTTGATGTTAAAGGTTTCCCCACTTGGTGGCATAAAGCGAGCAATGGATTTAGCAAGCCATCATAAGTTGCCAGTTGTAATCTCTAGCGCTTTAGAGTCAGCAGTTGGGATTTCTTATGGCCTAGCCCTTGCTGCAAGAGTTCCCAATCTGGATTATGCCTGCGGCCTTGGAACTAGCGCGCTCTTTAATCAAGATGTGAGCGATATTCCAATTGTTAATGGGGCGATAAAGGCTACGAGCTATCCAATTGATTTAGACCGAGTTGAGAGATATGAATTAAAGGGTGAGCGCCTGGAGTGGTGGCGCAATAGAATCAGTCGAGTATGGAATTTGAGGCGCCCAGCATGAGTAATTCGACTGCGCTTGCGCGAAGCATTATTAAGCAATTAATCGAGCTAGGGATTAAAGATGTAGTCCTTTCTCCAGGCTCTCGCAACGCGCCTTTATCTATCGCCCTTTATGAAGCATCAGAGAAGGGCCTAATAAATCTTCATGTTCGCATCGATGAGAGAGGGGCAGCATTTTTTGCTCTTGGAATCGCTAAGGCCAGCGCTCGATATGTTCCAGTTGTCTGCACTAGTGGAACAGCAGTAGCTAACTACTATCCAGCCCTTCTTGAAGCCCATCACAGCGATATCAATTTACTTCTTCTAACGGCAGATAGACCTGCACGTCTTCGAAGAACTGGCTCGAATCAAACAACAGATCAGAGCAATATCTTTGGCGCTTTCGTAAGGGCAAGTTTTGATACCGATAAAGAGCTTGATTTATCAGAGGCTCTAAGTGGAAGCGGGCCAGTTCATGTGAATCTGCAATTTGATGAACCACTTCTTGATAAGGATAACTCTGATTGGCTCTCTGGGATAAAAATCAAAACTCAAGAAAAGAGCACGGGAAAATCTATTGAGATAAATACTCAATCAAAGAAGTCTCTAGTCATAGTTGGTCATGATCGAGCAGGATTTAGTGTTGCCGAAATTGAGAAATTTGTCAGTGACTTAGCAGCGCCACTTATTGCTGAAGATCCATTAGTTTTTGAAGGCGCAATTGCTCATGCTCCGATTGTCTTATCCGATGAAAAAGCAAGAAGTGCCTTAGCTGCAGAAAATGTATTTGTAATTGGAAGAACTACTCTTTCTAGAAGCATCAATGCTTATATTCAAGGGGCAAAGAGGGTAATAGTTATTGATCCGCGCACGGAAAACATTGACACATCTAGAACTTCAGATGAGATTTATACCCAGATCCCAAAGCTTAAAAAGCCTTTAGATATTGATCAAAGTTGGCATGAATTATGGAAGAAGTATGAAGCGCTAGCTGCTATTGCTTTGTCAGTTCTTCCAGAGTGGTCCGAGGCTGAGTTAGCAACAGTTATCGCCGAGGAACTAGAAGATGACACAGCTTTATTTATCTCATCCTCTAGACCAGTAAGAGATATTGAAAGTTTTGCTGTGCCAAGATCAGGCTTAATAACTTATGCCAATCGAGGTCTTGCAGGAATTGATGGCAATATCTCAACTGCTCTTGGTGTTGCCACGCAACATAGCGAGAGTTATGCAGTAATTGGAGATTTAGCTTTCCTTCACGATATTTCTGCCCTTGCCAATCCAACAAAAGATAACTTGACCATCATTGTTGTTGATAATAATGGTGGCGGGATCTTCTCAACTCTTGGGCAGAGAGGCAGTAAAGGCTTTGAAACGATTTTTGGCACACCACATGGGGTTGATATTTCAAGTGTGGTTAAGAGCTTTGGAATCTCTTCGCAGCAAATTAGTAGCGCAAAGGAGCTTCATATTGCGCTGCAACAAATCCACACCGGACTTCATGTAATTGTGGCCAAGATGCCTGATAGAGAGCAAAACGCTGATTCAATTGCTGCGGTATTAAAGAAATATAGTCAGTTAGTGCTTCTCTAGAGCAGAGCGCATTGGCAGAAGCTTTGCCTGGCTCTCTGCGTATTCTCGTTCCGGATCAGATCCAGCAACAATTCCACATCCAGCATAGATCCGAATCGACTTACCATCACTTGTAATCTGACCACAACGCAGCGCAAGTGCTAACTCACCATCTCCCTTGCTATCTATCCAGCCAACAGGACCTGCATAACGACCACGTGAAATACCCTCGATTTCATCAATTGCTTTCTTTGCTAGATCTCGCGGAGTTCCACAGACGGCAGCTGATGGATGTAGCCTGGAAGCTAGATCAAAAATATCTGCTGGGTTTGCAGAGTCAGATAAGACTGCTGTTACATCGGTTGCAAGATGCATGACATTAGATAGATGCAGAACAAATGGAGTTTCAGGAACATTAGTTGAGCGGCATAACGGACCTAGCGCATCAGCAACTGATTGAACTGCATATTCATGCTCTTCCAAATCCTTTGATGATCTAGCAAGAGAGCCAGCAAGAGCTAAATCCCTTTCGTCATCACCAGTTTTTCGAATAGTTCCGGCTAAGACCCTCGAAGTGATTAGAGATTTACTCAAACGAACCAATAACTCTGGAGTTGCGCCAACTAAACCGCTATTGGAATAAACCCAGGTTGAGGGATATTCCTTGGCAAGCAGCCTTAATAGCCTTCGAACATCAATTCTCTCTTCACTCTTTCCGGTTAAGAATCGAGCTAGTACGACTTTATCTAGCTTTGCATCTTTAATCTTTCCAATAGCAAGTGCTACTCGCTCTCGCCAGATATCTCCATTACTTCCGCTCCAAGAGACATTTAATGGCCTAGCTAGATCTTCACATCTTTCAAGCTTTGGCTGGGAACCATCACCGATCCAAGTAATCCAAGATTTGCCATTTGATTGACCCACAACAACTTTAGGAATGATCAAAATGGAATCTTCTGCTTCATCAAATGAAAAAGAGGTAAAGAGAATTGGTCCACTGCCTGAACTATGGGCATTATTGGCAATATCTAATGTACTTATCTCAGATCGCCACCATGAGCGAGCCTGCTCAAAACGGTTTGGCCCCTTAACAATGTGGGATTTATAAACTCCAAAACCAATTACGCCATCCCCGCCTCTAACCCAAGAGGTTATTTGTTCATCCTTAATATCTGCAATTGCGATATCAAGAAGCTCGGGGTGTTCACCAAGTAGCTCGGTGGTTGCAGAGATAGGCATTGGGCTCCATTCAACTTGTGGAGTTAGCCTAGCGGTAGAGATGATAGGTAAGTGAGTCGAGCAGATTTAGGTAAAGATCCAGAAGAAGTTGCCGCCATGTTTGACGGGGTAGCTCGTCGCTATGACTTATTTAACGATTTACTTAGCCTGGGCGCAACCAAAAGATGGCGAAGAAGTGTGCAGAAAATTATTAATCCAAAACCAGGGATGAAAATTCTTGATATTGCAGCAGGCCCTGGTTCATCTAGTGAAGGCTTACATAAGGCGGGAGCAGATGTCACCTCACTTGATTTTTCAAAAGGAATGTTAGATCAGGGAAGAAAGGTTCGCCCCTACTTAAACTTTGTCCAAGGCGATGCACTCAATCTTGCCTTTAAGGAAAATACCTTTGATCTGACAACAAATTCTTTTGGTTTAAGAAATACCCAAGATTATAAAAGAGCTTTACGTGAGGCACTAAGAGTTACTAAACCTGGGGGAAGAATTGTTATCGTAGAGTTCTCGACTCCCACCTTTAAACCATTTCGAATTCTTTATATGAATTACTTAATGAAAGCCTTGCCAAAATTATCTAGATCAGGATCATCAAACCCTGCTGCATATGGCTATCTTGCAGAATCAATCCGCGCCTGGCCCAAGCAGGAGGAGCTAGCAAGGGATATGGAGGCGGTGGGCTGGAAGAATTCATCATGGATTAACCTCACAGGGGGAGTTGTGGCAGTTCACACAGCCTTTAAGGGCTCCTAGATTTCTCTGAATTTCTAAGGCTCACCTAAGATTTGGCGTTGTGAGCAACCCATATCTACCAATCATCGTAATCGGAGCGATTGGATTTGGATTCGCCATTTTTTCAGTGGTTGCCGGAGCTCTAACCGGACCTAAGCGATATAACAGAGCAAAGCTAGATGCTTACGAATGTGGAATAGAGCCAAGTCCCCAAGCTCAAGGCGGCGGACGCTTTCCGGTCAAATACTTTTTAACTGCAATGCTCTTTATTATCTTTGATATCGAAATTGTTTTCCTCTATCCCTGGGCAGTTGCTTATGATCAACTAGCTCTATTTGGTCTTATTGAAATGGTTATCTTTATTGCAACTGTATTTGTGGCCTATACCTATGTCTGGCGCCGCGGCGGATTGGAATGGGATTAAGAAAATGGGCTTAGAAGAGAAATTACCTTCCGGTTTTCTACTCACAACTGTAGAAAAACTTGCCGGCTATATGCGCAAGAACTCGCTCTGGCCTGCAACTTTTGGTCTTGCTTGCTGCGCTATTGAGATGATGGCAATCGGCTCTGCCGGTAAATACGACATCTCTCGATTTGGTATGGAAGTTTTCCGCGCTTCACCAAGACAAGCAGATTTAATGATTGTGGCTGGTCGAGTATCAAACAAGATGGCTCCGGTAGTTAGACAGATTTATGATCAGATGGCAGCTCCTAAGTGGGTTCTATCAATGGGAGCATGCGCTTCATCTGGTGGAATGTTTAACAATTATGCAATCGTCCAAGGTGTTGATCACATAATCCCAGTTGATATTTATCTTCCAGGTTGTCCGCCAAGGCCAGAGATGTTGATGGATGCAATTTTGAAACTTCATGATCAAATTGGTAACGAAAAGCTTGGAGTAAATCGCGCGAAAATTGTTAAGGAAGTTGAAGCATCAGCTATTGCTGCTACTCCTATTCATCAGATCCCAGTATTTGGAAAGCAGGGCTGATTAATGAGCGAGCAGAAGGGTTCATTTGGCATCCAGGGCACTGGAGATACTTCTGGATATGGCGGCCTGGTTCGCTCTAGCTTCTCACCAACTTCAGCACAAAAACCATACGGTTCATACTTTGATGAAGTAACAGATGAATTAGAGCGCGCATTTCCAGAATTTAACGATGCTATTGAGAAAGTTGTTGTAGATCGCGGGGAATTAACACTGCATATTAAAAGACAGCGCCTATTTGATGTTGCTAAAACCCTACGAGATACCGAGACTCTTCGCTTTGAGGTATGTCTTGGTGTATCAGGAGTTCATTATCCAGAAGATAGCCAGCGCGAACTTCATGCAGTCTATGAACTCTTATCCATGACACATAATCGTAGAATTAGATTAGAAGTAAGCGCTCCTGATTCAGATCCACACATTCCATCTTTGGTTGAAGTTTGGGCTGGAACTAATTGGCATGAGCGCGAGGCTTATGACATGTTTGGAATTATTTTTGATGGACATCCAGCTCTGACAAGAATTCTTATGCCAGATGATTGGCCAGGACATCCCCAGCGCAAGGATTATCCACTCGGTGGTATCTCTGTTGAATATGTAGGAGCCACAATCCCATCTCCTGATAACAGGAGGTCATATCGATGAGTACTTTCGCATCATCTCGCGAGACAACTGAAGGAACCATCTATTCAGTTACTGGCGGCGATTGGGATCAAGTAGCAAGTGAGATTGGTAGCGCGAAAGAAGAGCGCGTAGTAGTAAACATGGGACCTCAGCATCCATCAACTCATGGAGTGCTACGTCTAATGCTTGAACTTGAAGGCGAAACAATTACCGAACTTAGATGTGGAATTGGCTATCTACATACTGGAATTGAAAAAAACACTGAATTTCGCACCTGGACCCAAGGCGTGACTTTCGTGACCCGAATGGATTATTTAAGCCCGCTATTTAATGAAAGCACTTACTGTCTAGGCGTAGAAAAGCTTTTAGGCATCACTAATGATGTCCCTGAGCGAGCATCTGTTATTCGAGTAATGATGATGGAATTTAATCGCATCTCATCCCACATGGTCGCACTTGGAACTGGAGCGCTAGAACTTGGCGCAATAACTCCGATGTTTTTTGCCTTCCGCGAAAGAGAGAAAGTTCTAGATGTATTTGAAAAAGTCTCAGGGCTAAGAATGAACATGGCATATATCCGTCCTGGTGGAGTTGCTCAAGATCTGCCAGAGGGAACCGTTGCTGGGATTAGAGAATTGATTAAGGATTTAAGAAAGAATTTTAAAGATAATGCCAAGCTATTGATTGGTAATTCAATCTGGATCAAGAGAACAAAAGGCGTTGGCTATCTAGATCTTGCAGGTTGTATCACCCTTGGAGTTACTGGCCCTGTTCTTCGCTCAACCGGTATGCCTTGGGATTTAAGAAAGACACAACCATATTGTGGATATGAAAATTATGACTTTGATGTCATCACAGCTGATACCTGCGATGTCTATGGACGCTTCTTAATTCGCATGCAGGAGCTTGAACAATCTTTAAGAATCATTGAGCAGTGCTGCGACAAGCTAGATAAACTTGAAGGAGCGCCAGTGATGGTGGCCGATAAGAAGATTGCTTGGCCAGCTCAGCTCTCACTTGGCGGAGATGGCCTTGGAAATTCTCTCGATCACATTCGCCAGATCATGGGAACTTCTATGGAGGCGCTAATCCATCACTTCAAGATTGTCACTGAAGGTTTTAGAGTTCCAGCCGGTCAGGTCTACACCCCAGTTGAATCACCTAGAGGTGAACTTGGAGCCCATTTAGTCTCCGATGGCGGCACTCGCCCATATCGCGTTCATTTCCGTGCTCCTTCATTTAGTAATCTTCAATCGACATCTGCAATGTGTGAAGGCTCGCTAATAGCTGATGTCGTTGCAGCTGTTGCTTCCATCGATCCTGTGATGGGAGATGTGGACCGCTAATGCCATTAACTGATTCTGATAATTTAGTAATGGATTCGATTATTAATCGATATCCACGTTCGCGTTCTGCCATCATGCCACTTCTGCATTTTGCGCAATCTAAAGATGGATATGTGACTCCTGAAAGTATTGAAGTAATTGCTAAGAAGTTAAATCTAGAAAGCGCTGAAGTTAGCGCGGTAGCAACTTTTTATACTCAATATAAACGTGGCCCTGTCGGTGAATATCATGTTGGAGTCTGCACTAACACCTTATGTGCAATTATGGGTGGGGATGAGATATTTGAATCGCTTAAAGAACATCTTGGTGTTGAAAACAATGGAGTAACGCCAGATGGCAAAGTTTCAATAGAGCACATTGAATGTAATGCTGCTTGTGACTACGCACCTGTTGTTATGGCAAACTGGGAGTTCTACGACAATCAGAGCGTTGAATCAGCTAAAGATCTAGTTGACTCAATGCGCCAAGGAAATCCAATAGCTCCAACCCGCGGCCCAGATAAATTGCCAACTTGGAAAGAGAACTCAGCACTTCTTGCAGGCCTTAATGATGGACTTGCAAACCAAGGGGTTTCGGCAGGAGAGCCAACTCTTCTAGGGTTAAAGATTGCGCAAAGTGGCAATAAGAAATTAACTCCAGAATTAACCAAGAGCTATGATCAAAAGGATTCATTTACCCTTGATGGCTATCGTAGAAATGGCGGCTATAAAGCTATTGAAAAGGCTCTAAATATGAGCCCAGATGAAGTTATTCAAGCTGTTAAGGATTCAGGTCTACGCGGCCGCGGCGGCGCAGGTTTTCCAACTGGTATGAAGTGGGGCTTTATCCCGCAAGGCGATAACAAAGAACATTACTTTGTTGTTAATGCTGATGAATCAGAGCCAGGTACTTGTAAAGATACCCCGCTAATGCTTGCTAATCCTCATGTT
Organism: Clavibacter sp.; assembly: GCA_003569145.1. Taxonomy (GTDB): domain Bacteria; phylum Actinomycetota; class Actinomycetes; order Nanopelagicales; family Nanopelagicaceae; genus MAG-120802. Next base: position 42,678 of record BGOH01000007.1, on the reverse strand, counting down.
TTAATTGAAGGAATAATCATTGGCTCTTATGCAATTAGAGCAAAACATGCATTTATCTATATTCGCGGCGAAGTAGCCCATGTAATTCGTCGAGTTCAACAAGCCATCGAAGATGCCTATAAAGCAGGGCTGCTTGGAAAGAACATCTTAGGTAAAGGTTTTGATTTAGATCTAGTACTTCATGTTGGTGCTGGCGCATATATTTGTGGTGAAGAGACTGCGCTTCTTGATTCTCTTGAAGGTTTCCGCGGCCAACCAAGACTTCGCCCACCATTTCCAGCAATAGCAGGTCTATATGCCCGTCCAACTGTGGTTAATAACGTTGAATCAGTTGCATCCGTTCCAGCAATTATTAATAACGGAGCCCAATGGTTTGCATCACTTGGAACAGAGAAGAGCAAAGGCTTTACGCTCTACTCACTTTCAGGGCATGTAAAAAATCCTGGACAGTTTGAAGCACCACTTGGCATAACGCTTCGCGAGCTAATTGATATGGCTGGGGGAATGCGTAATGGCAATAAGTTGAAGTTCTGGACTCCTGGTGGTTCATCAACTCCGATATTTACTGATGAACATCTAGATATCCCACTTGATTATGAAGGCGTTGCCGCAGCTGGTTCAATGCTTGGAACCAAAGCGCTGCAAATATTTGATGAGACAACTAGCGTAGTTAGAGCGGTCCTTCGCTGGACTGAGTTTTATAAGCATGAATCATGCGGAAAATGCACCCCTTGCCGTGAGGGCACCTGGTGGTTAGTTCAAATCCTTAAAGATCTTGATGCAGGAAAAGGCGAGCAAGCAGATCTTGAGAAATTACTTGATCTCTGCGACAACATTGCTGGTCGCTCATTCTGCGCACTCGCTGATGGCGCAGCAAGCCCAATCATCTCCTCCATTAAATATTTCCGTGAAGAGTATTTAGAGCATTTGAGAATTGGTGGATCACCTTTTAGCCCTGCCGCCTCATCACTTCTTACATCAGATGGGGTGAAGGTATGAGCACTCAAGAGATTGCAACAGAGACAGCGGTAGAAATGATTACTCTCACTATCGATGGATTTGAAGTCAGCGTGCCAAAGGGAACTTTAGTAATTAGAGCTGCTGAGAAATTAGGAATTCAGATTCCACGTTTCTGTGATCACCCACTTCTTGATCCTGTTGGAGCATGCCGCCAATGTTTAGTTGAGATTGAAGTTAATGGAAGAAAGTTTCCAAAACCACAAGCCTCTTGCACCATTCCAGTTGAGCCAGGAATGATTGTTAATACTCAACTCACCTCAGCTGTTGCCGATAAGGCGCAACAAGGTGTTATGGAGCTATTGTTAATTAACCACCCACTTGATTGTCCAGTTTGCGATAAGGGCGGCGAGTGTCCGCTGCAGAATCAAGCGATGAGTAATGGCCGCGAAGAATCAAGGTTTGAAGGAACAAAGAGAACCTTTGAAAAGCCAATCAATATTTCCTCGCAAGTTCTTCTCGATCGTGAACGCTGCATTCTCTGCGCTCGCTGCACTAGGTTCTCTGAGCAGATTGCAGGAGATCCATTTATTACTCTCAATGAGCGAGGCGCACTTCAGCAAGTTGGCATCTATGAGAAAGAACCATTTGAGTCTTACTTCTCAGGAAATACAGTTCAAATCTGCCCTGTGGGAGCGCTCACTGGAGCTTCATATCGCTTCCGAGCCCGTCCATTTGATCTAATTTCAACCCCTTCTGCCTGCGAACACTGCGCATCAGGATGCGACATGCGAACCGATGTTCGTCGCGGAAAAACTCTACGCCGCCTGGCAGGAGATGATGCTGCGGTTAATGAAGAGTGGAACTGCGATAAGGGGCGCTGGGCATTTAAGTATGTAAACGCTAAAGATCGCATTACTACTCCATTAATTAGGGATGAGAGTGGCCAATTAAGAGAGGCTTCATGGCCAGAGGCTTTAGCACTTGCGGCAAAGGGATTAAAAGAAAATCGCTCTGCGGTATTAGTTGGCGGAAGAGCAACTCTTGAGGATGCCTATGGATATTCCAAGTTTGCTCGCATCGCCCTTAATACAAACGATATTGATTTTCGCTCAAGAGCGACATCAAAGGAAGAGAAGAACTTCTTAGCCTCACATGTTGTGGGAACTCAAGTTAATTACAAAGACCTTGATAGAGCAGATCATGTTCTTCTTCTTGGTTTTGAAGCTGAAGAAGAATCACCAATTGTCTTCCTTCGCCTCTATAAGCAGGTGAAAAAACGTGAATTGAAAATTACAGCTGTTGCTCCTTTTGCATCTCGCGGAAATAAGAAGTTGAAAGCAGGACTAATCTCAACCCCAGCTGGCAGTGAAGCTTCAGTAATTTCAAAAATCTCAAATCTTTCTAATAAATCAGTAATCCTTATTGGAGAGCGCCTCTCTGAGAGCTCTGGCGCAATTTCTGCTGCAGTGGCTCTTGCTGCAAATAGCGGTGCAAAGCTGGCCTGGATTCCAAGAAGAGCCGGCGAGCGAGGAGCACTTGAAGCTGGAGCGCTATCTAATCTTCTTCCAGGAGCAAGACCGGTAAGCGATAACGCTGCAAGGGTTGATCTTCAAGCTGCCTGGGGTGTTTCAAGTCTTCCAAGTAACCCTGGCCTTGATAGCGATGAAATAGTAAAAGAGGTAGAAAAAGGCAATATTGGCGCCCTTTTGGTTGGCGGCGTTGATCCCCTTGATATCTCACCTGATTACCAAGCAATTATGGAGAAGGCTTTTATCGTTTCACTTGAAATTCGCCAGAGCGCAGTAACCCAGATTGCAGATGTTGTCCTTCCAGTTGCGGCAGTTGTCGAAAAGAGTGGAACGTTTATTAATTGGGAATCCAGAGCAAGATTCTTTGAAGCAGCTGTGCCAGATTCTCTAACTAGAAGTGATGTGAGAATCCTTTCCATGCTTGCAGATGAGATGGGAACTAGCATTAATCTTCCAACCGTTAGCTCGGCAAGAGATGAATTTAACTCACTCGGTACTTGGCATAACCGTGAGAGCTTTACTCCGGTAAATAGTGAAGCAACAAAAATTGCAAACGGAAAAGCAAATCTATGCTCCTGGAGATTGCTTCTTGATTCTGGATCTATGCAAGATGGAGAAAATAATTTAGCGGGAACAGCCCATCCATCAGTTGCAGTTATTTCTAAGAACCGCGCAGATTCTTTGGGTGTTGCAAATGGAGATCAAATTAGGATCTCAACGCCAAGAGGCGAGATAACACTTCCTTGCCAGATTGATTCAATTGACGAGGATTCTGTCTGGGTGCCTCGCAATAGCATTAATAGCAAAGTAATTGAAAGCCTTGGTATAACTTCTGGTGAAGTATCGGTGGTGAGAGCATGAATAGTGCATCGATAATTCTTGATGATCCAACCTGGGTAATAGTTGCCAAAGGCGTTCTCGTATTTGCTCTCTGTGTCGTACTAACACTTCTCTCGGTGTGGGGCGAGAGACGAATCGTTGCTCGAATGCAGATGCGTATGGGACCAAACCGAGTTGGTCCATTTGGCTTAGTTCAAGCTTTAGCAGATGGCGTGAAACTAGCTTTGAAAGAGGACATCATTCCGGCAGCAGCAGATCGCGCGGTATTTGTTATAGCCCCAATTATCAGCGTCACTACTTGCTTTATGGCCTTTGCTGTTATTCCCCTGACTGGCGAAGTTAATTTCTTTGGCGAGCAGACAATCATGCAATTAACTGATCTGCCAGTTGGAGTCTTATATGTTCTAGCAACAGCATCAATTGGGGTTTATGGAATTGTTTTAGCGGGCTGGTCTTCAGGCTCGACATATCCACTACTTGGTGGGCTGCGCTCTAGCGCTCAAGTTATCTCCTATGAAATTGCTATGGGACTTTCATTTGTTGGTGTATTTATCTATGCCGGATCCATGTCAACCGGAGACATAATTGCTGCTCAATCAACATGGTGGAATGTTGTTGTTCTTTTCCCTTCATTTGCAATCTATGTCATTTCTATGGTGGGTGAGACAAATCGTGCGCCATTTGATTTAGCCGAAGCAGAAGGCGAATTAGTTGGCGGCTTCCATACTGAGTACTCATCACTTAAGTTTGCGCTGTTCTTCTTGGCTGAATATGTAAACATCATTGCAGTCTCTGCTCTTGCAACTACCTTATTTTTAGGAGGCCCAAGTGCTCCTCCAGGACTTGGCTTCACATCAGCTTGGCTTGGTGGTTGGTTTAGCTTCATCTGGTTCTTCCTAAAAGTTCTTGCATTCTTCTTTTTCTTTGTCTGGCTACGAGGAACTCTGCCAAGGTTGCGTTATGACCAATTCATGAAATTTGGTTGGAAAGTATTAATTCCAGTAAATGTTGCTTGGATTTTAGTTGTTGCCACACTTCGCCTTCTAACTCAGCAAGGCGCTTCACAATTTGTTATTGCAGGATTTACCGGAGCTGTTGTTTTAGCAGTTCTTGGGGCAATGACTATTTATGATCGTTCAAAAATCAAGGCTGAAGAGTTAGCAAATCAAGTTGGTCCAATGCCTGAGCCATCATTTCCAGTTCCAGCCCTTCCGACATCTCTAGCTTTAAAAGAAAAGGAGGGTAATTAAATGAGTGAATTTCACTTAGAACCCAAGCCTTCAGGGGCCATTCAAAAGGCTGCCGATCAATCAGTTCCCGTTACTGGAACTGAAGCAGCAGGCTTTTTCACCCAGTTAAAAGGCTTCTGGGTCACCTTCAGCACGATGTTTAAGAAACCCAACACCATTGAATACCCTGAAGTTAAACCGGAAGTTGCGCCACGTTTTCATGGTCGCCATCAACTAAATCGCTATGAAGATGGTCTTGAAAAGTGCATTGGCTGTGAGCTCTGCGCTTGGGCTTGTCCTGCAGATGCAATCTATGTTGAAGGAGAAAATAACACCGAAGGGAATCAGATCTCCCCTGGTGAGCGACATGCCAAGGTTTATCAGATTAATTATCTGCGTTGTATTTTCTGTGGTCTATGTATAGAGGCTTGTCCAACAAGAGCGCTGACAATGACAAATGAATACGAAATTGCTGATGACACACGTCAGAAATTAATCTGGGAAAAAGAAGATTTACTTGCTCCACTTCGCGCTGGAATGTTGATGCCACCACATCCAATGTATCCAGAGTCTGATCATCACAATTATTATCGAAATGAAATTAAAGAGTCGCACCCATCGCAAGATATAAAGGCAGGTGGAGAGAAGTAATGAGCGGTGAATCAGCTTTATTCTGGGTACTAGCTCCTCTTGCCGTTTTGGCATCGGTTGCTATGTTATTTATGAAAAAAGCTGTTCACTCGGCAATTCTGCTTGCTTGGGTGATGATTACCTTAGCGATTTTCTATATTGCTCTCGAAGCACCATTTCTTGGAATTGTTCAAATTGTGGTCTATACCGGAGCAGTAATGATGCTCTTCCTTTTTATCTTGATGTTAGTTGGAGTGGATTCATCAGATTCATTAGTTGAAAAGATCAAAGGGATTCGCTCTGTCGCAATCTTTACAGCTCTAGCCTTTTCGCTAACACTCATTACTTTCATCGCTCGCGCAGAGCTTGGAAGGCCGAGCGTTGGCTTAGATGAAGCCAATAGCGGTGGAAATGTCGAGGGCTTGGCTCAATACCTATTTAGCGATTATGTCTGGGCTTTTGAGGTCATTTCAGCGCTTCTCATCACCGCAGCTCTTGGCGCCATGGTTCTTGCCCACTCTGAAAAGAGTGATGTCGCAAGAACTTCTCAGCGAGCAAGATCTATAGCGCGCTTTCGTGGAAAGTCGATTGCAACAGCAGCAGGTCTTCCAGGCTCTGGTGTTTATGCCAGAAATAACGCACTAGATCTTCCAGCCTTATTGCCGGATGGAAAACCATCTGATCTTTCAATCGCAGAAGTGCTTCATCGCAGAGGTGATGTAGCTGAATCTAAGAGCTATCAATTAGAGGGATTGCCAAAGATTGATGATGAGGGCAACAAGTAATGAATCCAACAAATTATCTCTATCTCTCAGCAATCCTATTTTCAATAGGAGCTGTTGGAGTAATTGTTCGAAAGAACGCAATTGTTGTTTTCATGTGCATTGAACTTATGCTCAATGCTGCCAATCTAGCTTTTGTAACTTTCGCTAAAATTAATGGAAATCTAGAAGGTCAAGTTATGGCCTTTTTCACCATGGTTGTCGCGGCATGTGAAGTTGTAGTTGGTCTTGCAATTATTGTCACTATCTTCCGCTCTCGTCGATCTGCATCAGTTGATGATGCAAGTTTGTTGAGTCGATAAATGACTTCAGAGAACTTAGTTTATTTAATCGCTCTGCCGCTTTTTAGCTCAGCGCTTTTGATGCTTCTTGGTCGAAAAGCTGATAAATGGGGGCATGTATTTGCAACATTGATTTCTGCTAGCACTTTTGTAGTTGGCGCGATGGAATTCTTTGCAATGATAGATCGCCCAGAGGCATCACGGGCTGTGACCCAGAAGTTATTTACTTGGATTTCAGTTGGCACATTTAATGTTGATGCTGGGCTCCTGCTTGATCAGTTATCCATAGCCTTCGTTCTACTCATTACTGGAGTTGGAACTCTCATTCACGTTTACTCCATTGCCTATATGTCCCATGACAGGGATAGAAGGCGTTTTTTCGCGTATTTGAACTTCTTTATCGCAGCAATGCTCCTACTAGTTCTTGGGGACTCTTACCTGAATCTCTATGTGGGCTGGGAGGGAGTTGGCCTTGCCTCCTACCTTCTTATTGGCTTCTGGAATCAGAAACCTGAATATGCAACTGCTGCCAAGAAAGCATTTGTGGCCAACCGTGTTGGTGACTTTGGATTATCTGTTGCAGTAATGATTGCTTTTGCAAACTTTGGCGCTGTTTCATTTATTGGAATTGAAGAGAAAGTTGGCGGAGCAAGTGAAGCCGCTCTTACTGCAATGGGTCTGATGTTGCTACTGGCAGCAGCGGGCAAGTCAGCACAATTCCCACTTCAAGCCTGGCTTGGAGATGCGATGGCTGGTCCAACCCCCGTTTCAGCTTTAATCCATGCCGCAACAATGGTGACGGCTGGAGTTTATTTAATTACTAGATCTAACTTTGTATTTGATAATGCACCAACTGCGCAACTAGCAGTAGTAATAGTTGGAACTATCACCTTACTCTTTGGCGCAATTATTGGTATGGCAAAAGATGATATTAAGAAAGCACTTGCTGCCTCAACCATGTCACAAATTGGCTACATGATTATGGCCTCAGGCTTTGGTCCTGCTGGATATGCATTTGCAATCATGCATCTTCTAACTCATGGTTTCTTTAAAGCTGGAATGTTCTTAGGTGCAGGCTCAGTCATGCATGGCATGAATGATGAAGTAAATATGCGACGCTATGGTGGACTCGCTAAATTAATGCCAATTACATCAATTACTTTTGGTCTTGGATACCTAGCAATAATTGGCGTTCCGCCATTTGCAGGGTTTTATTCAAAAGATAAAATAATTGAAACTGCATTTAATGCAGGAGGCGTACAAGGCGTTCTCTTCGGCTCTGCAGCTCTATTAGGGGCAGTAATCACGGCCTTTTATATGACTCGCCTAATGCTCATGACTTTCTTCGGTAATAAGCGCTGGGCAGAGGGAAGCGAGCCTCACGAATCACCATTTTTGATGTGGGCTCCTATGGCAGTTTTGGCTGTTGGTTCAGTCGCCTCTGGCTACCTTCTCTATAGCGGCAAGGCCATTGTTAAGTGGCTTGCGCCAGTTGTTGATAAGGATCATCACGAACATGCAGAGTTTTTGCCCCCAATAGTTGTCACAACTCTTGCAGTAGTTGCCGTGATAATCGGAGTTTCTATTGCCTTTATTAAGTATCGCGGAGAGTTATCAGAGAGAGCGCCAAGTCAGGTAAGCATCTTTACTCGCGTAACTCGACGAGATCTTCTCCAAGATGATGCCAATGAGTTCCTATTTATGCGCCCTGGTCAGAAGTTAACTCAACTATTAGTTAAGACCGATGAGAGTGTTATTGATGGAGCAGTTCGAGCAGTTGGCTCTAGCGCGCTAGGAAGTGCTAGAGGAATGCGCAAACTGCAAACAGGATATGTTCGTAATTACGCTCTACTAATTCTTATAGGTGCACTCGTTGCTCTATTTGCCGCTTTGGTGGTGACGCTATGAACCTTTTAACAAGTATGGGATTACTACCTCTAATTGGAGCTGGTTTATCGCCCTGCTTCCTGCAACTAATGCAAAGCTAGTCAAACAAAGTGCTCTGCTTGTATCTGTTTTAGTTGCAGCTCTTGGAATCACCATGACAATTGGATTTGATAGAGGCGTAACAGGCTTTCAATATGTTGAGCGATATTCATGGATTCCATCCCTTGGAATCAGCTATCAACTTGGAATCGATGGAATATCACTAATTCTAATTTTGCTATCAGTCTTATTAGTACCAATTGTGATCCTAGCGGGATGGAATGAATCAGAGGGTGGTCGATTTAGCGTTAAGACTTTCTATATTCTGATCCTCGTTCTTGAAACAATGATGATTGGTGTCTTTGCAGCAACAGACTTATTCCTCTTTTATGTTTTCTTTGAAGCGATGCTCGTCCCGGTCTACTTCCTCATTGGTGGTTATGGCAGCGGGGCAAGACAAGCAGCAGCGGTAAAGTTCTTGCTTTATAGCCTCTTTGGCGGTCTTTTAATGCTTGCTTCAATTATTGGCATATTTGTGATTTCTGGAAATCAAATAGGTAGAACTTTTGATATCACTGCGCTTTCAACTCTTGAGATAGATGCAACTACTCAGAACTTCTTATTCCTAGGATTCTTTATTGCCTTTGCCATTAAAGCACCGCTCTGGCCACTTCATACCTGGCTTCCAGATGCAGCAAAGTCAGCAACTCCTGGAACTTCAGTACTCCTACTTGGCGTGCTGGATAAAGTGGGAACGTTTGGAATGATTCGCTACTGCGTTGAGCTATTCCCAGATGCCTCTAGGACTTTTACGCCTTTAATAATTACTCTAGCTGTGATTTCAATAATCTATGGAGCATTTCTTGCAATTGGTCAGAAGGATATTAAATCACTCATTGCCTTCACATCTATTTCTCACTTTGGTTTTATCACTCTAGGTATCTTTGCAATGACGACTCAATCAAATTCTGGAGCAACGCTCTATATGTTTAATCATGGAATCTCAACCGCCGCTCTCTTCTTAACTGCTGGTTGGATGATCTCTCGTCGCGGCTCTTCGACAATTGCTGACTTCGGAGGCTTGCAGAGAGTTACTCCTATTCTTGCCTGGTCTTTCTTTATTGCAGGATTGTCGTCTCTAGCGCTACCGGGCCTATCAAGCTTTGTCAGTGAATTCTTAGTTCTGGTTGGTACTTATACTAGATATCCAGTAGCTGCAGTGATTGCAACCTTTGGAATTATTCTGGCAGCCCTCTACATTTTAATTCCTGTGCAGAAAGCTCTTCATGGCCCAACAACTGCTGGAAATGAAAATCTGCCAGATCTTAATAGACGCGAGATTGCTGCAATTGCGCCAGTCATTGCGCTAATAGTTGCTCTTGGCTTTTATCCTAAGCCAGCCCTTGAAATTATCAATCCTGCTGCCCAAGTAACAATTACTAAGGCGGGCTATAGCGATCCGCAGCCCCTTGTAGGAGGCGATAAATAATGGGTTTTCAATCACCAGCTCTGGAATATGGCGCTTTAGCGCCAATGCTAATTATCTTTGGCGCAGCAATTATTGGAGTCATTGTTGAAGCATTCCTATCGGCAAAAGTTCGCGCACCGATTCAACTGGCAATATCACTAGGCGCTGTAGTCCTAAGCCTTTCTCAAGTTTGGCGCCTTAGAGGTAGCGCTACGACAACGGCAGCTGTTAATTCCGTAGTCATTGATGGCCCAGTCTTGTTTATGCAAGGAACAATTTTAGTTCTTTCGCTTTTTGCATTTTTACTGATTGCAGATATTGATGCTTTTGCTGCACAGGCCTCTGCTGTGCCAGGCTCAAATGAAGAAGCAAGAGCTCTTGAATCTGGAAAGATTCAAACTGAGGTCTATCCCCTAACCCTCTTTGCAATTGGCGGCATGATGCTATTTCCAGCGGCCAATGATTTGATCACTTTGTTTGTTGCTCTAGAAGTTCTCTCGCTACCACTTTATTTAATGGCAGGACTTTCCAGAAGACGCAGACTCTTGTCTCAGGAGGCAGCACTTAAATACTTCTTACTAGGGGCGTATTCATCTGCCTTCTTCCTATTCGGCGCAGCATTTCTCTATGGATTTGCTGGTGATGTTTCACTTGCAGGAATTAGGAGCGCTGTCTCAGGTGGTCCAGGAAATGATGTCTTCCTAATTATTGGCATGGTCTCACTTAGCGTAGGTCTGCTATTTAAAGTTGGCGCGGCTCCATTTCATTCCTGGACCCCTGATGTTTATCAAGGAGCGCCTACTCCAATTACTGCCTTTATGGCAGCAGCCACAAAGGTTGCAGCATTTGGCGCGATGCTCCGAATTTTCTACGTCTCACTTGGCGGGGCGGTCTATAGCTGGAAGCCAATCTTTACTGCAGTTGCAATTCTGACCATGGTTGTTGGCTCAGTTATCGCTATTGCGCAGAGAGATATCAAGCGAATGTTGGCCTATTCCTCAATAGCCCACGCTGGTTTTCTGCTCACCGGAGTTATCGCTCTCAATCAAGAGGGTCTAAAGGCATCACTCTTCTATCTAGCTAGCTATGGAATTGCCACCATCGGGGCTTTTGCTCTGGTGACTCTAGTCAGAGATTCATCTGGCGAAGTTGGAGATCTAAATCGTTGGGTGGGACTTGCTAAACGCTCTCCAGCTATTGCTTTAATCTTCTCGCTATTTCTTCTCTCCTTTGCTGGAATTCCACTTACCGCTGGCTTTATTGGCAAATTCACAATCTTTACTGCCGCCTATGAAAGTGGAAACATTGCAGTAGTAGTTGCAGGTGTCTTATCGAGCGCTGTTGCTGCCTTCTTCTATATAAGAGTCATTGTCATGATTTTCTTTAGTGATCCAGAAGAAGATACTGTGACTGTGACAATTCCATCGCTTTATACCAACTTAACAATCTGGATTGCAGCTATTGCAACTCTAGCTCTAGGAATATTTCCTGCGCCATTTCTTGATTTCATTGCAACCTTCGCAACATTCACACGCTAATTATGGCTAGCCTAGGAATTGCCAATCTTGATAAAGATCTTGAAAGAGAGCTTTTGACTGGCCTTGATCAAGTCGAAGCGCTGTTAAGTAGCCATATCCAAGGTGATTATCCGTTACTAATTGAGACCTCACGTCATTTAGTCGAGGCTGGAGGAAAACGCTTTCGCCCTCTAATTACTCTTCTTGCCTCTCATTTTGGCAAGGGTCAGAGCGATCAAGTTATTGCAGCAGCAGTTGTCTGTGAGCTCACCCATGTAGCAACGCTTTATCACGACGATGTAATGGATGAAGCTAAGTTAAGACGTGGAGTAAGTAGCGCCAATAGTCGTTGGAGCAACACTGTTGCAATCCTTACCGGAGATTATCTCTTCTCAAAAGCCTCAGATTTACTGGCAGATCTTGGGCCAGAAGCGGTCCGCTTGCAGGCAAAGACCTTTGAAAGGCTTGTTATTGGCCAGATTCAAGAGACTCAGGGAGCAAAGAATGGAGAAGATGCACTTAAACACTATCTTCAAGTTGTTTCAGATAAGACCGGATCTCTTATTGCAACCAGCGCTCGATTTGGAGCAATGCTCTCAGGAGCTGATCGAGAGATTGTTGAAACGCTAACTAAATTTGGAGAAAAAATTGGCATTGCTTTTCAATTAGCGGATGATGTAATTGATATCAGCAGTGATGCATCTCAATCAGGTAAAGTTCCAGGGACAGATCTAAAAGAGGGAATACCAACCCTGGTAACTCTGCAGATAATTAGTTCTACGTTAGATGAAGATCAAGAACTAAGGCAGATGCTACAAAACCCAATACCTGAAGAAAAATCGCAGAAGTGCTTACCAAGCTTCGCCAGCACAGGGCGCTTAAGGATGCAAAGAGCTATCTTCACAACTTATCGCGAGAAGCTAAACAACTTCTTGAACCTCTTCCAGCAATACCTGCTCGCAGCGCTCTAGAGGGCCTTTGCGATGCCGTCATCGAGCGGACGGCTTGATCGATAAAGGTCTCTACTTAGTACTGCAAGAGCCAGCCAGATAAAAGCAAATCCAATCACTTTAGTCATCGAGATATCTTCATTATTTATAAAGATACCAATAAAAAACATGATGGTTGGAGTTATATATTGCAAGAGTCCAACAGTGCTTAGCGGCAATCTGGTAGTTGATCCATTAAATAACAGCAGGGGAATAACAGTTGCCGCGCCTGCTCCAAAAAGCAGTAAGGATATGGTCCAAGTTGAACCAAATTCAGCGCTGCCATTACTCTCGATAATGAGTAGAAAAACTAAGTTAGGTAGAAAAGCAAAGAGTGTTTCTAAAGATAAAGTCTCAAGAGCTCCAAGATTTAAGGACTTCTTAATCAAGCTATAACTGCCCCAAGAGATCGCCAAAACCAGCGCAATCCAAGGAAGTGAGCCATATCCAAGGGTGAGAATCACTACTCCAACTGCTGCCAGAGCAACAGCAATCCATTGCGCTGGCCTTAATTTCTCGCGAAGCAGTAGAACTCCGAAGGTGACGTTAATTAGCGGAGTTATGTAATAGCCAAGCGCTGCTTCAACTACTCGATTCACAGTTACTGACCAGATGTAAACACCCCAATTAATTGTCAATAAACCTGAGGCTAAAAACAAAAGAGAAAGGGTGCGCGAGCTGCGGACCATCACATATGCGCTCCTCAATTGTTTTCTTAAAGCAAGCAGTGAAATACAGATTAGAAGTGACCAGATCCCACGGTGGGCCAAGATTTCATAGGCGCCAGCTTCTTCAACTAGCTTCCAATAAAGTGGTAGTAGTCCCCAGATGATGTAGGCAGAGATGCCAAAAAGTAGACCTTTATTAAATTTGGTCATCGATAGTTAGTGAACTGAACAGCAAAGTCCAGTTTAGCTCCCTTAATTAGAGCAATAGCGCTCTGCAAATCATCTCTGCTTTTACTTGAAACTCTAAGTTCTTCTCCTTGAATCTGTGCTCTTACAGATTTAGGTCCCTCATCTTTTAATAGCTTTGTGATCTTCTTAGCATTTTCTTGAGAGATTCCCTCTTGTATCGCGCAGAAGATTCGAAATACTTTGCCGCTCTGAGCTGGCTCTGCAATATCTAAATGCTTTAGCGATACTGCCCTTTTAATCATCTTCTCTTTTAGGACATCAAGGGCCGCTTTCACCCGCTCTTCTGTTTCTGCCTCAACTAAGATCTTTTCACCAGACATCTCTATCTTTACTCCGGTGTTTTTAAAATCAAATCGGGTGGCAACCTCACGGGCAGCCTGGTTTAGAGCGTTATCTAGCTCCATCCGATCAACTTTTGAAACTACATCAAAACTGCTATCAGCCATGGTCATACCGTATCGCGTGAGGATTTTGAGCGAGAAATCGCTGGTTATTTGAAGCCTTGCTGACCTATTAGAATTAGAGCCTTCTCGGATTCAGCGTTGTATGCGAGGCAATCGGAGATTTCTAGCCCAATAAACAGCTCTTAAGGAGTATCGATGAATAGCGAAATGTTTGCCCAAGTTAAATCTGGCAAAGGCTTTATTGCAGCCCTTGATCAATCAGGCGGTAGCACACCAAAGACCCTAGCGCTATATGGCGTTACTGAATCTGCATACTCAAATGAAGCTGAGATGTTTGATCGCATGCATGAGATGCGCTCACGCCTAATCAAGTCACCAGTATTTAATGGCGAGCGTGTTATCGGCGCAATTCTTTTTGAAATGACTATGGAGCGCACTATTGATGGCATGGGCTCTGCTGAATTCTTATGGAATAAGAAGAAAGTCGTTCCTTTCCTTAAAGTTGATAACGGACTAGCAGATGAGGCAAATAGCGTTCAGTTAATGAAGCCAATTCCAGAACTTGGCGCAAGAATTGCCGCTGCAAATAAGCATGGAGTCTTTGGCACCAAGATGCGCTCAGTAATTAATATGGCAAACCCATCAGGAATTGATGAAATTGTTAAGCAGCAGTTTGAGGTTGGCAAAGAAATTATCGCAGGTGGTCTTGTTCCAATCATTGAGCCTGAGGTAAATATCAAGAGCGCAGAGAAGGCTGAAGCTGAAGAAATTCTAAAGAAGCAATTAATAGAGCAAGCAAATAGCCTAAACGGCGATCAAAACATCATGCTCAAGCTCTCTCTTCCAACAAAAGCCAATCTCTATAAAGAGCTAGTAGATCACCCTCGCGTTGTAAGAGTCGTTGCTCTCTCTGGTGGATATTCAAGAGAGGTTGCTAATCAAATGCTTGCTGAAAATACTGGCGTTATTGCCTCTTTCTCAAGAGCCCTTGCTGAGGGGCTAAGCGCTCAACAAAGCGATACTGATTTTGATGCGATGCTGAATGCAACAATTCAGAGCATTTATGAGGCCTCAATCAAGTAATAATTAGTAATTTGTGAGCGCGAGGGTGAGTTGCTAGCCTTGCGCAATCAAGTGCTAAATGGTGGGTTGCCCGAGTGGCCAATGGGAGCGGACTGTAAATCCGCCGGCTTAGCCTTCAGTGGTTCAAATCCACTACCCACCACAAGTGCTCTTAGTTCAGAGCCCATTTCACGGTGATAGAGATAGAGACTTCCTCTTCACCAAGATCAATTACAGGAGTTGAGGCATCCTCTGCCTTAGCAACTCCAAGCATTGGGAATGAATATGAAGGAGCAGAGTTTTCTTGTAGTGAAATAACTTTGCCCAATGAGGTTCCAAGAAGCTTGGCATAGGAAGAGGCTTTAGATTTTGCATCAGCAACGGCTGCAGCTCTAGCTTCCTGCATTGCTGCAGATCCTTTAGAGATAAATGGCGCGATGCCATTAATAGCAACACTTTCATTACCTGCGTTAACCACTGATTCAACTACTTTTCCAGCGCTCTCAGCTTTTCGAATTACTACTGTAAATGACTGCGTAGCTCGATATCCAATAATTACAGAGCCCTTTTCCTGGGTGTAGTTATATTCTGGATAGACCGAGAGGTTTGAACTCTTAATATCTTTGGAAGCAATATCCTCTGACTTTAGCGCTGCCCTAACGCCAGAAGCTGCTTTTGATGCGCTAGATAGCGCACTTGCACTCTTATCGCTAAGCGAGGTGACGCTGAAGTAAAATCTCACTGCATCGGGAACAACGCTCACTGTTCCGACTCCCGATACTGTTATATGACGATCTGATTCAGCTCCTTGAGCTGGATAGACCCAGAGCGCTCCTAGGACAAATAAAGCGGTAATAGCTGCGGTAATTCGATTCACTTTTCTCATAAGCCTAAGATACCCGCTATGGCAATGATTATTTCTCAATGCTCACTGAGCGTATTACGGCAAAGTGCTGAGAAATTAAGGGCAGGAGACTTAGTCGCCTTTCCAACAGAAACTGTCTATGGCATTGGAGCTGATGCGATGAATAAAGATGCAGTTGCCAGGATGTATCAGGTGAAAAATAGGCCAGCTAGCCACCCGGTGATTGTTCATATTGCAGAGCTAAATGATGTTGATTACTGGGCGCAGGAGATTCCAGAGTATGCGATCAATCTAATGCGAGATTTCTGGCCAGGCCCAATGACTCTTCTCCTTAAGAGACGAGAGGTTGCTGGCGATTTTCTAACTGGAGCTCAAGAGATTGTGGGTTTAAGGATTCCGGCAAATAGCTTGGCACTTGGACTACTCAATGAATTTAAAGCAGTTGGTGGAAAGGGGATTGCTGCTCCTAGCGCCAATCGTTATGGCGCCGTCTCACCAACAACTGCTGAGGCTGTTAGTCAGGAGCTAAGTGAGTTTCTATCGCCTAGCGATCAAATACTTGATGGCGGGCCTTGTTTAGTTGGAGTTGAATCAACAATTATTGATTGCAGCGGTCAAAATCCAAAAATTCTTAGGCCAGGAGCAATTAGCGCGGAGATGATTGAAGAGAGCACGGGGATAGTCCTTGAAGAAGTTGGTGAAACAAAGATTCGAGTCTCAGGTTCTGATAAGCAGCACTATGCACCAAAAGCAAAAGTGATTGTTGATGGTCAAAGTCAGAGAGGTGAGGGGTTAATTGCGATGAGTGATGTCGCTACCCCAGAAGGTGTTATTCGCTTGGCAGAACCCAAAAGCATTGAAGAGTATGCGCGGGTGCTTTATTCAGCTCTTCGCATGTCAGATACTCAGAATTTGCAGACTGTGAGAATAATTCCACCAGTAGGCCAGGCCTTGCGGTTGCAATCCGTGATCGCATTAATAGAGCAGCAGCGAATTAGATTGTAACAGAGGCTTTTTAGCGTCTAACGCTGTATTTCAAAAACTCTCTACCGCTTGGTCGTATTGCCCTTGCTGTCTCAAGGCAATCGCCTCGTCTGTTAAAAGCTTTTCTTTGAATTTCGATTGCTGGAGTGCCGGCCAATACTGATAACTTAGTTGAGATTTCATCTTCAATCAGTAGTGATGAAATTTCTTCGTCAGCGCTCTCTACAACCTGCCCATAATTTTCTGAAAGGAGTTTGTATAAAGATCCTGAAAGAATTTCTTTATCAAGCCCAGGAGCAAATCTTGCTTTTACATATGAAACTTCCCAAGAGAGAGCTACTTTTCTGTTTGTTCGAACTCTCTCAATACGATAAGACGGCTCGGTAACTTTTGCCCAAGTTGAATCTATCGATTCAGGACTCTCGATTAACCTGACATCCAAAACTGAAGTTTTATACTCGATTCCTCTCAGCGTGAGTTCTTCACTAAAGGACCTAAGGCTGTGGTGATGTGTATCGCGACGAGGAGCGACAAATGTTCCAGAGCCTTGTCTCCTATAAATAAATCCAGAGCGTTCTAAAATCTTTAGCGCTTTTTGGATAGTCACTCGTGAGACTCCAAAGTGTTCAGCCATCTGTCTTTCGGTTGGAATAACTTCATGAATCGCTAGTTCTGAGAGATCTGCGCGAATCAATTCAGAGATGCGAACAGGTTTTAGGAACTCCTCCTTGGCCAAGGCCCCCGCCCCCCTTCTTCGCCTCACTTTTTAAGGGAGGAGATACCGATTCCATAACAATCGAAAGAAAAACCTGTCGGATACTAGCATTTTGACCAAAATTGGACTAGACCAACCTACTAAGAACCTGTTGGAATTGCCAACGGGTAGCTCTAAACGGGAGGTCCCTCATGCGCATTACGCGCAAAAAAGTTATCGCCATTATTTCTTCGATGGCGCTTGTCAGCTCGCTATTTCTTGGCGCGAGCACAGCAAGTGCTGCGCCGAAAGATAGCGG
Organism: Clavibacter sp.; assembly: GCA_003569145.1. GTDB lineage: Bacteria > Actinomycetota > Actinomycetes > Nanopelagicales > Nanopelagicaceae > MAG-120802. The sequence continues at coordinate 25,282 of BGOH01000007.1, read as the reverse complement.
CACAGTAACTGTCTGGATTCAAGGAGATGCAAAGTCCTGGCCAGCAGCAGTTGATCGTGCAAATAAGATGTTTAATTCAAAATATCCAAATGTCAAGGTTGATATCCAATATCAGACCTGGGGCGATTCACTTAAGAAACTTGATGCAGCCCTAGTAGCTGGAAATACGCCAGATGTATTTGAATTTGGTAATACTCAAGTTCTTAAATATTCAGCTGCGGGTGCTCTTAAGGATCTAAGCAGTTCGAAGAGCCAATTTGCATATAGCACCAACTGGCTTAAAGGCCTAGAAGAAGCCGGAAGTTATAACGGCAAGCTCTATGCAGTTCCTTACTATGCTGGATCACGTGCGGTTATGTATCGCACTGATCTATTTGCTTCATTGAAAATTAAAGCACCAAGAACTTATGAACAATTCACAGCAGCTGCAGATAAGTTAATGGCCGCAAATTCTTCTAACTCTAAGTTCTCGGCGGTCTATATGCCAGGTAAGTATTGGTATGCGGCAATGGGCTTTGTTTATGACTCAAAGGGAGCAATTGCTGTCCAGGAAGCTGGAAAGTGGAAAGGCTCACTAGATTCAGCAGCATCCATTGAAGGATTAACTCGCTGGAAAAGTATCGTTGATAAATACTCCAAAGCCGACAAGTCTGGCGATGAGGGTGGTCAATGGGAGGTCTTCGCTGGCGGAAACGTTGCGATGAGCTACTCAAATGGTTGGGAAACATGCTGTATCGCTCCTCAAAAGGGCGCATTCTTCCCAATGCCTTCAATTCGTGCTGGTGAATACATGCCAGCATTCCTTGGCGGATCAAATCTTGGAGTTCCAGCAAAGGCAAAGAATGCTGAGTGGGGAATTTACTGGATTAAGTCCTTCACCTCCGGCCAGGCCATGCGTGAGATCGTCAAGGTTGGCAATCTTCCAAACAACACAAGCATGTTGACTCTTGTTAAGGGTGGAAATGCTCAAGTTGCTAAGGGCGCTAGCTCAACCTGGTTCGTTCCAGCAGCAGAGAAGTGGGTAAATGTTGAGAACGCAAACGTTCTGCAAACCATGCTCTCTGATATCGCAACAGGAAAGAAGACAGTTGCGCAAGCAGCTAAAGATGCATCTGCGGAGATTACAAAACTGCTGAACTAGCGGTAAAAAACTCCTAACGAGGTATAAGGAGAGTGGTAGCGTCGAGGGCGCTCCACTCTCCACTCATTTATTGGGAAGTAGGTCTGAGAATTCATGTCTAGCGCAACAAAATTAAGACAAGGGTCAAAGAAGAATTTCTGGCCATATCTCTTAATCACTCCCGCTCTGGCTGTAATTCTTTTGATTTTAGGCTTTCCTGTGTTTCGACTTATCACTCTAAGTTTTCAGCAATTTGGACTTACAGAGATTGTCTCCGGAATTCCGACTTGGGTTGGCTTTGAAAATTTTCAAGCGCTATTGAAGGACCCAGAGTTTTGGACCGTCCTACGAAGAACATTCATTTTCACATTTGCGATGGTTGCTGCATCTATAGTAATTGGTGCTTGGTTAGCGCACCTTATGCTTCGAATGAATACTGTCATTCGATGGCTGCTAAACACCACCCTGATTCTGGTCTGGGCCATACCTGCACTTGTTGGAATCTCAATTTGGAAGTGGATGTTTTCCTTTGAATTTAGCATCATCACTTCAACTATTAATCGCCTCGGCTTCGATTTTGCTCAACGCAATTGGTTTACCAACACTTTTTCCGGGTTTTCAATCATTGGCGGGGTTGTTGTTTGGGGTGCTATCCCATTCATAACAATCAGCATTTATGCAGCTTTAACTCAAGTTCCAAAGGAGCTTTTGGAGGCAGCAGCTATCGATGGTGCCAACTCGAGGCAAATATTTAGATCCGTAATTCTCCCGATATTACTTCCGATTTATGTAATCCTTATTAGCCTTTCAATCATCTGGGACTTTCAGGTCTTTACTCAAATCTGGGTGCTTCTTGATAATCGTCCTGCCTCTGAGTATTACACGATGGCGATTTATGCCTTTGAGAAGTCTTTTGGTTTAAGTGAATATGGAATGGGTGCTGCCATTGCCCTCTTGATGATTTTCTCACTATTAGGTGTGACTTGGTTCTATATCAAGAAGATGGTTCAGATTGGGGACAACAATGCATAGAAAGAGTTCGATTTATGCAAATATCTCTGGATTCTTTGCCATAATCTTTATGGGGTTTCCAGTTTATTGGATGGTCACTACATCATTTAAGAATCGTCAGGATGTACTTTCGACTGAACCCACAATTTTGCCGAGGTCTTTTACTATCGAGAATTATCAGAATGCTTTTTCAAGAGAGGGCTTCTACACCAGTCTAAGAAATAGTTTGATTGTCGTGCTTATCACCGTTGCCATCTCGTTGTTTTTAGCAACTTTCGCAAGTGTTGCAATCGCACGCACTAAATTTACCGGTAAGCGAAGCTTTATCTCAGCGTTGCTTATTGTGCAGATGCTCCCACTCTCTGCCCTGATAATTCCGCTATTCCTGCTATTGACTCGACTCCAACTAACAAACACCATAGGGGGATTAGCTCTCACATATGTGGCATTTATTTTGCCTTTCACTATTTGGACCCTGAGAGGTTTTCTAGCCAATATTCCAACAGACATCGAAGAGGCTGCCCTAGTTGATGGTTGCACGAGAGTTCAGGCATATCGCCATGTCCTCTTGCCATTAATGGCTCCAGGATTGGTTGCCACCGCAATATTTGCATTTATACAAGCTTGGAATGAGTTTTTGTTGGCCTACATAATTATGCAGAGTCAAGAGAACCTAACCCTGCCAGTTTGGCTTGCTGGTTTTACGACTAGAACCGGCACCGATTGGGGCCCATTAATGGCAGCATCCACAGTCACAGCTATTCCAGTTGTAATTTTCTTCTCACTGATTCAGAAGCGAATTGCTACAGGCGTTACGGCAGGAGCTGTTAAAGGATGAAATTCAATAATACCGAGAAAGCAATATTGGCCCACTTTTCTCCTGGATTCGGCGGCACGGAGATCCCGGATTGGATTTTTAAATATCTTGAAAATGGGCTTGGAGGAATAACGCTATTTAGTTCAAACTGTCCTTCTTTAGATGTAACACGCGAGTTAATCCTTAAGATCAGGGCTATCTCGCCAAATATTATTATTTCCCTAGACGAGGAAGGTGGTGATGTAACTCGTCTATTTGTTCCTGAAGGAAGCCCATTCCCAACCCCTGCACTTCTTGGACGTTGCAACGATTTAGAATTAACAGAAAGCTCCTTTAAGGAGTTAGGTAAAATTCTAAAGTCTATTGGTGTTGATCTAAATCTAGCTCCAGTTGCTGATGTTGCAACTCAAAGTGATAACCCAATTGTTGCAGTTCGCTCTTTTGGTAACGATGCTGAATTAGTTTCAAAGCATGTAGTCAGTGCAGTCAAGGGTTTGCGAAGCGCTGGAATCGCATCATGTATTAAGCACTTTCCTGGCCACGGAGGGGTATTGGAGGATAGCCATCACGATTTACCTCAGCTAAATGGTGAGATGGATGAACTGATCAATACCCATCTCAAGCCTTTCATCTCAGCAATTGGAGATGGAGTAGAGGCAATAATGATGGGGCATATCTTGCTTGCTGCAATTGATCCCACCTCCCCGGCTTCGTGCTCAAGTCGGATTACCAGGAGTTTGCTCCGTAAAAGTCTTGGCTTTGAAGGTTTAGTGGTTACCGATGCACTAGATATGGGCGCACTTGGAGGAACAAAGAAAATTCATACTTCAGCTCTTCGAGCGATATCGGCAGGCGCAGATCTACTCTGCTTCTCTGGTCTCTATGATCAATCAAGTTTTGTTGATAATGGTTTGGTTGCAATTCGAGAGGCTATAGAGAAGGGAGAGATTGAAAGGCAGGCAATAGAGGATAACGCAGAGAAAATCTGGCGTTGGAGAGCGCCAGTTGCAACCGAAGAGTCTCCAGTAACTTTGCCAGAGGCTTCAAAGTTTAAGTCTGGAGTTAATTATCAAGGTAATCTCTCTTTATCAACCGATCAGATCTCTCTAATTGAGCTATCTGCTGACCCAACAATTGCAGCTGGCTTTGTCGGTTGGGGATTACGAAGACCATTTATAAGAGCTGGCATTAAGGTTAAATTAGAATCAAGCGACATCGATCTTTCAACTCACAATCAAGTTTGTCTGGTTGTGGCCTTTCGGGATGCTTTCCGAGATAACAAAATACTAGTGGCTCTAGATCGAATCAATCGAAGTAGGCCAGATGCAATATTTGTTGATATGGGATGGCCGACTTGGAGTTTTAATCCTAAAAACATTATTAGAACTTTTGGATCAAGTGCACTTGCCTCAGAAATCGCAGTAGCTATTTTGACAGAGAGTCCTATCAGCTCAAAGAGATAAGTTCAAAGTAATTCTCTACGATTCCACCAATTCTGACTTTAGGAGAAACTGTCATCACTTCGCCCAGCGACCAATTAGGTGGATTTTCCTTGCCACTTAAAGCCCAAGCTGCCTGTTTCGCTGCGCCATCTGCCACATACTCACCAATTGCTGGAATATAAATCTCTCTTCCAAACAAATCAGCAGATATCTGCTGCACTGCAGAATTTTTGGCAGCTCCACCAATTAGTAAAATTCTGGAATAACTAACGCCCAACCTTTCAACGGCTCTTGCAGCATAAATCATTCCAGCGATAACTCCTTCAATAGATGCACGCGCAATGTTTTCTTTTGTGAAATTGCTATGAGTTATGCCGTGGAAGGAGCCTTTGGCGCGTGGTTTGTTAGGAGTTCTCTCGCCATCAAAGTGAGGATCATTCTTAAACCCTCTGCTCCAGCTTTTGCAGAGAGGGCAAGGGAGCTAAATTCTTCAAACGAAAGCGAGAGACTTCTTGCAACGGTATTAAATATTTTTGCAGCATTTAAGGTGCAAGCAAGGGGAAGAAAATTGCCGGTCGCATCTGCAAACCCCGCAACTTCGCCAGATGAATCATGAGTTGAACTCTTTGAGACAGCAAAAGCAGTTCCACTTGTTCCAAGTGAGATAACAAGATCACCAAGAGATGCGCCAAGACCAAGCGCCGCACCTGCATTATCTCCAGCCCCAGCAGCTATTGGGATGGAATCAATGCTAGTTGCGCCAAATTGATTTGGGGCAACTACCTTTGGCAAAGTTATTTTCTTACTATTTCTAATTGCTGTTGCCAGAATATCTAAGCAATACTCGTTTTTTACTGAATCAAAATATCCAGTTCCAGATGCATCAGAGCGATCAGTAAATAGAGTATCTAGAGATTTTGCCCCAGAGAGTTTCCAAGAGAGCCAATCATGAGGAAGAGCAATAGCAGCAACCTTGTTAGCATTCTCCTGCTCATTATCAGCAAGCCATCTAAGCTTTGATGCAGTAAATGAAGCTACTAATTGAGAGCCAGTGCGAAGCGCAATATCTGGAATCTCCTTGTTGAGATCAAGCGCTGCTTTATCCGAACGAGTGTCATTCCAGAGCAGGGCATCTCGAATTACTGCTCCATCTTTATCAAGTGCGATCATGCCGTGTTGTTGGCCGGCAATTGATATCGCTGAAATCTTATGTGAACCTAATTCATCAAGAGCATCTGATAGAGCCTTCCACCAATACTGCGGGTCAATTTCTGTCCCATCTGGATGCGGCCTTGAAGTTGATGCAATCAACTCACCACTATCAGAATCTCGCAGAACAACTTTTACTGATTGTGTTGAGGAATCAACACCTGCAACTATCGGCATAGTTTCTAGTAAACACCGATTAGATATTCCAGAGCTAGCTGATCGAGTTCTTCATAGTGATAGCCGCGCTTTCCTGCAGCTTCCACATCAAAACTCTCGCCGGCAATCTCTTTCCAGCCCTCACCCTTTGCAACAGTTGGCTGAAGCAGCTCATTAACACCTGATTTCTCAAGAGCTGCAGCAGTTCTTGGATCTGCTCTAAATGCTTTTGCTCGCTCCTGCAAGATTATGTAGGTGCGCATATTTGCAGTAGCTGAGGCCCAGACGCCATCATCGCTCTCGGTTCTCATTGGTTTGTAATCAAAGTGCTTAGGGCCGTCATAGTTATAGCGCTCAAGAAGATCTACCAAGAAGAAGGCAGATTTTAGATCGCCATGGCCAAAGACTAAATCTTGGTCATATTTAGGTCCATGTTGGCCATTTAGATCAATATGGAAGAGTTTTTTATGGAATAAAGCTTGTCCAATTCCATGAACAAAATTAAGTCCTGCCATCTGCTCATGTCCAACCTCAGGATTTAATCCAACTAACTCTGGGTGGTCAAGAGAATTGATGAAGGCTAGGGCATGCCCAATTGTGGGTAGGAAGATATCGCCGCGAGGTTCATTTGGTTTTGGCTCCATTGCAAACTTAATGTTGTATCCCTTATCAATAACAAATTGACCAAGAATATTGAAAGCCTCACGCATTCTCTCAAGTGCTACCACAGGATCTTTGCCGATATCAGTCTCTGCTCCCTCACGCCCGCCCCAACAGACATAGGTATGAGCGCCTAGCTCTACAGCTAATTCAATATTTGTCATTACTTTTCTGATGGCATACCTGCGAATATCTCTATTGTTAGAGGTAAATGCTCCATCTTTAAATACTGGATGGCTAAATAAATTTGTTGTTGCCATCGGCACCTTCATTCCATTCTCATCAAGTGCCTTCTTAAAGCGAGCAATATGTGCTGCGCGATCTGAAGTTGATGAACCAAATGGAATTAAGTCATCATCGTGAAATGTCACTCCATATGCCCCGCGCTTTGCTAATTCGCTAACTGTGCGAATTGGATCAAGTGCTGCTCTGGTGGCATCTCCAAATGGATCGCGGGCTTGCCACCCAACAGTCCATAGGCCGAATGTGAATTTATCTGCTGGTGTTGGATTTCTCATGGGGTGAGCCTAACGATTTTGCTCACCTACTAGAATACGAAAGTGCTAGAAAAATCAGATCGACCTTGGGGTCGCTATGAAGTCTTGCAAGAGAGCCCATCTCATAAGGTCAAATGCATCTGGGTATCTCCAGGAAAGCGGCTTTCCTATCAGCGCCATCAAAAGCGCTCTGAGCATTGGTTTATCGTTTCAGGAATGCGCAGGTGACCATTAATGGCGTGGTTTCATCACCGAGTGCTGGCGATAGTTTTGATATTCCTGCAGGAGCCTTGCATCGCATAGCAAATGTCGGAGATAACGATGTGGTCTTCATTGAGGTTCAGACTGGAACTTACTTTGGCGAAGATGATATTGAGCGCCTTGAAGATGACTTTGGGCGTTGATAGATAAATGAACGTAAAAGATTTTAAGATGTTTTCAGAGATTTCTGAAACCCCTGAAGTTTTTTCAAGACTGATAAATTCTAAGGCGCAATTTCAACTAGCTGCAGAGAAAATAAAAGCACGAGATATTACAAATGTAATTATCCTGGCACGAGGAACATCTGATAATGCTGGGCACTATTTGAAGTTCTTGATTGAAGTTAAGCTGGGACTACCAGTAGGACTTGCTTCACCTTCATCTGTATCAATCTATGGCGCTAAGGTTGATTTCAAAAATACTTTGGTAATTGCCTTAAGTCAGAGTGGAAGATCTCCTGACCTTATAACTTTTGCGAGTGCCGCTAGAGAAGGTGGAGCTCTATTAATTGCTATGACGAATAATTCAGATTCTCCACTAGCAAAAGCTGGTGATATTCACATTGATCTTTCTGCTGGACCTGAAGTTGCAGTTGCTGCAACAAAGAGCTATTCAGCAGAGCTCCTAGCATCCTTGCTTATTAGTTGATAACTGGATGGGCAATAAGGAAGAAGTAAGGGCACATCTAGTTGATTCATCCAGAGAGTGCATAGCAAACTTAAGCCAGGTTGATAGCTTTGCTAACTCTCTTGATGCGGCAAGAGAAATTGTTGTTATTGGGCGGGGCTATTCATATGCCAATGCCAAAGAATTGGCGCTTAAAATTCAAGAAACTAGCTATATCCCAGTTCAAGGGATGTCGAGCGCTGATTATCAACATGGTCCAATAGCAACCCTAAATAAAAACAGCCAAGTAATTGTCATAGCTCCTTCGGGAATGCCTAAGAAAGCACTTGAAGATTCAATAGCTCGTATTCGCCAGAGCGAGCCAGAGTTAATCTGGCTTGGAAGCAATCAACTTGCGCTCAAGGACGAGAAAGTCATAAGGGGTTCAAACCAAGTGAAAGAAGAAGAGTCAACGATAATTGATGCTGCGCTAATTCAGTACCTGACTCTGGGATTTGCAGTCAAGAATGGATTCAATCCAGATTCACCTGCTGGACTTAGTAAGGTGACCCTTACAAATTAAAAATTACCAATCTAATAAGCTGATAATTTCGTCATCATTTATTCTATTCGGATCTACTAGTCTGGCCTGTGAATACCAATGATTTTGCTCAACTGTATACGTTTGAAGTCTTCTTAAACTTTCAATAACTTCCTCACGCTTAACCCCCAGCTCTTCTAAGCGATGCCGAGTTTTAGCTAAAGTTATAGTCTCTTTTGCTCGTTGGAAGTTGTTGCCTTGGAGGTAAGACATTATCAAAACCCCCATACTTACCAATTCTCCATGAAGAATTGTTCTGCCTGTTACCTCCTCAAAAGTGTAGGCAAAGAAGTGCTCTGATCCTTCTTCAAATCTTGCATGTCCCATATCATGGCAACGCCAACCGATATCGCGATGTAATTCCATTAATCTCCGTAAGCCATCATCGGTAAGCTCAGCAATTCCCGGAGCACATAGATAAAGCTCGTCTAGGTATGTTTGAGAAATTTTTGGCATCTCGGCAGTCCAACCAAACTCATCCTTGCCAGCCTCGTGAGCTAATTTCCAGTCAAACCAGGCGGTTTGGCAAGAGAGAACATCACCGATTCCGCTGGTAACCATGGACTTTGGTGCAGCGCGAAAGAGCTCAAAATCAACATAAACCATTTCAGGGACCGCATCGCCCTCGTAGCGCACACCGCCTCTATCTCGAAGAGCAGACATTCGTGTGAAACAAGCATCAACACTTGGAAGAGAGGGAAACTGCAACAGAGGCAACTGTCTTCTCCAATGAATCCACTTGGCAGTATCCATGGCTCCGCCTCCGCCAAGGCCAATAACTGTGACGGCCGGAGATTCTTTAGCGAGAGTATCCAGGTGCTGTGGAGAGAGATCGCCAGATTGGATTATTTGCAATGGTCTGTTATCAATTTTATTGTCAAGTAAGGCCCAAGGTTCAGGTTGAGTTATAAGTATGTAATCGCCAGCATTATTTATTGCATCCACAGAAATATTATTTCCATATGTTGTATTAAATCCTTGAGCCTTAAACGTCATTTTGACTCTCCATATTCATCAATTAATTGATTAATTCTTTCTGGACCAATAATTCTATACTTCTCTAACCTACGGTCACGCAGTAGTAATTTAGCAAATAGCTTTGAATTCTTCTGATATTCATTTTGCAATTTACTTAATGAATAGCCCAAAAACTCTGCCTGCAAATTGGCTTGCGCAACCATGTTGCTAAGCATAGTTCTATGTAGTGAGATTAGTTCAATTAATCGATCTTCGTAATCCGAAAGATCAAGAAAATGAGTTTCTTCTACAACGCTTCTTCCGAAATACCATCGCTCTATTGGTAGATGAGGGTGCCAACTGGTCTACTTTTCCACTTGGGTGTTTATCAAATCCCGCGGTCCAACAAGCCTCAGCCACTGCTTTACCGACCAAAATGTGATCTTGGTTATCCTCGAATTTAATTGAATCTGGATCAAAACTCATCACTAAATATGGCCTAGTCTCTCTAATTACTTCAACTATTTGATTTCGAAGTGAAACCTCACTTTTATCTCCTAAAGTATCTGTCTGATATCCAAATTCTGATAAAGAATTAATGCCAAGGGCAGATAAGACCTCGTCAAACTCAGACTTATTACGCCTAATAGTCTCAATTTCATCAAGACCCCAGCTATCCCAACGGTCATCAGTAACTCTAATAACATGGATTTTCCAACCTTCATCCAATAGCGCCAAGGTGGCCGCCCCACAAAATAAGAGCAAGTCATCGGCATGAGAGATAACTATCAGACCAGTTTTTTGTTTAGTGAGTGGAATCTGAAGCCTTTTAGACAATTTACCTCCAAAAATAGACCAGACCAGAATGAGTCTTGTTATGAGATTGTTGTAGTAAACCCTTAATAAATCAAGCGTTGGTGGGTATTTTTAGGACACTAGGGGTGCGCCCCTCAATGAAAGGAAAACACTTGTTAAAGGGAAGAAATTTTAAAGCAGTTGCTCTAGTTGCGGCTGCAGTTTTAACTCTGAGCGCATGTAGCAGTGACTCAGAATCTGGTGGTGAAGTAGGGGGAGAGATTAATGTCTTTTTGATTCCTAGCCCATCATCAACATCAATTCAGAGTTTTATTCCAGAGTTTGAAGCTGAGACTGGAATCAAAGTAAATGTGTCTGAGACTCCATACGGTGAAGCACATCAGAAACAACTCCTCAGCTACAATCAAAAAGCAGGAGCTTATGACATTGCACAATTTGATAATTCATTCCTAGCTCCGTTCTGCCAAGCCAACGCTATGTTGCCACTAGATTCATACATTTCTGGATCTGATGAATATGACATTAGTGATTTTGGACAGGGACAACAAGATTATGGAAAGTGCAATGGAGAGACTTTAGGTCTAACCCTAAGCACTGAGCCGATGATTCAGTGGTATAGAACCGATCTCTACGAGAAGCTTGGATTAACTCCAGCCAAGACATGGGATGAGTACTACAACAACGCAAAGAAAGTACAAGCAGCTGGATATGGCGGACAGATTATGGGTTTTGGTCCTAATGTATCTTGGTGGTGGATGACTCTAGTTTGGTCATTCGGAGGAGCTCTATATGACGAAAACCTCAACCCAGTAGTAAATTCAAAAGAAGCAGTTGCTGCAACGGATTATCTGAAGAAGTTACTTGAAGTATCGCCAAAGGGAGCAATTACCGCAACCGGCGATGACACAACAAGTAAGTTCCTTGGTGAAGATATTGGAGCGATGCTTAACTACTCGGGTTACTATGGAATGGCGCTTGATCCAAGCATCAATAAGAATGCTGGGAAGATTGGTACAGCTCCAATGCCAATGGGTAGTTCAGATATAACTCATCTTGCTGGATGGAATATCGGAATACCTTCCGATGCAAAGAACCCTGATGCAGCTTGGAAGTTCCTTGAATTCGTTCTAGGAAAGACTAATTCAGTGAAGTATCTTGAGTCTGGCGCCGCGGCAATTGGTCGTCAGTCAATTATCAACAATGCGGATTTAGTGGCTAAAAATCCATATCTCCCACAGTTGGAGATTCCATCAAGCTCACGCATTGAGAGATACCCACAAATTGCGGTTTGGCCAGAGTTTGAAGTTGCCGCAATTGATGCTGTTACTCAGGTCCTAACTGGAAAGCAGAAGACTCAAGCAGCATTGGATGCGCTTAATGAGAAGCTCAAACCAATACTTGCAAAAGAGCCTAAAAGCTAATCAGCTCAAAGACTAAGGCTTGGGCCTGGCACAATAGTGAAAGAGAATGATCACTAAAGTGCCCAGGCCCAATTTGCTGCGTAGGAAGAATCTTCGTCCCGTTGCGCAATTAACGATTCCAACTTGGATTTTTCTCGCATTGGTTGTGTTGATTCCTTTCTTCTACGGGGTTTACATATCATTTCTAAATATCAATCTGGCCTCATTTCTCCCACCCAGCTTTGTGGGATTTGATAACTATAAGGCGGTGCTAGCAGCTTCTGAGACTTGGTCAACACTTCGAATCACCTTGATTATTACTTTTATTGGTTTACTTACGCAGATACCAATCGGAATACTTTTAGCTTTAGTACTACATGAAAATTTGCGTGGCACAAAAGTATTTCGTTCAATCTTAATCACCCCAATGCTCCTTACCCCGGTCGCAGTTGGCCTGACTTATAGATTTATGTTTGATACTGATCTTGGTGTTATTAACTGGGCCTTAGAAAGTCTAGGAATCGAGAGAGTTAACTGGTTAGGATCGCAAACTAGTGCGCTGTTCGCCATAATAATTGTGGACTCTTGGCAATCAATCCCTTTCGTTATGCTCTTGGTTCTAGCGGCCCTGACCGCTATTTCACCCTCTTTATATGAGGCAGCTCGGGTTGATGGAGCGTCAGCAAACCAGATATTTCGAAGAATTACGCTGCCATTAATCACACCAACGCTCTTGGTAATAACCATGATTAAAATTATGGATTTTCTAAAACTTTTTGACACACTCTTTATTCTCACCCGAGGAGGTCCAGGAAATGCAACTACAACCCTTGGACTTTGGACATATAAGACCGGATTTGTATTCCTTGAGTTCTCTAGAGCAGCAGCGCTTGGGGTAATAATTACGATAATCACGCTTCCGGTCTATTTCCTCTGGCGTCGAGCCTCAAGGGGCGTGCGATGATTCTTAAGCGAAGCGCCTCTTACTCTCTCTTGATTCTTGCCTCGTTTCTCTCGCTGTTTCCACTTTTTTGGACTATAAGCACTTCAATAAAGGATCGAGTAGATACTTATAGCTTGCCACCAAAGTTTTTTAGCTTTACTCCTACTCTAAAGAACTACACATCACTCTTTTCTCTGGAAAAGTTTTGGCAAATCTATTCCAATAGCATCATTATTACTTTGGGAAGCACACTTATTTGCTTAGTGGTAGGAAGTCTTGCAGCTTATGCATTGGCAAGAAAACCAAAATTCAGAGGCAGAACTCCCTTAGAGGGATTAATGATTGCGATAAGAGCGCTTCCAGCAATCGTGTTGCTTTTACCAATATATAAACTGAGCTCGTATCTAGGTCTTTATGATTCCAAGATGGGGTTAATCCTCATTTTTGCAGGATTTAATATCCCATTTGCAATTTGGTTATTGATGAGCTTTTTTGAACAGATACCTGTTGAAATTGAAGAATCCGCTAGAGTCGATGGGGCTTCAACTTTCAAAATGTTTACGCGAATCATCTTGCCATTAGCGGCGCCTGGCTTGGTAGCAACTGGGATATTTGTCTCTCTCCTTTCTTGGAATGAGTTTTTAATTCCTGTGATTATGGCTGGAGAGAACTCAAAAACTCTTCCAGTGCTTGTTGCCAGTTTTATAAGCAATCGCACCCTTGATTGGGGCCCTATGGCGGCTGCTGCCACGGTGGCCTTAATACCTATAGTCCTCTTAACGGTAGTAATTCAGCGTTGGTTGGTAGCGGGACTTTCAAGCGGGGCCGTTAAGGAGTAGTTGTCGATAGTAGAAAGCGCTCTTTTTTGGCGTCCTTATCTGAGTTTTGTAATCAACATAGATCAGCCCAAATCTCTTCTCATAACCATAAGCCCATTCAAAATTATCTAGAAAGCTCCAAGCAAAGTATCCCAGGATTGGCGCACCTTGACTTATTGCTGATTTCATCGCATCTAGGTGACGTGCTAAATAGTCAATACGCTCATCATCAATAATCTCATCATTAATAACTTCATCATTCCAAGCAGAGCCATTCTCGGTAATGTATATCGCTTTTGGTGAATATTCCTTTGAGATTCGAAGCAAAATCTCTTCAAAGGCCTGGGGGTGAACCTCCCAATTCATTGCAGTTCTTTTAACGTTCTTACGATTGACACTTCTTATTGGTAGTGGCTTTGAATTTTGATCTGCTGCCACGGTCTGTCTGAAGTAGAAGTTAACACCCAGAAAATCTAAATCTTGAGCAATCAATTTCATATCTCCACTATGAATCTCTGGAGATGCTCCTAAAGCATCGATTACATCTGCAGGGTAGGTTCCGCCAAAGACTGGATTAAGAAACCATCGATTATCAAAGCCATCAGCTAATTGAGCAGCGATGCTATCCTCTTGACTATCAGTTGCTGGCACTGCCGGAGTAACATTAATAACAATTCCAACGCTTGCTTCAGAAACGTTGCTTCTAATTACTTGACAAGCCAATCCATGCGACATGAGCAGATTGTGAGAGACATTTAAGGCTGTTTGAAGATCTTTTATACCAGGAGCCATATCACCGTATAAGTGGCCAAGCCAGGCGCTACATAATGGTTCATTCAATGTCATCCAGTTTTTGACTCGATCGCCAAATCGAGAGGTGAGCACTTCGGCGTACTCCCCAAACCACTCCACAATTTCGCGGTTATTCCAACCACCACGTACCTGCAACGCCTCTGGCAGATCCCAGTGGTACATGGTCAACCAGGGGGCTATTTCCCGCTCTAATAATGAGTCAATTAAGCGATCGTAAAAATCTAACCCCATTTCATTTATCTTTCCAACGCCATTTGGAATAACTCTTGGCCAGGCCACAGAGAATCGATAAGCCTTTACGCCCATCCACTTCATCAAATCAAGATCTTCTTTGTATCGGTGGTAGTGATCGCAGGCGATATCTCCATTGTCAAAATTAGCTATCGTGCCGGGAACTTTACAGAAGGTATCCCAGATGGATTGACCTCTACCATCTTCATTAGCAGCTCCCTCAATTTGGTATGAAGATGTGGCAACACCCCAGAGAAATTCGGTCATACAGAGAGACGCTTTCCAACCACGACTTCATCTCCACGCCTTAATAGTTCGGTATATCCAAGCGCTGCATAAAACTTCAAACCTCGCTCGTTATAAGCTGAGACCCGAAGATGAAAGCCAGGAGAGCCAAGATTCTTCAACTGATTCTCCATCTGCACCATCATTTTTCTACCCCAGCCTTGCCCTTGAACCTGAGGCAGCAAATCGATATGTCCGTGGGAGGGAAAGTCCTTAAGTACTTCGGAAGGTGATGGAGTAGGAGAAAATATCTCACGGACTAGCCATTCATCTTCACTAAATTGTTTTAACTCAGCATATTTGAGTTGTAATTGTGGCCACCAGTGCTTTTTGCAGAGATTTTGAAAATGGTCGGTGTCAAGGACACAAAGCCCATATCCAACAGTTTTTCCTGATTCAGAAAGAAGGTTGCTGGTCTCACTTGCATGAGTAACGTATGGCCCAACAAAAACTTCACCAAGCATCTGATCATTTCTAAATTGGGATGTCGCATCACTTCCAGAGTTGCCAGTTTTTAAAGCCACAAAGTACAAATCATTTAAGTCATCGAGCGTTGCCGGTCTAATCTCAATTTCTGGCATGTGAGAATAATCTCCTACTCGCTGTTGCTTTGGCGAGAGTCCTCTGGTCTATCGCCATTCAAGCCAATAACCCCTATTCAAGCGTAAAAAACTTGATCTTCTTGAGACTGGTCTGATATTAATTCCCGCTCAACCCTAGATTTATTTACCCTCACACAATACCCTCAGAAACATGAATGCCGACAAAGCTGCAATCAGGGCAAAAGAGCAATTGTTTAGCTTGCTTTCTCAGCTTCCCCAAGGCGCACGTTTACCTGGTGAGAGAACACTCTCTGAAGAATTTGGAGTTTGTCGCGTTACCTTAAGGCGAGCACTTGAAGACTTTATTGCAGATGGAAGACTTGAGAGACGAGCCCGTTCAGGGACTTACATTAAAAGACCCATGATTTCATCAGAGATGCGTCTTAAGTCATTCACTGAAGAAATTAGAGCAAGAGGGCAAGAACCATCTTCTAGCCTAATTTCATTTAAGAAGACTAAAGCGAGTCTAAATGTTTCAAAATTATTAGGAATCAATCAAGGAGAGGAAATATTTTTTGTCACAAGACTACGTCTGGCAGATCATATTCCTGTTGCCCTAGAAACACTTAGAATTTCTTGCAGCTCAATACCAAATCTAACTCCTGAAGATTTCAAAGGTTCTATATACGATGTTATGTTTGAGAAGTCGGGAATCAGAATCATGAGTGCTAGGGCAGGTATCACTGCTCACAACCCAAGTGAAAGAGACAGAGATCTTCTTAAGACTTCATTAGAAACTCCCTGTCTTCTGATTAAGATGTTGGATTTCGATCAATTTAGTAAACCCGTAATGACAGCTGAGTGTCTTTATAGAAGTGACTTATTTGAATTACAAATAGAGGTAAGTGCAACCATCAAGGAATCAAGGAATCAAAAAGTTTCATGAAATCACATCAAGCATATCTATCAAATTTAATTGATTTACTGACAATTTTGCAGCAAGACTGCCAACAAGTTGAAGACGCTGCCGGTCTTATTGCTCAATCACTCCAGAATGATGGATTGATTCACGTTTTTGGTACAGGGCATTCTCATATGTTGGCAGAGGAGATGTTTTACAGAGCAGGCGGCCTTGGTTCCGTAAATCCAATCCTCGAGGAGGACCTGATGCTTCACAAGAACGCAAGCAGGAGCACTGAACTGGAACGAAACCCTGGGCTAGCAATGAATATTCTGGCAAAACATGAGCTTCGCAAAGGCGATATCTTCATCATTGCCTCAAATTCTGGTGGCAATGCCCTGGTTGAAGCGATTGGAAATCAAGTCAAACAGTTAGGCTTAAAGTTGATTGCTATCACAAGTCTGAAACACGCCACATCTCCAGCAGCAAGAGCGCAGGGGAGAAAAATTCATGAGCTTGCGGATATAACGATAGACAACCTGGGGCAGGTTGGGGATGCAACAATTGCTTATCCAGGACTTGAGGAAAAGACTGGCCCAACATCAACAGTTTTGGGCACAGCTATAGTAAATGCACTTGTGGTTCGATCAGTAGAAATAATGATTGAAAATGGTTATAAACCAGAAATATTTAGTAGTAGTAATACCCTGGACGGTGATTCAAGAAACTCAGAGTTACTATCTATACTTAAAGAGCGGGTCTCAATTTTATGAGTATTTTTACAAAGGTTATCAATTAGGCGGTAGCGGGAACAAAGGTTAGGTCACTAAAGTAGTTATGTGTTTAGACTTGATTCCTTGAAAGCCCTAGTCACTGGAGCGGGAGACGCTTCAGGAATAGGTTTTGCAGCCGCTAAGGCTCTTAAGGAACTTGGTGCAGAAGTCTTTATTACTTCAACTTCTGATCGCATATATAAAAGAGCTGAAGAGCTTGGAGCAAAAGGATTCATTGCCGACCTAACAAGTGAAAGCGATGTGCAGGCTTTGGAATCTCAGATTTCAAGCCTAGATATCTTGGTTAATAACGCTGGTATGACAAGTGTTACCTCCCCTGCAGGCCCAAATGAAGCAACTGATATCTCGCAAGTTTCGCTAGAGGCGCTTCAAATAGGTATGTCAAGAAATCTAGAGACTGCCTTTCTTGCAACAAAGTATTTCCTGCCAAAGATTCGAAAGTCCCAAAGTGGCAGAATCATCATGATTAGTAGCTTGACCGGTCCTGTGATGGCAATGAGAAATCAACCCGTTTATGCAACAGCAAAAGCGGCACTTGTTGGATTAACTAAATCAATAGCACTTGATGAAGCAAAATATGGAATTACTTGTAATGCGATACTTCCAGGATGGATTGCTACTGATTCAATAAGTGAGAGTGAAAAGTCTCAAGGCTTATCTGTCCCTATGGGGCGTGGGGGAAGATCTGATGAAATTGCATCAGCTATAGCTTGGCTTTCAACTCCAGGGGCTTCCTACATAACAGGCCAAACAATTATTGTTGATGGCGGCAATTCCATTAAAGAGGAGCGAGCTTGATAATTCGTCCAGCAAAAAGCGAAGAAGTTGGAGAAGTGCTTCAACTCATAAACGATCTTGCCACTTATGAAAAAGCCCCAGAGCAAGTTGAGGCAAGTAAAGAAAACTTGCTTAATACAATCTTTGCCAGTGATCCGAGAGTCTTTTGTGACTTAGTTGAAGTTGATGGGCAGATAGCGGGGATGGCTATTTGGTTTCTCAATTACTCTACTTGGCAGGCAAAACATGGAATCTACTTGGAAGATCTTTTCATTAAACCTGAATATCGAGGACGTGGTTATGGCAAAGCGCTCTTAAAACACTTGGCAAAGATTTGTGATGAAAAAGGTTATGGTCGCTTGCAATGGTGGGTCCTTGATTGGAATTCACCAGCAATAGAGTTCTATAGAAGCCTTGGAGCTGAAGCTATGGATGAATGGACCGTTTATCGAACTTCGGGTAAAGCTTTGAAAGACCTAGGAAACTAACTCGCCTTCAAAGTAGACCTCATTTAGGTTCCACTCTTGATCAAATGTGAGAAAGTTTGCCTTCTTTCCAACAGCAATATCGCCAACATGGTCTTCCCCGAGCAATTTAGCTGGATTTGTAGAAAAAAAGTTAACTGCAGTAACTAAGTCAAGTTCTAGGTTAACCATCGCATTTTTAAAGGCCTGAACCATTGTCAGCATACTTCCAGCAAGTGCCCCATTACTGCTTAAGCGGGCAACTCCACCTGAAACTTTCACAGGCAACTCACCTAGTTGATAGTCGCCATCTAAATTTCCAGCAAAGGGAGCTGCATCGGTTATTGCGATTATTCGATTTGGGGCTCGCTTGATTACCTCTTTCAAAATCTCAAATGGGACATGGACTCCATCCATCACTAATTCTAAAAGAAGTGAACTTTGATTAAGGCTAAATCCGGCAAGACAACTTTTGTCATCTAAATCTTTTCTCATGCCATTGTAGAAATGAGTAACGCTAACTGCTCCATTTGACATCGCTTGCTTGATATCTTCAGATGTCGCTGCGCTGTGTCCGATAGCAACTTTTACATTATTTCTGGCAAGGTATGAAATCGCCTCAAGGGCCCCATCAATTTCTGGAGCAATTGTTATATAACGAACCTTGCCACTAGAAACATATTCTTTTATGTCATCCATTTTGGGCGGGAGTAAATACTCTTTTTTATGGGCCCCACAATGAATATGTGATAAATATGGACCCTCAAGATGAATTCCAATTAAGTTTCTCTCAAGTTTTAATTTGGAGATTTTTTCTTTAATTAAGTCAACCGGCTCAGAGATAAAACTTGCAAGGAGGGTGGTACTTCCATGTCTTAAATGAAACTCAGCACCTTTAGGATCTATAGACAAGTCATAGCCACCTCCACCATGACAGTGAAGGTCAACAAAGCCTGGAATAACCATTCCACTAAGCGGGATAGCCCCAGCGGCTCTGCCGCTTTGAATATCAGTTATTACCCCATTTTCAACGCTTAGAGTCATCCCCTCATAAGTTCTCATGGATGTAGCTAGATGTGAGGCAAAGAACTTCATAGGGCTCATAATGGCAGTTTTTGGCCCTTTTTCACCAAAGTGTTATCAATCTGAGGCTGAAAACGCCTTCTCTCAAGCTATCGGGGCCGATACGGTAGGGCTCTTCTCTCACCCTCGAGAGAAAAAAATAGGAGAACTAATGTCTTTGAAAAAAACACTTACTGCGGCAGCAGTAGCGCTAACTTCATTTGCGCTAGTTATATCTGGAACAACTTCAGCGAGTGCTGCAAAAGTTCCATCATCAAAAGCAAAAGCTGGAGATGAGTGCGGACGCGCTGGAATGGTTGCTAAGGCTCGCGGCGTAGAGGGCTCAAACCTCACCTGCACCAAAGTTACCGTTGGAACGGCTGCTGGCAGCCTTCGTTGGTGGTATCCAGATCTAAAGCCGCTAACCACAATTGATTGGACAGTACCTGCAGGTCCTGGAGGATACTCAGCAACAACTGATGCAATTTCAAAAACTCTAATTGCAGAAGGTTTGCTAACTACAAGCACCACAGATTTCAAGCCTGGTGCTGGTGGAACTACCGGTCTTGCACACTTCCAGACCATTAAGGGCAAGCAGAATTCAGCTCTTATTATTGGTATTGCTCTAACTGGCGGTATGGCTCAGGTAGCAAACAAGAACACATCAGATCTTCTTGCCTCTGTTCCAATTGCGCGAGTTATGCGCGAATACAACGCAATCTTCGTTCCAGCTAATTCGAAGTACAAGACTTTGAATCAGTTTGTAAATGACGTTAACACCAACGGTCGCGCAATTGCGGTCTCAGGTGGAAATGTCGGCGGCGTTGATCACCAGGTAATTGGTGCTCTTCTTAAGACCGCTAATGTTCCAATTTCCAAGCTCAACTATGTTGTTGGTACCGGATCAGAGCCACTTACTAAGGTTCTAAGCGGAGCAGCCCCAGTTGGAGTTATCGGAATCGTTGATGTTCTGCCATATGTTGCAGATAACAGACTACGCATTCTTGGAATTTCATCTCCTAAGCCAATTGCTGGCGTAAAGGGCAAAACCTTTATTCAGCAGGGCTATAACTTGGTTTATGGAAACTGGCGCGGAGTTATGGCACCAGCTGATATCAGCGAAGCCAATCGCCTTAACTTTGTAAAGGTTATGGATGTAATGCGTTCTACCGATACTTGGAAGCAAACTCTTGCAACCAATAAGTGGTATGACGAATTTGCTGGCGGGAAGGATTTTGAATCCTTCTTAAAGACCCACATTCCACAGATAAAGGCATTTATCGCTGAAATCGGTCTATAAAAAAACTTAATAAGTAGATGATTAAAGTAACCCGAGCAGTACTTGCTGAAGCGATTTTTGCCTTAGCATTTCTACTGCTCGGGTTATTTGTTTTATATGACGCCTTTACTTTAGAAGAGCCTGGGGTTTACTCAGTCGTTAGCCCAAAGACTTTTGAATTAATAATTGGTTTCTTTACAACTTTTGTAGCTTTACTTCTAATCATTCAAGTCTTGCGAGGAAAGCTAGGAATCGCAGAGGGCACTGAAGCTGGAGCTGCTCAGCTACGTCCTGATGTCAAAACGATGTCAATTCTTCTTGCCTCAATTCTGATTCATATAGTGCTGCTTGAGCCTGCCGGATATATCGCAGCTGCTTCGCTAACTTTCTTTGGAGTGGCATATGCTTTTGGATCTAGAAAGTTTTTGAAAGATATATTAATTTCCTTTGTTTTTGCAGTAGTTGTCTACTTCGTCTTTTCTAAAGGTTTGAGAATCTTCTTGCCCGATGGAATTTTTGAAAACCTACTTGGCCTTGCCAGAGAAGTTGAGGGATAAGTGGGAAATCTAGATTTATTACTTGAAGGCTTTTCAAATGCGCTAACAGCGCAAAATTTACTTTATGGCTTACTTGGAACCTTTCTTGGAACTCTAGTTGGAGTTCTGCCAGGAATTGGTCCAGCCCTTGCTATTGCACTTCTTCTGCCCGTCACGCTTTCAGTTGATCCCACATCAGCTTTAATTATGTTTGCTGCCGTCTTCTATGGAGCGATGTATGGCGGCTCAACAACCTCGATTTTGCTTAATACCCCAGGTGAGGCTGGCTCAGTAATCACTTCAGTTGAAGGCCATAAGATGGCACGAAATGGCAGAGCGGGAGCAGCTCTTACAACTGCAGCACTTGGCTCATTTGTGGCAGGTCTGATTGCAACAATAATGTTGGCAGCAGCAGCTCCTGCGCTAGCTGAACTTGCGCTAAAAGTTCAACCTGCTGGATATGTAGCTTTAATTGTCTTTGCCTTTGCAACAGTTGGAACTCTTCTTGGATCATCAAGGGTTAGAGGGCTCGTTTCATTATCTGTTGGCTTAATTTTTGGACTTGTTGGAGCTGATCAACAAACTGGAATAAATAGACTTTCATTTGGAATTCAAGAAGCAACAGATGGCCTTGAAGTAATTGTTGTCATCATTTCTTTCTTTGCACTTGGTGAAGTCATTTACTATGCAAGTCGCTTTCAAGATAAGAGTTGGCAGGTGCTTCCGGTTAAAGGAAAAGTTTGGATGGACCGTGAAGATTTCCGTAGATCCTGGAAGCCTTGGCTGAGAGGAACGGCAATCGGATTTCCTATGGGAATTATCCCTGCTGGTGGATCAGAGATTCCAACTTTTATTAGCTACTCAGTTGAAAAGAAGCTATCGAAAAATAAAGAAGAGTTTGGAAATGGCGCTATTGAGGGAGTTGCAGGCCCCGAGGCAGCAAATAATGCCAACGCGGCAGGAGTTCTAGTTCCACTTCTTGCGCTAGGCCTTCCAACTTCAGCAACAGCTGCAATTATGTTGGTTGCGATAAGAAACTTTAATATCCAACCTGGCCCAATGCTCTTTGAGATGAATGCACCACTAGTTTGGACACTAATTGCCAGTTTATTTATTGGAAATACACTTCTTCTGCTAATTAATTTGCCTCTAATTAGAATCTGGATTCAACTTCTTCATATTCCAAGGCATTATCTATATGCCGGAATTACAACCTTTGGCCTTTTGGGCGCTTATAGCCTAAATAACTCCACATTTGATCTGCGTTTAGCCTTCGTTCTGGGCTTTGTAGGTTATCTCTTCCGTAGATTTGGAATTCCAAATACCCCATTAGTTCTGGGAGTAATTCTGGGTCCTGTTGTTGAGATTCAATTCCGCCAAGCAGTTCAGCTAAGTAATGGCGACTATTCAATTCTCGTAAGCGGGTTATTACCTAAAGTTATTTACTTGACTCTGATTCTTGTTCTATTTGCACCTGCACTTATGAAGTTAGTTAAAGGTAAGGCGGGTCAAGGCTTAAGAAAATGACCAGCCGTTCTACAAATAGTTGGTTATGGGCTCTTCTTATAAATGTTGCCCTAGCGCAAGCAAGTATCTATGTGATGCGCCCGATGATTACTTATCGAGCTTTGGAAAACGGAGCATCTGGATATGAGATTGGTCTAATAGCCTCTATCTATGCTCTGCTTCCTTTATTAATAGCAGTTCCGATGGGCAGATGGGTCGGAAGATTTGGAGAAATCCCGCTGCTATTTATTGGTTGTTTCTCTTTCATAATTCTTGGAGTTGCCTTTGCTTTCCTTAATAACTTTATTGCAATTGCTGCTGCCACAGCTCTTGCTGGCGTTGCTCATCTTTCAAATGTTGCAGCAAGTCAAGCAATGGTTGCTAATCGAAGCGCTATGAATCTTCAGGATCAAAACTTTGGATATTTCTCTTTTGCAACATCACTTGGTCATAGTGTGGGGCCAATTCTTGGAGGTTTAATTGCAGGATCTGCAGGAGTCTTGCCGCGCTCTTCAAGCTCTGCCTTTATATTTGCAGCGCTTCTTGCCCTCTTATCACTTGTTCCCTTCTTTCTCTTTAAATCAATAAAAGAGGTGAGAACTCAGCAGGAGCGAGATGCAGCGGGAGCAATTAAAGCCAGAGATGTTCTCTCTCGCCCTGGAATCAAACCTGCTATCTGGACCTCGCTATCGGTAGCTGCAGCAAATGATGTATTAGTAGTTATTTTGCCTCTTGTGGGAACAGAGAAAGGCATAAGTCCCGTTGTAATTGGAGCAATTCTCTCGATTCGCTCAGCAGCAGCAATGATTTCAAGATTTCTACTAGGTCGATTAACAAAGAGCTATGGATCTGCAAGGACGATGAATTACAGCATCTTCTTCTCAGCTCTATTCTTGTTTGCTTCAATCTATGCCAATAGTTCAATTGCACTTTGTTTAGCTATGGCCATAGTTGGATTCTTACTAGGCATTGGCCAACCACTAACTATGTCGATAGTTTCAAAGAAAACTCCATCTCAAGAGCGAGCTATGGCAATATCAATTAGATTATTTGGTAATCGAATTGGCCAGTTTTTAGTTCCTCTTGCAGCAGGAGCCCTTGCTGCGCCATTTGGAGCAAGCTCAGTCTTTATCGGCCTAGGAGTATTAGTAGCATCTGCTGGCGTTGTATCTGCTGCAACTCTTGATGATAAAACTGCTTAATTGCGAGTGGAGTATCCCCAAGCAAGGCTTGCTGCAATTGCAACCCAGATTTGATAAGGAACAAGAAGTAGTCCCATTAGTAGCGTTGCTTTAAATGTTAGATAGAGAACTGGGAGAGTAAGAAGAGCACATAAAGTTAAAGCAATTGGAGCTAGGGTGAGATTATGCGGAACATAGAATTGATAAGCCCAGGTAAGGGCAGCAGCAACACTTAAACCAAAGAAAACAAGCCACAAGATATTTTCAGATTTAGTTAATGATTGTGAGACTTGATAGGAAGCAATTCCCAAGACCATAAAGTTATAGGGCCAGATGATTCCAAAATATATAGCTTGGCGGCTGCCATGGTGGCCTATTTAGCGATGAGTACCATCCGGGTGAGGAAGAGACCCAGATTCCTGAACCAAAGGCGTAGATAAGAACTATAAGAATTCCAGTACCAGCAGCTATCAACTTAAAATCCACTAGGGGACTGTATCGAAGTAGGGTTCACACTTCTGGCTAACCTTGCGCAATGGCTCGCAACATCATCAATATCGAAGGGGTCTCAAAAGCCTTTGATATTCGCCCCCTTTTAGTTGATGTCTCACTAGGAATCTCTGAAGGAGAACGCATCGGCATTGTTGGTCGAAATGGTGGTGGCAAATCAACACTTCTTAAAATCCTGGCAGGCCTTGAAGAGCCTGATGCCGGACGAGTCACAAGAGCTAACTGGGCAAAACTTGGTTCACTTAGCCAGGTTGATAGCGCGGGGGTAGGTGCAACAGTTCGAGATGTTGTGGTTGGAGTTAAAAAAGTTCATGAGTGGGCAAGTGATGCTGGAGTGCGAGAGATATTTGCAGGGCTCTTTGGTGGATATGAAAGCTCAATTATGGATCGTCCATTTGCTTCATTATCAGGAGGCGAGAAGCGAAGAGTTGGTATTGCAAAGTTACTTATTCAGAGCCTAGATATTGTTTTACTTGATGAACCAACAAATCATCTTGATGTCGAAGGAGTGGCCTGGCTTGCTAAACATCTTCGCAAGCGCCGCGAACTTGCTGTTGTCGTAATTACCCATGATCGTTGGTTCTTAGATGAAGTGTCAGATTCCATCTGGGAGGTAATAGATGGAAAAGTTGAATCATATGAAGGTGGTTACTCTGCCTATGTTCTAGCCAAAGCTGAGAGAGCAAGACAGGCTGGAGCAGAGGATGCAAGACGAATAAACTTTAATTCGCAAAGAACTTGCCTGGCTGCGCAGAGGCGCGCCTGCAAGAACCTCAAAGCCAAAGTTTCGAGTCGATGCTGCCAATCAATTAATCTCAGCAGAGCCTGCGCCAAGAAATAGCGCAGAGTTATTAAATTTTGCCACCAACCGATTAGGCAACATGGTCTATGAGATTCATAATGCCAAGTTGAGTATCGGTGAAACAACGCTGATTGAAAAACTCAACTGGAATATAGGCCCCGCAGATCGCATTGCAATAGTGGGCGTTAACGGCTCAGGAAAAACAACCTTAATGCGAACCCTAGCCGGTCAATATCGCTTCGCCTCAGGCAAACTACAGACTGGAATAACAGTAAAAGCTGCTTT
>BGOH01000006.1 GCA_003569145.1 Clavibacter sp. | reverse complement strand
ATCACTTTCTGAATTGGACGCATCGTGGCAATATCTCGGCTTAGAAAGAGTATGAAGCCAGCGGCAATAATTAGCGCTCCGATTCGAACTGAAAGCAGCGCTCCAGTTAATACCCCAGAGAGAGCCAGGGCATAGGAAATTTGCTTGATATTCACCTTGGCTTTAATCCTTATGTAGCGCTAATAGATTAGACAATAACATCGCCCTTGTCATTGGCCCTACCCCACCCGGCATTGGAGCAAACGCGCTCGCTACTTTCATCACTTCAGGATCAATATCTCCCACTAAACCTTCTGAAGTTCTAGTAATTCCCACATCAATTGCAACAACGCCTTCTTTAACCATATCTGCGGTGAGAAAGTGAGCCTTTCCAAGGGCAGCCTATAACAAACATCGGCTCGCTTAGTATGAGACTTGATATCGCTACTCTTACTATGAACAATTGTTACGGTGGCATCGATGCCTTTGCTTGAAAGCAAAAGACTTACGGTCTTCCAACAGTTGTGCCTCGACCAATAATTACTACTTCTTTACCGATTAGAGAAATTTCATTTCGTCCAAGAAGCTCAACAATTGCTCTAGGTGTGCAAGGAATTACTCCGCCTTGAGAAAGAACTAGCTTGCCTAGGTTTATTGGGTGAAAGTCCATCAGCATCTTTATCTGGATCAATTGCACTTAAGACTTTATTTGTATCAATATGAGCTGGTAGTGGAAGTTGAACAATGAACCTGAGCAATCTTAGAGCTATTTAGATTATTTATTTCACTTAATAACTCGGTTTGGCTAACAGTTTGTGGCAGCTCGATTCGTATTGAATTGATTCCTACTTGGCTGCAATCTCTATGTTTCCATCTACATAGGAGCGTGAACCAGGATCTTCTCCAACTAGTACTGTAGCTAGACCAGGCCTATTTTTTAGCTTTGCCACTTTCAGAGCAACCTCTTGCCTAATAGCTTTGGCTGCTGCAACGCCATCTAATACTTTTGCTTGGGCCATGGTCCTATTCTAGTTCGAAAGAAGTAGCGCTATTTTGCGGCCCTAAAGTTGCGCACCTTCGAAATAACTACTGCGTATATAGAAATATTGCCACTCCTAGGCCAATTTCAAGGCAAAGAGCTAGGGGCATTAAATACCAATGGGGACCAACTGATTCAAGATTTGGCGATAAGAGCTCGCCACTTGATGCCCGAGCAATAAACAAAGTCAGCCCAACTTATAAAGCCAAAAAGGGCCAGGAAAAATCCCCTTAGCTCAACCTGGTCTTGATATTTACTCACTCCATATTTGCCCATGACAATTCCAAGTCCAACAATAACTAATGCCAGTAATATAAAGAGCGGCTGCGCACCCACTGGCAGTCCACCAAGTAGTGAGATTGCTGGAATTTCATCAAGGCGATGAACAAAGGATTTAACCAAGTCCCCATCGCCTATTACCACGCCACTTCCAGCAATATAGCTAAGGGTTGCTATAAAGAAGTTTGGCAAGTAAAGAATTTGAATAACTAAGAATGCCAACCCACCAAAGACACCAGGCTCAATAACTCTGGTTAAATCAATTACAGTATCAAAATGCCAAATAAGTGAGAAGCTAAAAACTAATCCCGCAAATCCAATTAGAGCCAATAAAAGAAGCGTTGCTAATTTAAGAGCGCGCTGCCAAGGAAATTGAATACCGTGATTTGGAAGAAGATTGCTTGCAATAAATCCTGAAACTGCTGAAACAATAAAAAGAATTGGAAAGACAATGTAGAAGGGCGCCTTTACCGTGCTTCCAAGCGAGGCAAGTGAAAGCAAAGTTCCTAAAATGCTATACGCAAATGAAAGTGCCCATACGTGGGCTCTCTTATCACTTGACCTACTTGCGTCAAGCTTTTCGCTCATTCGGAGCAAGGAATTTTTAATCACAAAAAATGGAATTATCAAAGCTCCGATTGGAAAGAAGGTTAAGCGACCAGAGATAGTTTCATTTGAAAGTGATAGATCCAGTGGAATGTGATGGGCAATAAGAAAAAACCAGATTGCAGCGCGCATTGGATCTGCGGTATTTCCAGTAGAGCTACCAGCTGTCGCCCAGGTAATAAGTGAGATAAAGGCCAGCGGAAGAAGAATTAAAGTTATGCCTCTAACGCCTTGGCCGAAAGCAACTTTCAGCAGTGGCAACATCTCTTTATTCTTGCTTATCCTTTAAGAATTGCCCGGAGCAGTTCTGCAGTCTGACTTGGTGTCTTTCCAACTTTAACCCCAGCTGCCTCTAGCGCAACCTTCTTTGCCTCTGCTGTTCCAGAAGAGCCAGAGACAATAGCTCCTGCATGTCCCATAGTTTTTCCTTCAGGTGCGGTGAAGCCTGCAACATATCCAACTACTGGCTTTGTCACATACTCTTTAATAAATGCTGCCGCTCTCTCCTCAGCATCCCCGCCAATCTCACCAATCATCACAATTGCCTTAGTCTCTGGATCATCTTGAAAAGCTCTTAAGCAATCTATATGTGTTGTGCCAACAATTGGATCTCCACCAATTCCAACAGCAGTTGTAAAACCAATGTCTCGTAGTTCATACATCATCTGATAGGTGAGAGTTCCTGACTTGGAAACCAGACCAATACTTCCAGGGCCTGTGATATCAGCTGGCGTAATTCCAATATTAGATTTACCTGGGCTAATTAAACCTGGGCAATTAGGGCCAATAATTCGTGACTTGCCAACCTTGAGGCTGTGAGCATAAAAACTTGCTGTGTCATGAACTGGTATTCCTTCAGTGATGACCACAATCAATGGCAGGTGAGCATCTATTGCATCAATTACCGCACTCTTGGCAAATTTTGGCGGCACAAAAATTACTGAAGCATCAGCGCCAGTTGCAGCAATTGCCTCTTTTACTGAATTAAATACTGGAAGAGATTTTCCTTCAATCTCAACTACCTGCCCACCCTTACCAGGAGTTACGCCACCAACAATGTTGGTTCCACTTAAAATCATCCTTCTAGTGTGTTTACTTCCTTCAGAGCCAGTAATTCCCTGAACGATTACTTTGGTCTTCTCAGTTAGAAAAATCGCCATTATTTAGCTGCCAACTCTGCAGCTCTTGCAGCTGCTCCATCCATGCTCTCAACCTGCTGAATCAAAGGGTGATTTGCTTTGTTTAGAATTGCTCTTCCTTCAATAACATTATTACCATCAAGTCGAACCACTATTGGTTTACTTGCTTTATCGCCTAGCATTTCAAGGGCTTGAATAATTCCATTAGCAACTGCGTCACATGAGGTAATACCGCCAAAAACATTTACGAAAACTGATTTAACATCTTTGTCTCCAAGAATGATTGAGAGCCCATCTGCCATTACTTGAGCTGATGCTCCCCCGCCAATATCAAGGAAATTTGCTGGTTTTACTCCGCCAAACTTCTCGCCTGCATATGCCACGACATCTAGAGTGCTCATCACAAGTCCTGCACCATTACCAATGACGCCAACCTCGCCTTGGAGCTTTACATAATTTAGATCGCGCTCTTTTGCCAGTGCTTCAAGTGGATCGGCTGCTTCATGATCAATCAGGGCTTCAAATTCAGGATGACGGAAAGCTGCATTGTCATCAAGTGTGACCTTTCCATCAAGGGCAATCACTCTGCCATCAACAGTTTTCACTAGAGGATTAACCTCAACCAAAGTGGCATCGGAGCTTTGAAAAGTCTTCCAAAGGGTTACTAATACATCGGCGACTTGATTTTCAACATCACTACCGAATCCACCTTGTCGCACTATCGCTAAAGCTTTTTCTTGGCTAATTCCCTCATTGGGATCAATATGAACTTTTGCCAATTTCTCTGGAGTTTTATGTGCAACTTCTTCAATATCCATACCGCCTGCAACCGATGCCATCACTAAAAAGGAGCGATTAGAGCGATCAAGAAGAATTGCTAAGTAATACTCGCTCTCTATTGGAGCAGCGGCAGCAATCATTACTTTCTTTACGATGTGGCCCTTGATATCCATGCCAAGAATTGCTTCCGCCTTTACAAAAGCATCATCGCCATTTTCAGCAAGCTTTACGCCACCTGCTTTGCCGCGCCCACCAACTTTTACTTGAGCTTTGACTACAACTTTCCCGCCTATTTCCTGCGCTGCATCTCTTGCTTGGGCAGGCGTTGTGGCAACTTTTGCTTTTAAAACTGGGATTGAGTTGGCCTCAAATAGATCACGGGCTTGATATTCAAAGAGGTCCACGGGTCATAACTTATCTACTGGGGCATATCGGAGCAACAATCGCTTATCTCCATAGCTACCAAAATTGATTGTGGCCTCTGCTTTCTCTGCCTCACCTGAGAGCGCAATCACAGTGCCAAGCCCAAATGTGTCATGGCTTACTCGATCACCGATATTAAGTTGCAAGGTGTTTGACTTAATCGCTGCTTTTGGTAGCGCACTTGGTGCATATTTTCGTCTCGTCATGGGAGATGAGATATATCCACTCTCACTCTTATTCCAATCAATCAAGGCATCAGGAATTTCATCTAAAAATCTTGAAGGAGGGTTGTAATTAGGCGCTCCCCAAGATGAGCGATATTCCGCTCTTGAAAGATAGAGCCTTTCTCTAGCTCTTGTTAGACCGACATATGCCAGCCTTCTCTCCTCCTCTAACTCCTTCTTTTCACCTAGCGTCCGTGAGTGAGGAAAAATTCCTTCCTCCATTCCGGTGAGAAATACGGTTGGAAATTCCAAACCTTTAGCAGTGTGTAGCGTCATAAGAGTTACAACACCGCCATGATCTTCACCCTCTGGAATCTCATCTGCATCTGCAACAAGTGCCACATCTTCTAAAAATCCAGCAAGTGAGATCTCTTGACCTTCATCAACTTCTCGCTCTTGATACTCCTCAGCAACTGCTACTAACTCTTCAAGATTTTCAATTCGCACCTCATCTTGTGGATCATGGCTATCAC
Organism: Clavibacter sp.; assembly: GCA_003569145.1. GTDB lineage: Bacteria > Actinomycetota > Actinomycetes > Nanopelagicales > Nanopelagicaceae > MAG-120802. Next base: position 91,896 of record BGOH01000006.1, on the reverse strand, counting down.
GGAGCTCATCTAATAACCCTGATTGCTCAAGAACTGCAGCAGCAATGATTGCTGGTGGTCGATTTGCTTCAACTAATACTTGAAGAGCTGCAATCATTGCAACAAACTCCGCAACAGCAGATGATGCCTTTGCTCCAAGGCCAGCAGCGCTTGCTCTATTTAAGCCTTGCCAGAATGTAATTCCTTCAGTCTTTGCATAATCATCGATAGCTTCAAGGGCCCTATCGCCAAGGCCGCGCTTGGGAGTATTGATGATTCTTCGCATGCTTACCTCATCATCAGGGTTTACCAATACTCGAAGATAGGCAAGTAAATCCTTAACTTCCTTGCGCTCATAAAAGCGCACTCCTCCTACAACTTTGTAAGGAATGGTGGCGCGCATAAACACCTCTTCAAATACGCGTGACTGGGCGTTAGTTCTATAAAAAATAGCGCTCTGACCAAAGTTTGAAATACCTTCTCTCTCTAATCTAAAGAGTTCATCTCTTATGTATTCAGCTTCATGATGTTCATTCTCGCCAACAAAGCCCACTAGCTTGGCTCCACTACCAGCATCAGACCAGAGGTTCTTCTCTTTGCGCGCCTCATTAAGTGAGATAACGGCATTAGCAGCGCTTAAAATATTCTGAGTTGAACGATAGTTTTGTTCCAGCAAAATTGTCTGAGCATCAGGATAATCCTCTTCAAATGCCATGATGTTTCTAATTGTTGCCCCTCTAAAGCCATAGATTGATTGGTCAGCATCGCCAACTACGCAGAGCTCAGCTGCAGGAATTCCCTCTCTATCACTTCCAACTAGCTCTCTAATTAAGATGTATTGAGCATGATTAGTATCTTGATACTCATCAACCAAAATATGCTTAAAGCGATGGCGATAACGAGATCTAGCCTCTGGAAACTTCTGAAGTAAATCAACTGTTTTCATAATTAGGTCATCAAAATCCATTGCATTAGCACTTGTTAACCTGGCCTGATAAATCGCATAGATCTCAGCAACAACCTCTTCAAAGCTATTTTGGGTGGCATTTCTATAATCACTTGGGCCCAATAAATCATTTTTAGCCCCAGAAATTACAGATGCAACTCCTCTGGGGTTATATCGCTTAGGGTCTAGATTTAGATCTCTCATCACCAAAGTAATTAAGCGCAGCGAATCTGCTTGATCATAAATAGAGAACGTCGATTTATATCCCAGCCTTCCAGCCTCCTGGCGAAGGATTCTCACCGATGCTGAGTGAAAGGTTGAAACCCAGATTATTTTGGCGCGATTTCCAACTAATTGTGCAACGCGTTCTTTCATCTCACCAGCTGCTTTATTGGTAAAGGTAATAGCCAATATCTCGTGAGGATCAACGCCCCTTGATGCCATCAAATATGCGATGCGACTAGTTAATACCCGCGTCTTTCCCGAACCTGCTCCAGCAACAACAAGTAGTGGAGTTCCAGAGTGGGTGACGGCTGCTGCTTGCTGCGGGTTTAACCCAGCTAACAATTTATCTTCATTAAGCGCTGCCATAGTGGTAAGTCTAGGATAGGACGATGACTCCAATTGCTGATGAAGAAATTAAGCGCATTCTGGTCGTTATGGCCCATCCTGATGATTGCGACTTTGGCGCAGGAGGAAGCATCGCTAAGTGGCGAGAGGCTGGAATCCAAGTCTCTTACTGCATCATCACAAATGGCGATCAAGGCGGAGAAGAATCTGATGTTCCCGTTGAAGAAATGGCAAAGGTTAGACAGCGAGAGCAGAGAGCTGCAGGGGCCGCCCTTGGCGTTAGTGAGATAACTTTTCTAAATTACCGAGATGGTTCACTATTTCCAACTATTGAACTTCGGCGAGATATCGTTAAAGCTATTCGTATTGCAAAACCAGATCGAATGGTGGTCCAATCACCCGAGCGAAATTGGGAACGGATTTACTCAAGTCATCCAGATCATCTTGCAGCGGGAGAGAGCGCGATTCAAGCAATATATCCCGATGCAAGAAATCCTTATGCCTTCCCAGAATTAAAAGCAGAAGGAATTGAGCCATGGCGAGTAAGAGAGGTCTTTATTACCGGCTCTCCAACCCCAAATCATTTCATCGATATCACCGAAACAATTGATAAAAAGATTGCAGCGCTTAAGGCCCATATCAGCCAGACTGCTCATAACCCAGAGCTTGAATCGATGGTTAGGCAGTGGGGAGAGAGAAATGCTGAGGCAAATGGATTGGCGGCAGGAAGAGTTGCTGAGATATTTAAGGTTGTAAGTACTGATTAACTCATTTACATTGAGTAAAGCATTATTTTGAATGAAAGCCCCAAAGAATTCTCTTTGGGGCTTATCTCTGTAACCCTTTAAGGGGAGAGCACACTGACTATGTGAGCAAAGAATACCATCAAGCATTTTTCCACAATTCGATTCCGCAAGAAAAAATCTAGACGCAGCTCAACATACCTTTGATTCTGCGCGTCACTGTAGCTCAGGGGATAGAGCGGCACACAGACTATGTTGCAGGTCGCGAGTTCAATTCTCGCCAGTGACGCGCACTTGAGGTGGCTTTAAGGTTAGTCGCTTAGAGCCACTTCAATTCTTTAACGCTTAATCAAGAATTGCTAGTTACAGCTCTTTCAATCCCAATTGTTCGAAGCGGAGCTCCATCCACTCCTCCATCTTTAACGCCACCTTGAGCAATGTATTTAACAATTTCAAGTCCTGAAACTATTTTTCCCCAGAGAGTGTAATTAGGCCCAAGTGTTGTGTCCTTATAGACCAGAAAGAACTGAGAGCCATTGGTGTTTGGTCCTGAATTGGCCATAGCAACGCTGCCTTCAGGATAATTATCTTCAGAAGCTGGCGGCAGATTCTCATCACGATATCTAAACGTTGGCCCACCTGAACCAGTTGCCGTTGGATCACCGCACTGAAGAACAAAAATTCCCTCTGTGGTTAGTCGATGACAGAGTGTTCTGTCGAAATATCCACCTCTAGCTAGCTGCGACATAACAGTAATAGTTACTGGAGCAGCTTTTGCAAAGGTTTCAATAACAATGTTTCCACAATTGGTCTGTAGAGTTAAAAACTTCGGCGCTCTCTTCATTAGATTCTCTGGAGCAGGAATTCGCATTGGAGATTGCGCTAATGCTTTAGTGACTTTGCATTTAACTTTCTTCTCTGGAGCAGCTACCTTGATTTCCTTACTATCAGCGCTCACTGGAGCAATTGGAATTAAAAGCACAGCAGAAAGTAGAGCGATAACAGTTACTTTGCGCTTACTTCTCACTCTTTCTACTCCCACTCAATAGTTCCTGGCGGCTTAGAAGTTATATCAAGAACAACTCGATTAACTTCGCTAACTTCATTGGTAATGCGATTTGAGATTTTAGCGAGTACTTCATAAGGCACTCGCGACCAATCTGCCGTCATCGCATCCTCACTTGATACCGGGCGAAGGACTATGGGATGGCCATAACTTCTGCCATCTCCTTGAACTCCTACACTGCGCACCTCAGCGAGTAATACCACTGGAGATTGCCAGATCATTTGATCTAGACCTGCTAAGTGTAATTCTTCTCTTGCGATTAAGTCGGCCTGGCGCAAAATTCTAAGTCTTTCTTCAGTAACTTCACCGACAATACGAATTGCTAGGCCCGGACCTGGGAATGGTTGGCGCCAGATGATCTGATCTGGCAAGCCCAGAGAGAGTCCAACTTGGCGAACTTCATCTTTAAAGAGAGTGCGAAGTGGCTCAATCAATTTGAAATCTAAATCATCTGGAAGGCCCCCCACATTATGGTGCGACTTAATATTTGCAGTGCCACTTCCGCCGCCTGATTCCACAACATCTGGATATAGCGTTCCTTGAACGAGAAACTCTATTTTGCTATCTGCTGATAATTTTTTAGCAGCATCTTCAAAAACGCGGATAAATTCTCTGCCAATTATCTTTCTTTTTTCCTCAGGATCTTTTACGCCTTTAAGAGCCTCTAGAAACCGCTTCTTTGCATCAACAACCATAAGTTCAACGCCAGTTGCTGCCACAAAGTCTTTTTCCACTTGCTCAGCTTCACCCTGCCTAAGAAGACCATGGTCAACAAAAACACAGGTCAATTGCTTTCCAATCGCCTTTTGCACAAGAGCTGCAGCAACGGCTGAATCGACTCCGCCAGAGAGGCCACAAATCACTCGTTTATCTGCAACTTGAGATTTAATATTAATAATTTCATTTTCTACAATATTTTCAGAAGTCCATGTTGGCTTGCATTTAACAATATCAATTAACCATTTGCGCAGAATTTCCTGACCATTTTCGCTATGGAGAACTTCTGGATGAAATTGCACTCCAGCTAACTTTCCATCGCTACTTTCAAAAGCAGCAACCGAAGTTGAAGCGCTGCTTCCTGTTGCTTGAAAGCCTTCTGGAGCCTTAGTAACGCTATCGCCATGGCTCATCCAGACATTAAATGATGAATCAAGACCTGAAAATAACTTTGCTGAAGTATCGCAGTTAAATGCAGTTCTGCCATATTCACTCAAGCCCGTCTTTGCTACCTCGCCTCCAAGTAATTGCGCCATGACTTGAAAGCCATAGCAAATACCAAAGATTGGAATATTCTGCTCAAATAAAGCCCGATCAACTAAGGGCGCATCATCAACATAAACCGATGATGGACCTCCTGAGAGAATTATCGCTTTAGGATTTCTTGCAAGAATTTCTTCAAGTGAACACTTATGAGAAATGATCTCGCTATAAACTCCAGCTTGGCGAACTCTGCGAGCAATTAACTGGGCATATTGCGCACCAAAATCAACTACTAAGACATGATTATTGCTCTGCACTAGCTCGCCTTCTTTATGCTCTATTTAGAACTATTTCAACTCTCTGAAACTCTTTTAAGTCAGAGTAGCCAGAGGTTGCCATCGCCCGGCGTAGTGCGCCAAATAGATTCATACTGCCATCAGCTGAGTGCGATGGTCCAAGCAAAATTTCTTCTAAAGATCCTGAACTTCCAACATAAACTCTTGTGCCACGAGGAAGTTCGTTGTGATGCGCCTCTGGCCCCCAATGCCAACCTCTTCCCGGAGCTGACTCTGCTCTAGCAAGAGGAGAGCCCAGCATCACTGCATCTGCGCCGCAGGCAATTGCCTTTGCAATATCGCCACTCTTTCCAACTGAGCCATCAGCAATTACATGAACATATCGCCCGCCAGATTCATCCAAATACTCTCGTCTTGCAGCAGCAACATCAGCAACTGCTGTTGCCATGGGAACAGAGATTCCTAGAACTTGGCGAGTGGTATGAGCTGCTCCCCCACCGAAACCAACTAGAACTCCAGCTGCTCCCGCTCTCATTAAGTGAAGCGCGCTCTGCGAGGTTGCACATCCACCAACAATTACTGGAACGTCTAGCTCATAAATAAACTTCTTTAGATTTAGCGCTTCATTGGTTTTTGAAACATGTTCCGCGCTCACAGTTGTTCCGCGAATAACAAAAATATCAATGCCAGCATCTATTACAGTCTTATGAAACTGGGCTGTGCGCTGGGGCGAGAGCGCTGCAGCAACACATACTCCTGCAGCTCTTATCTCTGCAAGGCGTTCTTTAATTAACTCAGCTCTAATAGGAGCTTGATAGAGCTCCTGCATACGCCTAGTTGCTTGCTCTGCCGGAATAGATGAGATCTCCCCTAGTTGAATCTTAGGATTTTCATATCTACTCCATAGCCCTTCAAGATTTAATACTCCAAGGCCACCTAATTTTCCAATAGCAATAGCGCTCTCTGGCGAAACTACTGAATCCATCGGAGCTGCTAGAAGTGGAAGCCCAAAGCTATAGGCATCGATCTGCCAGTTAATTGATACCTCACTCGGTTCTCTTGTTCTTCGTGAAGGAGCGATGGAAATATCATCAAATGAATAGGCAGTTCTTGCTCTCTTGCCAGGTGAGATCTCGATATCAACCATTATTTACTCCGATAGTAATTAGGGGCATCAGCGACATCTAATACATCATGGGGATGGCTCTCAGAGAGGCCCGCTGCAGTAATTTGTATTAACCGGCCACGTTTTTGTAGCGCTGCAATATCTGGCGCGCCGGCATATCCCATCGCCGAGCGCAGCCCGCCAACTAATTGATGAACAACTTGCGAGACGCTGCCTCGATAAGCAACTTTTCCTTCAATACCTTCTGGGACTAATTTATCTTCAGCTAAAACATCATCTTGCATATAGCGATCCTTGGAAAATGACTTCTGCTCGCCTCTTGATTGCATTGCGCCAAGTGATCCCATGCCGCGATAGATCTTGAATTTTCTTCCATCACTTTCCACTAACTCACCAGGTGATTCATCACAGCCTGCAAGAAGAGATCCAAGCATCACAGTATCGGCCCCTGAGACAATGGCTTTGGCAATATCACCTGAGTATTGCAAACCCCCATCTGCAATCAATGGAATATCAGCTTTCTGACAAGCCTTAGCTGCCTCCATAATCGCAGTTATTTGAGGAACTCCAACTCCAGCAACAACTCGTGTGGTGCAGATCGAGCCAGGTCCTACTCCAACTTTAACTGCATCTGCTCCTGCATTAATTAGCGCCTGAGCTCCTGCTCTAGTTGCAACATTTCCGCCAATAACCTCTTGTCTAGGAAAGTGCTTCTTAATTCTCACAATCGCATCTAAAACTGCTCGGTGATGGCCATGTGCGGTATCAACCACAATTACATCAACTCCAGCGCCGATTAGCGCCTCAGCTCTTTCAAATCCATCTTCGCCAACGCCAACTGCTGCGCCAACTCTTAAATTTGCTCCTTTAACTAACTTCACATGAGTTACCTGTTCATCAATAGCAAGGTTTCTATGGATGATTCCAATGCCTCCAGCTTTAGCCATAGCGATAGCCATTGCTGATTCCGTAACGGTATCCATCGCAGAGGAGATTAAGGGGATATCTAATTGGATCGAGCGGGTAAGAAAAGTCTTTGTTTCAACCTCGGAGGGCACTACCTCTGATGCATCTGGAAGCAGGAGAACATCATCATAGGTAAGGCCAAGCATTGCGACCTTCTCATTAACGCTCTCACTCACCACTCCACCTTAATGGCTAGGGTATTTAAGCTCCAACTGCCCGCGTAATTTCAGTTATCGCGCTATCAAGGCAATCGACTTTTACTAGCGATTTCTTTGAAGTTTTGCGCCATCCCGGACCCCCAAGAATTATTCGCGGCGCTGGCCTAACTCTTGGAATATCGCCAACTACTTCACTCTTTCCATTCTTAGCCAATTGCGCCCAGAGAAAGACAGCAGGTGGGGCTGACTTTTTCACCATCGCGCCTACTGCAGAAATTGGAGTTCTCGCCCCTAAAAATTGGGATTGAATGTTTCTCTCAGCAAGGGCTGCCCCCAAGGTATAGAGCGCAAGAGTGTGCATCTCCTCACCAATGCAAGCAAGCAATACTGGACGGGGATTAATTGGATTCACAGGTGTTTGATTAGAGCTCTGCATTAGTCGAGTTATGATTTCGGTAAGTAAATGTTCAATCTCAATTCCAGTGCCAAGCTCTGCCCATTCATTTCCCACGGCAATTAGAACTGGAACTATGAGTTCATTCCAAGTATTGATAATTCCGCGCTTTTCAATCTGCTGCCGAAGAACATCTTCAATAAAACTTCGATCATAAACCCTGGCAGCTTTTAGAAGTGATTCAATCAAATCCGAGCAATCATCTACCTCAACGGCTACTTCCCTGCTAGCTAAAGATTCAAAACTCTTTGTCTTGCTCTTTAGCGCTACCTCTGCAGCATCACATGGTGAGTAGCCCTGAATAATTAATTTGCGCATTAAGGTAAGTCTGGCTAAATCTTTAGCGCTATATCTGCGATGCTCACCCTCAACATGACTTGATGGACCAAGGCCATATCTGCGATCCCAAGTTCTAAGGGTGGCTGGAGCTATGCCGAGTCTGCGAGCTACTGAGGCGACGGTTAAACGCTCATCTTCTAAGCCAGCCTTAAGGTTGGCACTTTTGGGGCGCTGGGCCATGGGCCAATAGTGGTGCTTATCACCTACTTTTGCGACCCGAAATCAAAGAAATTACCCCAAAGTACTTGAACAACCTATGGCGCGATTGTATATTGGGGCCATGTCAGAGACCTCTCGCCTACCCAAGCCCGTTATAGATAACTGGCAATGGCAATTTGAAGGCGCCTGCCGCTCCCTTCCAACTGAGATGTTCTTTCATCCAGATGGAGAGCGTGGCCCAAGGCGTCGCGCTAGAGAAAATGCTGCAAAGGCAGTTTGTGCCACTTGCCCAGTATTAGCGGCCTGCAGAGCTCACGCCCTTGCCTCGCAAGAACCATATGGAATCTGGGGCGGATTAACTGAAGATGAGCGTCTTGAGATCATCTCTCGCGCATCGCGCCAGAGCAGTCCTTACAGCGCATAACGCAGCTACTTACTCTTACCTTTTTCATAATTCCCACTTGCCCTAAGGCTAATAACCGTAGTTACTGCCAAGGCCGAGATAATCACCCCAAGTGAGACCGTTAATGAAACATGGGAACTTTTACTCCATAGATGTAATCAATACCCACTCCATGCAAAGCTTCAATAATTAACTTAATTCCAATAAAGCCCAGAACGACTGATAAACCTTTTGAGAGATAAACCAGGCGCTTTAATAGAATTCCCACTAGAAAATAAAGCTGGCGAAGTCCCATAAGGGCAAAAGCATTGGCCATAAAGACAATATAGGGATCTCTAGTTAAACCAAAGATTGCAGGGATTGAGTCAAGAGCAAAGAGTAGATCAGTGGTTCCAAGAGCAACTAGTGCGATGGTGAATGTGGAATAACCGCGCTTTCTAAGAGCAGTAATTACTCGATTTTCTTGCCACTCATCTTCGCTCTGGATCTTCGGTAATTAACTTATATGCAGTCCAAATCAAGATTGCGCCAAAGAAGAAGAATACGGCGACAAATCTTTCAACAACGGCGGCGCCAATAACTATGAATATTCCGCGCATTACAAGAGCCATCAAGATGCCTAGCAGAAGAACTAGTTGCTCTTTCTCTCTTTCAATCTTTAGCCTTGCTAAAATAATAAGAAATACAAAGAGATTATCGATTGATAGTGAATACTCTGTTATCCAGCCAGCAAAAAACTCAGCTGACTTGGTCTGCCCGCCCCAACTGCGCAGTGAGATTCCAAAGGCAATGGCAGCTGAGACATAAATTCCGGTCCAAATCGCCGCCTCTTTTAGAGTGGTAATTGTGTTTCGCCTAAACCAAGCCCAGATCAAATCTCCCAGGGTTACCAAGAAAATTACACCAAGAGTTATCGCCCAGATATGGGTTGAGATATTGAGAGATTCGCTAACCATGGCGGTGAGTTTATAGAGAAAGAGCCCTGATGTTTTCCATCAAGGCTCTTTCCTTACTCTTTTTATCACTTAAATTAGTGACTATGGCCACCTGGTCCATGGCTATGGCCATGACCTGATGCTTCTTCCTTCTTATCTTCTGGAGTTTCAAAGACAAGGGCTTCGGTGGTAATAAACATTGCAGCAATTGAGGCCGCATTGGCAAGAGCTGAGCGAGTGACCTTAACTGGATCAATTACTCCAGCTTTAACTAGATCGCCATACTCATCAGTTGCCGCATTAAAGCCTTCATTTGGCTTGAGTGTTCTCACCTTTGCTACAACAACATAGCCTTCTTGCCCTGCATTCTCTGCAATCCAACGAAGTGGTTCTTGGCAGGCTTTAGCAACTAAGCGAACACCAACTGCTGAATCTCCTTCATGGCCAAGATCGCCATCAAGAACAGTTGCAGCATGAACTAGAGCTGCTCCGCCGCCAACCACGATGCCTTCTTCAACGGCTGCGCGAGTAGCAGAGATTGCATCTTCTAGGCGATGCTTCTTCTCTTTTAATTCAACTTCGGTATGTGCTCCAACTTTGATAACACAGACGCCGCCAGAGAGCTTTGCAAGACGCTCCTGCAACTTCTCTCTATCCCAATCAGAGTCAGCTGCTTCAATCTCTCGCCTTAACTCAGCGATGCGACCTTCCACATCTTTCTTGTTTCCAGCTCCATCAACGATGGTGGTGTTATCTTTAGTAATAACAATTCTGCGCGCTTTTCCAAGCATGTCAATTGAAATCTGATCTAGCTTTAGACCAACTTCACTTGAGATAACTTGGCCGCCAGTTAGTACTGCAATATCTTGCAGCATCGCCTTGCGACGATCTCCAAAGCCTGGAGCCTTAACAGCTGCTGAGGTAAAGACCCCGCGCATGCGGTTTACAACTAGAGTTGAAAGAGCTTCACCCTCAACATCTTCAGCAATAATTAATAGCGGCTTTGAGGCCTTTGCAACCTGCTCAAGAATTGGCAGAAGGTCGGCAAGAGCTGAGATTTTGCCAGCAGAGATCAAGATATAGGCATCCTCAAGGGTTGCCTCCATGCGATCTTGATCGGTGACAAAGTATGGCGAGATATAGCCCTTATCAAATTGCATACCTTCAGTAAATTCCAGCTCAAGACCAGTGGTTGAAGATTCTTCCACGGTAATTACGCCATCTTTACCAACTTTATCCATCGCCTCAGCGATGAGATCACCAATACTGCGATCTTGAGCAGAGATAGTTGCAACATCTGCAATCTGCTCTTTAGCAGAGATCTTGGTGGAGTTAGCTCTTAACTTCTCAACGACTGCAGCAACTGCTGCTTCAATTCCGGCTTTGATTCCCATTGGCTGGGCTCCAGCTGCCAGGTTTCTTAGGCCTTCACGGACCATTGCCTGGGCAAGAACTGTGGCAGTTGTAGTGCCATCTCCTGCAACATCATTAGTCTTTTCCGCAACCTGCTTAACTAATTGAGCCCCCATATTTTCTGAAGGATCAGATAGTTCAATTTCCTTTGCAATGGTTACACCATCATTGGTAATTAAAGGCGCGCCAAATGACTTGCCGATAACAACGTTACGTCCCTTAGGTCCTAGCGTTACTTTTACAGTATCAGCCAGGATATTTACTCCGCGCTCCATAGCGCGACGAGCATTTTCATCAAATTGCAGTGATTTACCCATGTTTAGTTATCTTCTCTTCTTCTTTAATTACTTCGCGATTACTGCAAGAATGTCACGGGCTGAGAGAACTAAATATTCCTCGCCACCGTGCTTGATTTCAGTTCCACCGTATTTGCTATAGAGAACTACATCGCCAACTTTGATATCCATTGGCACGCGAACTCCATCATCAAATCGTCCTGGACCAACTGCAACTACTGTGCCCTCTTGTGGCTTCTCTTTTGCAGTATCTGGAATAACTAGACCTGATGCGGTCTTCTCTTCAGCTTCGTTAATTTTGATAACGATACGATCTTCAAGCGGCTTAATGGCAATGGCCATCGTTATTGCTCCTTCTTCATCGAGTTTTTTCCTACTTCGGGTGTTTTATCACTCTCACCCGCTGAGTGCTAACGCCAAGCCTAGAGGCCTCTATTCCCGTTCTCAAATCCGCAGGCTCTAGGCCCAGATAGCTACCGAAGGGCTGATCTCAGAGGCGACCTGGATACCAAGCTTTGAAGGCTCAATCCCGCTTGAGATGGCAAGGGAGCCAAGGGCAGCCACCATCGCCCCATTATCGGTGCAGAGATTGGCAGGGGGGCTTCGAAGCTCAAGGCCTGCCTTCTCGCATCTGGAAGCTGCAAGGCTTCTAAGGCGAGAGTTTGCCCCAACCCCTCCAGCAATTATCAAGGTTTGGATTCCGCTTGATAGGCAGGCCTTAACCGCCTTATCGAGTAAGACATCAACAACTGCTTCTTGAAAAGAGGCAGAGACATCAGAGCGGTTATAGGAAGGATTAGCTACTAAATATCTTGAAACTGCAGTCTTAAGACCAGAGAATGAGAAATCAAATCGATGCTCTGCCATATCTTTTGCTTGGTTAAGGCCGCGAGGAAAATTAATTGCATCACCTCGCCCATCTTTTGCATCTCTATCAATTAATGGACCACCCGGAAAACCTAGGTTAAGCAGGCGCGCCACTTTATCAAAGGCCTCACCTGCTGCATCATCAAGAGTTCTTCCAAGTGGTTTTATATCTTTAGTTAAATCATTTACTTGCAATATTGATGAGTGTCCCCCGCTAACTAGCAGAGCAATTGCAGGGCTAATTTTTCTATCATCAGTTAATAGATCAACAGCAATATGGGCCGCTAAGTGATTGACTCCATAGAGTGGTTTATCAAGAGCGAGTGAGAGAGCGTTAGCAGTTGAAATGCCTAGAAGAAGAGTGCCAACTAGACCTGGTCCTGCAGTAACTGCAATGCCATCAAGATCTTTTAGCTTCACTCCAGATTCATTTAAAGCTTGAGTAATTGCAGGTTGCATCGCCTCTAGATGAGCCCTTGAGGCAACCTCTGGAACTACCCCACCAAATCTTGCATGCTCATCAACACTTGATGAGATGACATTTGCTAGAAGTTTTCTCCCTCTAACAATTCCAATCGCGGTCTCATCACAGGAGCTCTCAATACCAAGGACTAAAGGCTCGCTCATCTATTGCTCCACCTCTTTTCGCATGATTAGCGCGTGAATGCCCTTGGCATAGTAATTATCACGCCGTGAAATCAGTTGATATCCAGCCTTTTGATAGAGGCTCATCGCAGCTTCATTGCCCTCACGCATCTCAAGCATTAGCGCTTTTGCGCCGCGCTGAATTGCCCAAGTTTCAAGTTTTTCTAGCATGCTTGAGGCAATACCAAGCCTTCTATGGCTCTGCTTAATAGTTAGCGTGTGAATATCTGCCACATCACCAAGTAGGGCAACTCCGCCATAACCAACAACTTCTATCTCATCTAGCGCTACTAAATACTCTCTCGTCTTTGGCATCCCAGCTAACTCTTCTTTAAATTGATTAGCGCTCCAGGGACTCTCTGGATATATCTCGCGCTCCATTGAGACAAGAAGTGGAATATCTAAAGAAATCATCTGGCGAAAGGTGGCCTTCATCTTGCGCTACTTTCAATCGCATCAGGTCGCCTCAAATAAAAAGGCTGCTTAACATCTTGTGTCTTAGATTTAGCAAGGAGAAGAGCCATTGAGGGATAGAGGGGATCGCCAAATCCAAAACCAAACTTCTTGATATCTAAATCTTTAATCTCACTTGGCGCGCAGACTGATGGTCCCTGGGTTCGAATACCATCCTGATAACGAGCGAAGTAAATTTCTTTTCGTCTAGCATCAGTTGCCACAAGATATGAATCTGAGTCAATATCTATTCCATCAAGTGAGCAGACCCCAATCCAGGGAATCTGCCTAGCGTTTGCAAAGCTCATAGCAAAGATAATTCCAACTCTAAGTCCGGTATATGGCCCTGGCCCCATACCAACAACTACTTGATCCACTTGGCTCTCAACACTTAAACACTCTTTAAGAAGTTTTGGTAGCGCCTCTGCATGCTCGGTTGCCCCATCATGAAAACCTGAATAGATCAATTCGTTATTATTAAAAAGGGCTAGTGAGCTGCGATCTGTTGCAGTATCAATTACTAGGTAGTTCATAGGCTAAATCCAGCCCATCTTGGCCCGATACTGTAGCGCTTAGTAATCTTTCATTTTCATCTGCGCCAAAAGCAATATCAATTACTAGATACTCATCACTTAGCCGATTAACTAGGCCTTCGCCCCACTCAATAACTGTTATTGCGTGATCTTTTGAGGTTGCGATATCTAAATCATCAAATTCAAAACCTTTAGCACTACTTAATAAGAGGCGATAGGCATCGATATGAATTAAGGGCACCTTTGCTTTATGAACCCTTGAAATAATAAAGGTAGGCGAGCTAACTCCCTCTATCCCAAGCCCAATACCAATTCCTGATGCTAGAGCTGTCTTTCCTGCCCCAAGATCGCCTTTAAGAACAATGACATCACCAGCTCTAAATTTCTTAGATAGCGAGATACCAAAATCTCGCATCTGCTCTGGCGATTGAATTAACACTTAGTCATATTACCGACTAGTTAAAGAGCGGAGTGCGACCCTTCCAATTGCCAAGTATTTTCTCGGCAGGGGTTGAAAGAACTTTCTCTAAAACACTGGCGTAGATATCTCTAAAATCAGTAGTGACAGCTAAGTCATCATTTTTCAAGTTATTTAGTGATGGTTGCTCGCCATAGAAACCACCTTTGACCCGCTCGCCTAGAAGAAAGACTGGGCCTGAGGTGCCGTGATCTGTTCCATCTGATGCATTACCGCGAACTCTTCTACCAAATTCGCTATAGACCAGAACCACAACATCTTTTGCTCTATTTGTAGCTCTCATCTGCGACATAAATTTAGAAATTCCTTGGCTCACAACTCCAAGAAGAATTGCTTGAGATCCCTTTTCATCTGCGTGAGTATCAAAACCACCGAGTGAAACTGACCAGACCCTCGTTGGAGCACCAGCAGATACAAGCTTTGCCACAATATCTAACTGCTGACTTAAATTTGTATCCCCTCCAGCATTTCCACCTATCGTTGTTGGTAGATCTGGCGCCGCTGGGGCAGGTGATTTTAGAATTGGCGTGATATCTGAGGAGACGGTAAAGAGATTTCGCATAGTTTTTGCAGCCATTGCTTGAAGCAAATTATCGCTGCGACTCTCAATCGCAAGCTTTATGCAATCGCTAGCAAGTGATCCGTTTGGAACTTGTAAGCCGCCAAGTGGAAGAACTGAACCTGATCTCTTACTTCCAGCAAGAAGGGGCGGAAGTATTGATCCAAGGCTAATTGCAAGAAATGGATCCTCTGGTTGGCTCTCAACCCATCTTCCTAGCCATCCGGTTTTAGCAGCTCCAATGATTGCCGATTGCCAGATCGCCATAGATGAAAAGTGAGAACGATCAGAGTTTGGATAGCCAACGCCGCGCACAATTGCTACTTGATTCTTATTCCAAAGTGAATGCATCCCGCTCATTGATCCATTGAGATATAGGTTCTCTCCAAGTGGGAGAACATCCTCTGGTTTATATGCAATACCTGGGCGAAGTGATTGATAAATCGGATCATTAACTGGAACAACAGTATTTAACCCATCATTGCCGCCATAGAGCGTGACCACAACAAGTATTGGAGTTCCAAGCGGCAGCGGCCTTGTAATGGCTGCATTTGCAATCTCCTCGATTGAAAGACTCATAGCAGCAGCGCCTATTGCTCCAGCGCCTGTTGCCTTTAGAAATTGTCTACGAGTTATTGTGTCCATGGCGTGCTCCTATGCGCTCACAACATATTCAGGTGAACAGAGCGCTAGCAAAGCCAAGCGCGCCGGATCTTTGACTGCGCCATTTAGCGCCATCTTTGTTCTAGAACTCCACTCCACAACTCCGAGCCAATCAGCAAGGCCATCAATTCTTGCTTGCGGAGCAAGGGATGAAATTGGCGTTAGATCTGCCTCTTTGACTAATTGAGTAGCAAATTGAATTCGATATTGCGCAGATGAAGTTGAAAGCCAAGCTTGATCAGCCGGCCATCCCCCAACATTTGGCGGGAAGAATGGACGCTGGCCCAGTAAATCAAGGTAGTTGCGGATGGTATTGGGATTAGAGAATTTCGATGGCGTAATTGATAAAGCTCTAGCGGCAGAGACAAACCAATCTATAGGACTTTTAACCATTGAATTATCGGGATTATCTAAAGCAGAGTGTCTACCAATTGCCTTTACTAAAGCTGCAATATCTCTTGAGGCAAAGCTTGAAGTAAGGGTGGTATCAGCTAGTGGATTCATACTTGAAATAAAGCGATACCAAATTCGCTCAGTAATAAATAGCGCGCAATCACTTCTAGCAACTAGAAAGTCACTTAAAGAACTGGCATCAAATGAACCTTGCGTTCCCAAAACCCTGATAGAACCGGCAAAATGTTGCTTGGGATAGAAGATTACTTTTCCACTAGATTTATCAACTTTATATCCAGTTAAAGCTTTGGCAGTTTCTTTCACATCATCTTCGCTATAACGATTAACCCCAAGAGTAAAGAGCTCCATTAACTCTCTCGATAGATTTTCATTGGGAGCTTTAACAGTATTTGACTGTCCATCTAGCCAGAAGATTAAGGCAGCATCATTAACCATCTCTCTAGACATCTGAGCAAAGTTTCCTAAGGCATTTCTTCGCAAAGTTTGATTCTGCAGATACATCGGCAGAGCATCATCTACTTTTTGATACGAGGTGGCCCAATGTCCATGCCAGAACCATGTCATTCGCTCGGGTAATGAATGCTCTGATAAAACCATACGATCTAGCCACCAGAAAGTAAGTGAGGTTAACTGTGCTCTTTTTTCGGTTGCATAAGCGACAACATCGGGGCTATTTGGTGCTGGACGCTTTCCTTGATCGCGAACTACTGGCTCATCTTGGTTATCTGCAAAAGTATCTTGGCTAGGAATGTTTAAGTATTTCTCTGCGGCTTGATCAAAACCACCAGCTAAGAGATTTGTGAATTCTCCAGGAAGCGGGCCAAAGCCAAAGCGATGGGTTAATCTAGCAATTCTTCTGCGCTCTGCAAGGCTTGCCATGGCGACAAGAGTAAGGCGTAGCTGCTACTTAACCAACGCTTTACCTGAATATCTGATGAATATCTACCTATAAAAGTAAGAGAGGGCCTGGTTTCCCAGACCCTCTCTTTACTACCTTCTCGATGGATTACGGAAGATTATTCTCCGTAATACTTCAGTTTAGGAGCGCTATAGCCACGATCGTAAGTCATATTTCCTGCCTTACGGATCTTGGTATAGAGCGCGCCACCTGACATGTTCTTACCGTTATCAGCAGCATATGCAAGTAGATCTGCAATTGCTAAGTACTGAGAAACGGTGAAGTTACAGTGGTTAGTTCCTGTCGCTGCGGCAACCGTTGTATCTGGTGAACCGGTAGCGGTGAACTTGGTGTACTTCTCTGGTGGGAAGTTCCATAGAGCCAATTGATTATTAGCTGGTTTCTTACGGGTTCCTTCCTTCTTTGCAGCTGCCCACTTCCCAGCAGAATATGCTGCATATTTATCAATCACCGCTTGCTGATTTCCAGGTGTTGTTACTGGATCAGCAGTTCCGGTGAAGAGAATTGTTGGAATCTCAACCTTGCCAGTATGTGATGTCAGTGATGCCATCTTGGCAATAGCTGCAGGATTTCCCTTAACTCTTGGTACCGCTGCAAGATATCCAAGCAGAGCGCCTACTCCAGCATTGCCAGAAAGAGCTGAGCTCCAGATAAATTGTTCAGCTGAAACACGCGCTGAGTAGTCAGTTGCAGTGTTATCAAATACTGCCCCGCCTGCTTGTTGCTCAACATCATGTGTTGCAAGCACTGCAAGAGCTGCAGCATTTGCAAGGTTTTCTAGAGCAGCAAGAGCTGGATTGATAGCCAACTGGAACGAGAGAGCGTTTGAGGCTGGAAGGCCTGCTGGCGCTGAAGTTGAATCAAAGTGTGCCGATTGCATTGGAACACCAGACATCAAAGCGATCAGAACTAAAGCACTTCTTGATGGAACTGCTTTAAGTGCATCTGGAACCTTTGATGTCGCTGGCCATGCTGGCGCAGATGGATTTGCAGCAATTGCAGCTTGCATTGCACCGATAACGGTAAAGACCTTTACTAGATCTCCCATTGCTTCGGCATAACCAGCTGTTCCTGCGCTATAGCCTCCACCTTTGATGGTTGGATCAAAGAAAGTCTTGATTCCCCAAAGTGCATCTCCAGCCATTGTCATAAGTGGCGTTAGATCACTTGCCATACAAAGAGGCGCTGCTGCGCTAATTAGATTTGGATATTGCTCAGCAAGTGCCTGCGTAATAAAGCCTCCAAGTGAATTACCCCAAGCAACAACCTTTGTTGTCTTTGGATATTGCTTCTTAAAGACCCCAATTAGCTCAACATTTGTCTTAATTGCTGAATCTGCATTCCAGCCTTGACGGGCAAAGCCAGATCCCATAACCGCATATCCCTTAGCAAGAAGTGTGCCAATAATTTGGCATTCCGCCAGGTGCTGGCTCTGGAGTATTAGTAACTGTGTAGCCACCATATCCAGGAATTCCGGCAGGGACTGGAACGTTTGGACGATATCCATGTGAATATAGATAAACGGTTCCATTGAAGTTTGCTGGAGTCATCAGCATATATGGCGCAGTATCTGATGTTGCACCAAGGCAAGTTGTTACACCGCTTGCTGTAGTACAAACAGGGTTTGCCTGCGCTGCCGTTGGAATTGATACAACGGTAATTGAGAGCAGTGATGAAACTGCTACGAGCGTTAAGGAACGCTTGAATTTAAAGGTTCTCATGAGTTACTTGGTAATCCTTTCGCTGGCATTGCCGGACGTTTGAAGGTAGAGACCACAACTGGACCGGAGCCACTGTCAGTGGTGTAAAGCGTTACTTTGCCACCGAATGGCTTTCTATCTCCATTGGCGTCCATTACTGCCATGTAGTAGCCGGTATGGCCAACATTGCTTGTTCCTGAATAACCGAGAGGAGAGTAAGCAACAGATGCAAAGGTTGAGCCCTTTGTCTCCATCGCACGAATTAGACCCTTACGGGTTAAGTTCTTTCCTGCAGCCCTTAGAGCTTGAACGGTCATTAGACCGATATTCATGCCCTGCAATACATAGTCATCAAAGGTAGTACCTGTGTTGTACTTGGTATTGATCTCTTGGAACTGCTTTACATACTCATCGCTAGTGTCATTTGGTGATGGATTACCAGCTGGAGTCTGTGCGCCATTTAGCACCGCTACTGGAACACCAAGAGCGCGCAGTGTTAATGGATCTGAACCAACTGATCCAAGAATCCACTGTGGTGCGTACTTAGCAGCAGCAGCTACAGCAAGAAGTGGAGCAGTTGCTGAAGTTACGCCAAAGAAGACCACTACTTGAGCTCCGCCTGCTGCAAGCTGGGAGACCCAGGTTTGCGCGGTTGCGGCGCTCTGTGTTCCTGAGGTGTAAGGAATTGAAACATCAAACTTAGTTCCAGCTGCCTTGAAAGCCCCTAGACCATCAATACCAAATTCATCGTTTTGATAAACAATGCCGAGTTTCTTTCCAGCATGGTTCTCTTTGAGGAATTGGGCGATGATCTTTGCTTCCATGGCGTAGGAAGGAAGAATCATGAAAGAAGATGGATAGCTCTTCTTATTTGAAAATCCGCTGAAGCCAGTGTTTAGGAAAAGGCTTGGGACTCCGCGCTTAGCAAGGCCAACTGATTTGTGGACTGCGGTGAAGTTTGCAGTTCCAAGTGGGCCAACTAGAGCGAAAACTTTATCTCGCAAAATTAATTCGTTTGTCTTAGCAATCGACAACTGTGGTGAGTACTCATCATTTTTCTGAATGAGAGTGACTTTACGTCCATAGACGCCGCCATTGTCATTGACATACTTGAAGTAAGCATTAATTGCATTACCGATCTTGTTATAGCCTGGTGATGCTGCTCCAGTTAGAGGCAGAGTGATACCAAGTTTGATCTCACTTGCGCTAACGCCCGTCTCTGCGTTTGCTGGAAGCGCTGTTGCTAGGAGAGAGCCAGAGGCAATCACCGCAGCAGCGAGCCAGGTTCGCTTTATACGAGTCTTTCTGATCATTGTTTTCCTTCCATCGAGGGTTTGGCTAGGTGCTATTAATCTACTGGTTACCTAGCGGTAATCAGTTAATGCGCAGGCTTCTTATGACGATGCTTACGCAAGTTCTCGCCAGGCCCATTTGGGGTGAATATCACTGAGAGAATCAGCAATACGCTCACAATTAGACCTGGTAGATAGTTGTTTAGTTTATCTGCGTCACCCAGCCTGTCGGCAAGGGCCACAGATATCTCAGGAATGACCACGAGAATGAAGGCTCCCAGGACTACCCCAGGAAGGCTTGAGATTCCAGCAAGAACTGCCCCGGTCACCAGGGCAAAGGAAAGGGCCAGGCCATATGCCCCAGGGGCAACAAGGCTTATAGTCATTGCCAGAACTGCTCCGGCAAGACCTGCAAGGCCAGAGCTAACTGTGAAGGCTAGAACCTTCATGCGAGCTGAATGAACTCCGCAGAGCTCTGCTGCTAAAGAATTTCCGCGAATTGCGCGCCAGGTGCGACCAAAGCGCGATGAAAGAATATTTGAAGTCACAAATATTGCAATTAAAGCGACAAAGCAAGCAATCCAGAAGAACCATTTATATTGCGTGAATTCATCACCAAATCTCTCTGGTGGAAAGCCAACATCAAATAAAAGTCCTGGCTCTCCCCCAAGGAAAGCAAATTGATTTGCAATTGCTGGAAGACCAACAGCTAGCGCAAGAGTTGTTCCGGCTAAATAAGGCCCAGAAACTCTTGCTGCTGCTGCTCCAAGAAGTGCACCAAATAGCGAGGCCGTAACAATTGCCATTAAGAATGCAAACCAAATTGGAGTGCCTAAATTATTTAGGGTAAGAGCTGCGCCATAACCACCAACAGCCATCATCGCACCATTACCTAGTGAAACTTGACCAGAATAGCCAGTTAACAAAACAATTGAAGCAAGTGCGATGGTATACATCGCCATCTGAGCTCCTTGATATACGCGAAGCTCATCAACGCGATCACCAATGATTAGTAATACCCAACCAATGAGAACAAAGATAGCTATTTTCTTACGCACGGCGGGCCTTGCCTTTTGCCATGATTCCATCTGGCTTAATGAGCAGAACTAAAATCAAAACGCTAAATCCGCCAATAAAGACTAGAGAAGTTCCGACATAATTCAAAATAAATGTAAGGCCAATTCCAAGTACAAGTGCTCCGATAACAGATCCGACCATACTTTCAAGACCGCCAATAACAGCTGCAATAAATCCAAAGACAAGTAAGAGATCCAACGAATAAGGAGAGAGGAAGTTATTTGAAGTTACTAACATTCCAGCAACCCCTCCTACTGCTCCCGCGATTGACCATCCGATAGTTCTAGTCCGTGCTGTTCTAATGCCAGCTAATTGAGCAATTTCAGGGGCATAAGCCGAGGCCCTAAGGGCAAGACCTAAGTTGGTGCGCTGGAAGATATAGGCAAGAGCAATGAGAATTATTGAAACTGTAGCAATAATTAAAACATCAAGATTTGAAAATGGAATTGTGCCATCTCCAACAGTAAAGCCATCTGTTGAGGCTGGTGCTTCAATAGATTTAAATTCTCCGCCCCAAGTTAGCCCGACAATACTTCTGATAAGTCCAAGTAAACCTAGAGTGGCAATGACAGGTGCAACAACTGCTGCAGGTCCAGAAGTTGCATGTTTGAAGAGCACGCGCATAAAGAAGTAATCAACGCCTGCACCAACTAGCGCTCCTGCTGCAATTGCAAAGACAAGTCCTAACCAGAAAATCTCAGATCTAGATGCAATCTCAAAGCCAATATAGGTGGAGAGCATCGCCTGTCCTGCTTGCGCAAAGTTAACAACCCGCGTTGATCTCCAGACTAAGACAAGTGCTAATGACATAAGGGCATAGATAGATCCCGTTGATAGCCCGATTAATAGAGTTTCAATAACTTTTTGCATCAGTATCCCAAGTAAGCAGCTCGTAGGGCGGGATCATCAATTAGCTCATTGGCTTTGCCGGAGGCAACAACTTCGCCAAGATTAATAATGATTCCGATATCAGCAATCTCTAACGCGCTCATTGCATTCTGCTCAACTAGAACAACAGTTAGCCCGAGTTTTCTTCGAAGTTGATCAATAGTTGCAAAAATCTGTTCAATAACAAGTGGTGCAAGTCCAAGTGATGGTTCATCCAGTAGTAATAATTTTGGTCTTGAAACTAGCGCTCTACCAATAGCGAGCATCTGTCGCTCGCCGCCTGAGAGAGAGTCGGCGCTCTGATTCATTCTCTGTCCCAAAACTGGAAAGAGCTCAACTACCTCTGCAATAGCTGCGCTGGTATCACTCTTTTTGTTTCTCCAGATTCCACCTAAGATCAAATTCTCTTTAACGCTTAGCTCTGCAATTACAGATTTACCTTCAGAGACATGGCTAATACCTCTTCTTACTAGCGCATCAGGCCTTGCCCCAAGGATTTCTCGCTCATTCCACTGCGCACTTCCTGAAGTTTGAGTATTTAGACCAGAGAGGGCGCGAAGCAGTGTTGTCTTTCCTGCGCCATTTGAACCAATAATTGCTGCAAGTTGACCAACCTCAACGCTAAAGGAAACTGCACGAAGCGCCTCAATTGCCCCATGGGAGACGCTAAGTCTATTAACTACTAATCCACTCATGACTTGGCCTTTGATTTGGTTCCAAGATATGCCTGGATAACTGCTTCATTATCTCTAACCTCTGCTGGTGTTCCAGATGCGATTATTTCACCAAAGTTCAAAACATAGATTCGATCACAGACTGACATAACAACATCCATGTGATGCTCAACGATAATTATTGAAGTGCGAGACTTAAGATTATTAATAAGGCTATTGAGCCATTCAATATCTTGCGGGCCTAGCCCTCCAGCAGGCTCATCTAGTAATAATATTTCTGGCTCTGCTACCAATGCTCTAGCAATAGAAACTCGCTTAGTATCAGGATAGGCAAGAGTGTCTGCTCTTCTATCTGCAACTGCGCCAACATAAACTCGCTCAAGAGCTGCTTGCGCCCGCTCCTTTAAGCGCTTTTCATCTTTATGGTTTGTTCCAAAGGCTGCGCGAAGTAAACCTGTTTCAGAAAATTTATTGGCGCCAATCATCACATTGTCATAGACAGTTAAATCTGGAAAGAGTCCAACACCTTGCAAAGTTCTAGCAATTTTTAACTTCGCTAATTTATGAGGCTTTGGCCATTTAATTTCTTTGCCATTTAAAGAAAGAGAGCCCGAATCTGGAGTGACAATCCCGCAGAGCGCATTAAAGACGGTAGTTTTTCCGGCGCCATTAGGGCCAATAAGTCCTAAGACTTCGCCCTTTCTTAATTCAAAGTTGACGCCGTTTAGAGCTTTAAGGCCGCCAAAATTTACTGAGAGATCATTAACAGAGAGCACAACGCCTTCTGTCATGCGCCCTCCTTTAGCCTTGATAGATTCGCTTTACTCTAGCTGCTATTCGCGTCACGATCTCATAATTGATCGTTGCGCTAGCGCTAGCCCACGAATCGGCGGTGTAAGAACTTGCCGAAGTATAACTATCCAAAGGATTACTTCCAATAATGTATGCCCAATCTCCAGCCTTTGCCGAGCTATCTCTGCCCAAATCAACCACAAATTGATCCATTGATACTCGACCAATAATTGGTGCTCGTTTATTACCTACCAGTACTCCCGCCTCACTATTTGCATTTCTTGGAATTCCATCCGAATAACCCATTGCAATAACTCCAAGTTTGGTATCAACTTTTGTTATAGCACTTCCTCCATAACCAACCTGAGAGCCTGCTGGGACATCTTTGACTAAATGAATTCTGGCACGGATACTCATTGCAGGTTTTAAATTTAGTTTTTCGGAACTTCCCATATGTGAAAAATCTGGCGATAGTCCATAGATTGCAATACCTAAACGAAGCAGATCAAAATGTGAATCAACATCATTAATCGCAGCTGCTGAGTTACTCAAGTGAATTACCTGCGGAGTAATACCAACACTCTTTGCTTCGCTACTGCGCTCTTAAAGTTTTCTAATTGCTTTTTGTTAAATTCATGTCCTGCTTCATCAGCTCTTGCAAAATGCGACCAAATACCAATTACTTCAATAAGCCCAGAGTCTTGATAAGCCTTGGCGCTGCGCACTAAGTCACTCCACTCACCAAGCGCCCCGCCGCGAGACATTCCAGTATCAACTTCTAGATGAACCCTGGCGCACTTTCCTAAAGATTTGGAAGCGCTAGTAATTGCCTCAAGGTGAGCAAGTGATGCAATTGCAATATCTATATCTTCATTTATGGCAGATTTGAAATCATCTGTAATCGGGGTTAACCAAGCAATAATTGGCGCACTTATTCCGCCTTGCCTTAAAGCTCTTGCCTCCTCAAGTAGTGCAACCCCAAGCCAGCTAGCGCCAGCGCTAAGCGCGCTCTTTGCTACTGGAAGGAGGCCGTGGCCATAACCATCTGCTTTCACTACAGCCAGAGCTGGTTTACCACTTTTAGCCATTAAGTATTTGATGTTATCTCTAATGGCTCCAAGATCGATAAGTACTTCTGCCCGATTCTCCATAGTTAATCGCTACTTTTTCCTATATACCTATGAGGGCTGACGGGTCGAGGGAATAAAGCGATCAATTGCAACTACTAAAACCAATATAGCTCCACCTAAAACATTCCACCAAGAAGATCGGTAAACCAGTGGGTATTACGGATTAGCGAAACAGCTCCTACTGCAATAGTGATAACAGCTACCAACCAATAGAGCTTTAAACCTTCAAATGGAGCTCTATGGGTATAACGAAAGATTATGTAGGCAAAGAGCCCCCAAGTTACAAGGGCATTTGAAATATGGCCACTGGGATATGCCATACCATCGCTAAACATACAGAGGTCAAAATCTTCTTTTGCTTTACATCTTCCAAAGAAAATCTTAGAAGCGCCTACAAAGATATTTAAAAATACCAAAGATAGAAAAGCTAAATTTAAAGGTCTAAAAGATTTAAATCTTCTACTGATCAGTCCTGCGGTAATCAGCAAGATAAGCGCGGTAATCCATCTAAGACCTAAGTCATCGATTCGAAGAACTAAAAAGTTAGTAAATCCAGAGAGCTTAGGGCGACTTAGATCTGCTACAAATTGATCAAATCTATAGAGCAGGCCCTTATTGATGACATCAAGAGTTACTAAAGCAAAGCCAAGAAGTAATACTGCGCACCAAGTAAGGGCAATATTCATCTCCCGACGACGAATCTCAATTCTTTGATCTACAACATCATCAAAGAGGCTACTAGGACCACTCATTCCACTGTCACCGATTTAGCGAGATTTCTTGGCTGATCAACATCATTTCCCCTTGCAACAGCCATTTCATAGGCAAAGACTTGCAAGGGAACGATTGCAAGTATTGATTGTAATAATTCATCACAGCTTGGAATTCTAATAATATTTTTAACATCTAGCGAAATCGAAGAATCTGCAATAGCAATCACATTAGCCCCGCGCGCTCTAACTTCTTGAATATTACTAAGCATTTTCTCGGCTATCGGCGATGATGCAGGAGGCAGAATTGCAATTACCGGCGTTCCCTCTTCAATGAGTGCAATTGGTCCATGCTTCAGCTCTCCGCCGGCAAAACCTTCAGCATGCATATAAGCAAGCTCTTTTAGTTTAAGAGCGCCTTCTAGCGCGGCTGGATATCCCACATTTCTTCCCAGGAAAAGAACTGAAGTTGCATCTTTAAAGCCTCTGGTCATTTCACGAAGTGGTTCAACTGTTTCTAAAATCTCCTCAACTTTATTTGGCAAGGCAAGTAACTCAGAAATAATTGCTGCAATCTGCGCGCCACTTAAACTCTTATTGTTCTGAGCCAAATAAAGAGCGATAACTTTAAGCGCCACAATCTGTGTTAGAAGCGCCTTAGTTGATGCCACTGCAACCTCAGGGCCGGCATGGGTATAAAAGACTGCATCAGATTCTCTGGCAATTGATGAACCCATCGTGTTACAGATAGAAAGAGTTGCCGCTCCAAGATCTTTGGCATGGCGAGCAGCCATCAAAGTATCCATAGTCTCCCCAGATTGAGAGATCGTAATTACCAATGTCTTTGGAGTTAGAAAAGGCTTTCGATATCTAAACTCAGAGGCTAGTTCAACATCAACAGCAATTTTTGACCATTGCTCTATGGCATATTTTCCGATTAATCCTGCGTGATATGCAGTGCCGCAAGCTAAAATCAAAATTCGGTCAATATCTAGATTAAGGCTTGAAAGCTCGCTGCAAATTACTTTTGAGTCATCGCTAAATCTTCCAAGTAGGGTTTCAGATATAGCTTTCGGCTGTTCGAAGATTTCCTTGAGCATAAAGTGGGTATATCCCCCGCGCTCTGCTGCCTTTGCATCCCAGGTAATCTCAAAAGGCTTAGCGCTGACTTGCTTGCCATCTAAATCTGTTACTAGAACTGAGTCAGGACTTACCTGCACCACTTGATCCTGCCCAAGCTCTAAAGCGCTCTTGGTATGAGCGATAAATGCCGAGACATCAGATGCTAGAAAGTTCTCACCCTTGCCAAGACCCACAACTAGCGGTGAATTACGCCTTGCACCAACTATTACCTCAGGGCTATCTGATGAGATAGCAAGGAGAGTAAAAGAGCCACGAAGTCGCTTGCAAACCTTGCGCATCGCATCTGCCAAATCTTTGCTCAAATTAAATTCATCACTTAAGAGATGAGCAACTGATTCAGTATCGGTTTGAGATGAGAACTTATGGCCACGCTTTTCTAGCTCAACTTTTAGTTCTAAGTAATTTTCAATAATTCCATTATGAATAACAGCTACTTTTCCATCACTTGAGATATGCGGATGGGCATTTTCATCAGTTGGTCCGCCATGAGTTGCCCAGCGAGTATGGCCAATTCCACTTAGAGAATCAGCATGATCTGAAGTTAGCGCGCTCTCCAAATTGCTTAACTTCCCGGCGCGCTTTGCCACAATTAACTTCTCGCCCACTTTGCCAGTAAGAGCAATTCCAGCTGAGTCATAGCCCCGATATTCCAACTTTCGAAGCGAATCAATCACCATTGAAAGGGCAGGTGAGGCTCCGGTATAACCGATGATTCCGCACATTTAAATTGGCTCCCTTAAAGTGAGAGCTCTGATTTTACTAGCGTTGCCAGTTCTGAGGCTAATTCCTGAGCAAGAGATAGATCTTGGGCCTCAATCATCACTCTAATTAAGAGCCTCAGTTCCAGAGGCGCGGAGCAAAACTCGACCTTTATCTGACAATTTTTTCTCTACATCACTTACTGCTTTAGCAATGACTTGGTTTGATGCCAATTTTTCTTTCGCTACTCCTGAGACATTGATTAGAACTTGCGGATAACGCTTCATAAAGGAGGCTAATTCACTTGCACTTTTTCCACTCTTCTTAAGTTTTGAAATAAGCTGAAGCGCGGTTAATAAACCATCGCCAGTATTTGCATACTTACTCATGATGATATGGCCTGATTGCTCTCCGCCTAGAAGATGTCCGCCAGCAAGCATCTCCTCTAATACATAGCGATCACCAACAGCTGTTGCAATGAACTTAATACCTTTTTCCTCTAAAGCTTTAATAAGCCCAAGATTTGTCATAACAGTTCCCACCACAGTCTTTGTTGGTAGCTCCATATCTTGAGCAAGAATTCCTAATATGAAATCACCATCAATAACTGATCCTTTATCATCAATAGCTAGGACCCGATCAGCATCGCCATCATGAGCAATTCCAATATCTGCTCCCTCTTCTTTAACAGCTGCAATTAAGTTTTCTAGATGAGTAGAGCCGCAGTTATCATTAATATTTAAACCATTGGGAGATGCTGAAATGGCAACAACTTCTGCCCCTGCTCTTTTAAGTACATCAGGTGCAACAAATGAGGCAGCTCCATTGGCGCAATCAACAACTACTTTTATCCCACTTAAATTGCCATCAAGACTCTTTAGAAGATTTTTAATATAACTCTCTTTAGCCTCAAAATCTTCAATTACTCTGCCAGCGCCATTAGTGCTTACTACTGTTTTGCCTAACACGCCCTCAATCTTTGCTTCAATTTGATCAGCTAGCTTTGATCCAGTTCTATCAAAGAACTTAATTCCGTTATCACTTGCTGGGTTATGAGATGCGCTAATCATCACACCAAGATCTGCTCCTCGATCTTTAACAAGAAATGAGATAGCAGGGGTTGGAAGAATCCCAACTCGATAAACATCAATACCAGCACTTGAAAGACCGCGACAGATTGCCTCCTCTAAATACTGTCCTGAGGCTCTTGAATCCTGGCCAACAATTGCAGTTGGGCGATGGCCAGCAAACTCACCAAGATCTGCCAGAACTGATGCGGCAGCAGTTGAGAGGTTAAAAGCTAGTTCAGCAGTTAGATCAACGCCAGCAACGCCTCGGACACCATCGGTGCCAAAGAGCGCCATTTTTCCCTCTTTGTTAATTAACGCTTGCTGTATTGAGAACGCTTACGTGCTTTCTTTAGACCATATTTCTTGCGTTCAATCACGCGAGCATCACGGGTTAGGAATTTTGCCTTCTTTAGAGCTGGGCGATTTGCATCGGTATCAATCTCATTTAGAGCTCTTGCAACGCCTAAGCGAAGCGCTCCGGCTTGTCCTGAAATTCCGCCACCATCAATGCGGGCAATAACATCATATTTGCCCTCAGCGCCAACGGTGCGAAGTGGCTCAGATACTGCCTGTTGGTGAACTTTATTTGGGAAATAAACTTCTAAATTCTTATTATTAACAATCCAGCGACCAGTTCCTGGGGTTAGACGAACGCGAGCAACAGCTTCCTTGCGTCGACCAATACCTGCGCCAGCTGCAATTACAGCAGCGCGGTTAGTTGCAGCAGCAGGGGTTGCAGAGCTAAAGGCGGTTGCGTTCTCTTCTTTTTCGCTCATCTTTTACTTACCAACCTTCATCTGATCGATCTGGGTAAAGACATATGGGATTGGTCCTTGTGATCCATGAGGATGATTAGGGCCAGCATAAACTTTTAACTTAGAGGCCATCTGCTTGCCGATAGAGTTCTTAGGAAGCATTCCCTTAATTGCCTTTTCAACAGCGCGAGTTGGGAACTTCTCCATCAATAGTTCATAGCTGCGCTCTGTTAAGCCACCTGGATATTGTGAGTGCTGATAAGCCATCTTGTTAGCCATCTTTGATCCAGTTAAAACGATTTTTTCGGCATTAATTACGATTACGAAATCTCCCATATCCATATGAGGAGCAAATGTTGGTTTATGTTTTCCGCGAAGCAAGATAGCGGCATGGCTAGCAAGGCGACCAAGGACGACATCAGCGGCATCGATTACATACCATTGACGCGCAACATCCTTCGGGGTCGGTGAAAAGGTGCGCACGGGCAGACTCTCTTTCTTCTTACTTTTCTATTTAGTGCCGCTCCACAGCTAGCGGAGACAGAAGGCGAAGATTACCTGCACTATGCAAAGGGGTCAAAATCGAGCCTGATTAATGGCTCCAGACTGGTTCAGGGCTCTCATAGACCGCACCCTCTGCGCCAAATATCAAAAATCTAGTAAATCCTTTAGCAAACCAGCGATCATGGGTCACAGCAATAACAGTTCCTTGATAAGCATCGAGTGCTCGCTCTAGCGCTTCAGCACTTGCCAGATCTAAGTTATCGGTTGGCTCATCTAGTAATAACAAAGTATCGCCGGCAAGTTCTAATAATAAAACTTGGAAACGCGCCTGCTGTCCGCCAGATAAAGATGTGAATTGCTGCTCTGCTTGTTGGGCCAATTCATATCTACCAAGAACAGATTTAGCTGCCCCTAGTTGCAAGGAGTTTTCCTGCCACAAGATTTCTAACAAAGTCTTTCCTACAAATTCAGGATGGGCATGAGTCTGGGCAAAAAAACCTGGAATTACTCTTGCACCGAGTTTAAACTCACCGCTATATCTAACGCTCTCATCACCTGAAAGCCTTCTTAAAAAGTGAGATTTTCCAGAGCCATTCTTTCCAAGAATTGCTACCCGGTCTTGATAATAGATTTCAAAGGTAAATGGTTCAGTTAGATTCTCTAAAGTTAAATCCTTACAGGTCACTACGCGCTCGCCAGTTCTCCCGCTCTTTAAATTAACCTTCACATCTTGTTCTAGAGGCGGCGGAGGCGGCGGGCCGATCTCTTCAAACTTTCTAAGCCTGGTTTGCATTGCTCGATATCTTGAAGCCATATCTGGCGATGAAGCTGCTTGCCATTGCAGCGTTAGAACTAGTTCTTTTAGACGCTTATGTTCATCTTGCCAACGCTCTAGTACTTGAGCGAATTGAGCATTACGAGCTTTTCTTGCATCATGCCAAGTATTAAAGCCCTCACCATGAATCCAGGCGCTATTGCCACTAACACCTTGTTCAAGAGTGACAACTTTGGTAGCAGTTGCTGCTAATAACTCACGATCATGGCTAATAAATAGGATTGTTTTCTTTGAAATTCTTATCTGCTCCTCAAGCCATCTCTTTGCTGGAACATCTAGATAGTTATCAGGCTCATCAAGGATTAATACCTCCTCCGGTCCATTAAGTAATACTTCAAGGACAAGGCGCTTTTGCTCTCCACCAGAGAGTGAATTAACTAATCGATCAGATACTCGATCAAAGCTCTTGCTAGCGCGTTATTAACTGCAATATCCCAGAGCACTTCTTGTTCATATCCCCCAGCATCTCCCCAATCCGATAGTGCTTGGGCATATGCCATCTGCTGCCTCTCAGAGTTATTAGCAGCCATTGCAATTTCAGCCTCTTTAAGTTTCTCTGCAGCTTGCCTGATTCGAAGCGGTGATACTGAAATCAATAAGTCTCTCACCGTTGATTCATCTCGAATCGAGCCAATAAATTGGCGCATCACACCAAGGCCGCCATTAATAATTATCTGACCAGCATCAGCAGTTATATCTCCGGCAATCATTCGAAAAAGAGTTGTCTTGCCAGATCCATTAGGCCCAATCAGAGCAACCTTTGATCCTTCGCCGACCCGAAAAGAAACATCGCTAAGTAAAACCCGACCATCTGAGAGGGCATACTCAATTCCAACTACATTTATCTGCCCCATTTACTCTTCATCTCTTCTGCGAGCAGTTACTTTAGAGCGAGCTTCAAGTAAATCATCAGCTGGATACTCAATAGCAATCAGGGTTAAACCTCGTGCTGGAAATACCATGCTCTCACTAACTCTAGTTTTATTGGCAAGTAGCGATGAAATCCACTCTGGCTCAAAGCGAGACTCTCCAACACAGACTACTGCTCCAACTAGATTTCTCACCATTGAATAGCAGAAAGCATCAGCAGTAACTCTTGCTAGAAGGGTTGAATCAGCCATTCGCTGCCAGCTAAATTCCTCAAGCCTTCTTAAGGTAGTTCCAGAGCCACCAGGTTTACAAAACGTTGCAAAATCATGATCTCCGAGCAATCTCCTACTTGCCTCATTTAACCTACTTAAATCAAGGTGTCGATACCAAGGCGTGATATCAAATCTCTTTAACGGATCAATATGCTGTTGACCATCTGCAATCTTATAAATATAAGTTCGGCGCAGCGCTGAAAAGCGAGCATGGAAATGATCTGGAGCTCTACTAACTGCTCTAACAACTATCTCTTCACTTAGCATTCTATTAAGGCGATATTGCAGATCTTGAGTGTTCCAAGGCTTTCCATATTTATCGCGCTCTGGCAGATCAAAGTGAGCGACTTGCATACTGGCATGAACGCCAGCATCTGTTCTTCCAGCAACGATTAAATCAACTTTATTTCTAACTAAACCGCTAAGAGCAACTTCCATCTCACCTTGAATAGTTCTCTGATCTGGCTGTTTAGCCCAACCACTAAAGGCGCTTCCATCATAGGAAAAATCAATCCTAAAACGAAGAAACCCACTCTCAACTTTGAGAGTGGGTTGCTCGATTGACACTTCTTTTTTTACTTTTTTTATTAGAAAGAGCTACTCCGCTTTAGCGGCGGCAGCCTTCTTCTTTGGCGCTGCCTTCTTAGCTGCTTTCTCTGCTTCATTAACTACCGCTTTCTTAGCAGGAGTTCCTTCAGCTATTACTTCAATGATTGCCATAGGAGCGTTATCGCCCTTACGTGGACCAATCTTGGTAATTCTTGTGTAGCCGCCATTTCTGGATTCAAAGCGTGGCGCAATCTCAGTAAAGAGAGTATGAACTACGCCCTTATTTGAGATAGCGGCCATTACTTGGCGACGAGCAGCTAGATCACCCTTCTTGGCAGTGGTGATTAACTTTTCAGCAAGTGGACGCAGACGACGAGCTTTAGCTTCGGTGGTGCGAACTTTGCCATTTTCAAAGAGTTGCTCTGCAAGAGTTCTTAGGAGCAATCTTTCATGGGATGGACCGCTTCCAAGACGCGGACCTTTAGATGGACGTGGCATTAGCTCTCTCCTTAAGCCTGGTCGTCGGAGTAATCGACGCCATAGTTCTGATGTTGTGTCGGATCAAAGCCAACTGGTGAATCCTTAAGTTGCATGCCCATTGAGACAAGCTTTGCCTTAACTTCATCAATTGATTTAGAACCAAAGTTACGGATATCTAATAGATCAGCCTCACTACGTGAGAGAAGCTCTCCAACGGTGTGGATTCCTTCGCGCTTTAGGCAGTTATAAGAACGAACTGTTAGATCTAGATCCTCGATTGGAAGAGCAAGATCTGCAGCAAGTGCGGCATCTTGAATAGATGGTCCAAGATCAATTCCTTCAGCTGCGTAATTAAGCTCATGAGCAAGACCGAAGAGCTCAACTAAAGTCTTTCCAGCAGAAGCGAGCGCATCTCTTGGGCTCATAGAACGCTTTGTCTCAACATCAACAATTAAGCGATCAAAGTCTGTTCTCTGCTCAACACGAGTTGCTTCAACCTTATAGGTCACGCGAAGCACTGGCGAGTAGATGGAGTCAACTGGAATGCGACCAATCTCTGCTCCTACTAACTTGTTCTGCACTGCTGTGACATAGCCGCGGCCGCGCTCAATAGTTAGTTCAATCTCCACATTCGCTTTGGTATTTAAAGTAGCGATATGAAGATCTGGGTTATGAACTACTACTCCAGTTGGAACAGCAACATCTGCGCCAGTAATAACTCCTGAGCCATTCTTGCGAATATAGGCCACAGATGGCTCATCATTTTCAGATGAAAGAACTAAGTTCTTGATATTTAAAACGATATCTGTCAGATCCTCTTTAACACCTTCTAAAGTGGTGAACTCATGCAAGGCTCCAGCAACGCGGATGCTTGTAACAGCCGCTCCTGGGATAGATGAGAGCAGGGTTCGACGCAGTGAATTTCCTAGGGTGTATCCAAAGCCAGGCTCCAACGGTTCAATTATGAAACGGGAACGGCTCTCGTTTACTACTTCCTCGGATAGTACGGGGCGCTGTGCAATTAGCACTTCTTTCCTCCATTATCTTGAGAGATCCACTATTTGATCTCTCACTTAGTACCTACTTTTATGAAGTTTTTAAATCCTTGCTAGCCAGATGATTAATTGAGGCAGATTGCTCTGCCTTATTAATTACTTGGAGTAAAGCTCAACGATAAGTTGTTCCTGAACTTGAGTATCGATAATGGCGCGAGTTGGTTGACCATGAACGATGATTCTCATCGCTGATGGCACAACTTCAAGCCAAGCCGGTACTGACTTCTCACCAAATTCAGCAGATGCAACAATGAATGGAGTTAGGTCTTGCGACTTTGTTCTCACATCAATGATGTCGAATTGGCTGACATGGAAAGATGGAATATCAACTTTGCGACCATTAACCAGAATGTGTCCATGACGAACAATCTGGCGGGCCATATCGCGGCTCTTTGCAAAGCCAGCGCGATAGATCACGTTATCTAGACGAGTCTCTAGAAGAACAAGAAGGTTCTCACCAGTCTTGCCAGCTAAACGGCTTGCTTCGGTGTAATAGTTACGGAATTGCTTTTCCAATACACCGTAGATACGTGCGCATTTCTGCTTCTCACGCATCTGGAGTAAGTACTCAGATTCCTTGGCTCTGGCACGACCATGTTGTCCTGGTGGATAAGGGCGTGACTCAATTGGACACTTAGGTCCATCGCACTTCGAGCCTTTGAGGAAAAGTTTCACTTTCTCGCGGCGGCATCTCTTGCAATCTGCTCCTGCATAACGGGCCATGTTCTCTTCTCCCTTCCTTATACTCGACGTGGTTTACGTGGACGGCAGCCGTTGTGAGCAAGAGGTGTGACATCAGAGATGGCACCAACTTCTAGCCCAGCTGCTTGTAGTGAACGAATTGCAGTCTCGCGTCCTGAGCCTGGGCCCTTGACGTAGACATCAACTTTCTTAACTCCATGCTCTTGCGCTTTCTTAGCAGCAGATTCAGCAGCTAGCTGCGCAGCAAAAGGAGTTGATTTACGTGAACCTTTAAATCCAACTTGGCCAGATGATGCCCAAGCAAGAACTGCTCCAGATGGATCAGTGATAGTCACGATGGTGTTGTTAAAAGTGCTCTTTATATAGGCATTTCCAAGGGCAACGTTCTTCTTCTCTTTCTTACGTGCCTTTACTTTTGCCTTAGGGGCAGCAGCAGCAGTAGCTGCAGGTTTAGCTTTTGGCGCGGCCATTACTTGGTCTCCTTCTTCTTACCAGCGATGGCAACGCGTGGACCCTTACGAGTACGTGCGTTGGTATGGGTGCGCTGACCACGAACTGGAAGCCCCTTACGGTGGCGAATTCCTTGGTAGCACTGAATTTCAACTTTGCGGCGAATATCGCCTGCAATCTCACGGCGGAGATCACCTTCGATCTTGTAATTAGCTTCAATAAATTCACGAAGCTTTATTAGATCGGGCTCTTGTAGATCTTTTACTCGAACATCTGGTGAGACGCCGGTTGCAGCAAGAGTTGCTTGCGCCCTGGTCTGGCCAATGCCGAAGATATATTGAAGCGCGACCTCAAGCCGTTTTTCACGCGGCAGATCGACGCCAACTAGACGTGCCATCTATAACTTCTTTCCATAATCTGAAAGTCCTCCGCAACGCCTATCCAGAGAATTTTCTCTGGCTCCCGCTTTCAGTCAGGAGGTCAGTAATTACTTACTGTCGCGCCACGCGTTCTTATATTTAGTTTTTTTTATAACCAGGTTTAACCCTGGCGTTGTTTATGTCGGAGATTGTCGCAAATAACCATAACGCGACCATTACGACGAATGACTTTGCACTTATCGCAAATCTTCTTCACGCTTGGTTTAACCTTCACGATCAGACTCCCTTTCTTACTTATACCGATAAATGATGCGACCTCTGGTGAGGTCATATGGACTAAGTTCTACAATCACACGATCTTCAGGCAAGATACGAATGTAGTTCTGTCGCATCTTTCCGCTGATATGTGCAAGCACTTTATGTCCATTGGTGAGCTCTACGCGAAACATCGCATTCGGTAGCGCTTCAGCTACAGTGCCTTCGATTTCGATTGCACCGTCTTTTTTAGCCAAGCGTTAACCTCGTTTTGTTTGCCTCGAGCCCTCATTTGGGCAGAGGGGGAGTTTATGAGAGGGGGTTGGAAAAGGGAAATTCGCGCCTAGAGCCCAACGGAGGTGATGACAGCCAAGGCAAATCCCCCGCAAACCACCCAGGCAAGCAGCCCTAAAACAAGTGGTTTTGCCCCAAGAGCCTTAATTGATGCCCACTTCACCGAAAGACCCATTCCTAATAAACCAAGAGATAAGAAGATCTTTGAACTCTCTTTTCCTAGATTAATTGCGCTCTCTGGAAGTGCGAGGGCATTAACAATTAAGGCGCAGGCAACAAAGCCAATAACAAATACTGGAGTAGCGCTCTTTAAGGATTTCTTCTCACTTGTTTTATAGGAAAGCAAGAGAATTAGTGGAATAAGTAGAACAACTCTTGTTAACTTTACAATCACCGCGCTATCAAGTGCGGCAGGGCCCATAAGTGATGCGGTGGCAATAACTTGCCCAACATCGTGAACTGCAGCGCCAATCCAAGCACCTGCAGTTGCATCACTTAGCGATAAGAGATTTGCAAGTGGTGGAATGACAAAAACCGATAGTGTGCCACAGAGGGCAACAAGTGCCACAGCATAGGAAACATCTCGCTCTTCACTCTTTCGAGTTGAACTAATCGCAGCTATTGCAGTAGCACCGCAGATTGCAAAGCCGCCTGCAATAAGAGTAGAGAGAGATTCACTGGAGCCACTTTTCATAGCTGCATATCTAAGACCTAGAAAAACAACGGCAACAATAATAATTACTGCCAAGAGCCCCTTTAGGCCAACTTCAATGAACTTGTCAATTGAGATCTGAAAGCCAAGAAGTACTACCCCAAGGCGCATACATCTCTTTGCTGCAAAGTTTGCAGCCTCTCTGCCGCCATCGCCCCAGAGACCACTATTAACTAAAGCTAATCCAAAGAGCAGTGAGATAAATAGCGGAGAAATTGCGCCCTGCAATTGACTTATCCCATATGCCAGAGCAACAAATATAGAGATGACTGAAAAATGCTTTAGATTGCTAGATGTTAACTTCATGAGATGTTCTCTAAGCCAAGCTTTTGGCTCCAAGAGTTAAGATCGCTAATTACCGCATCAGCAAGGGTTATCTCACCACTTCCTAAATTATTAGGACTTACTCGCTTGCTTCCTGGAACTCTTCCCCCACTTGCGGTAATACTTGCGGCAAGTTCATCAAGCCCCTCTTTAGAATCTTTTCCGATGCTTGCAGGATTAATAGTTATTACCGTGTGAGAAATCCCCTGCGCTTTTTTATCATCCTCTGGATTAAACATATCTGGAATAGCTCTAGATAAAGATCCTCCACTCAGGCCAGCTGAGAGTGACTCAACCATCAAACCAAGTGCAAATCCCTTTGCTCCACCAAGTGGAGCAAGCATTCCCATAAGAGCTTGCTTGGCATCAGTAATTGCTTCCCCTTTTTCATTAACTGCCCAGCCCGCTGGAATCGATCCTCCAGCTTTAGCAGCGCTAGCTATTTTTCCTCTTGCAACAGCAGATGTTGAAAGATCAATAATCATTGGAGGATTTGATGGGATTCCTGAAGCGATAGGGCTGGTGGAAAGAATTGGTGAATTTCCACCAACTGCTGGCATCACCGCTGGGCCATTGGTAAAAATCATTGAAATCATTTCTGCATCAAGTGCCGGATAGAGATAAACCCCAAGAGCCCCGCAGTGGCTTGAGTTAGCAATTGAAACAAGTGAGATTCCGCTCTGCTTTGCTTTAGCTACGCCAATCTGCGCGCCATCAAGAAGTTGCCAGTGTCCTAATCCATCTTGACCATCAAGTGAAATTGTGGAGCCAAATTCTGAAATTACTTTTAATTCAGCCTTTGGATTAACCCCGCCCTGACTCAATCTCTGCAAGTAGAAAGGAAGTCGCATAAGTCCATGGCTGGGATTACCCCAAACATCAGAGGTGACTATGGCGCGAGCAGTTTTTTCTGAATTAACTTCATTGACTCCGGCTTTAATAAGAAGTGATGTGGCATGAGCAAGGGCTCTAGCTATAGAGATTGCCATTACTTTGCCTGCTTTACTGCGCCAACGGCATAACTTTGCACCTGGCCACTTAGGGCTGCTCTTATCTCACTTACTAACACTCTATTTATTGCAGCCTGACTTTCATGGGTAATACCAGCGATATGCGGAGCTAAAACAACGTTATCAAGATCTATAAAGCGCTTATCCTTTGGAGGTTCTTGAGCTCTAACATCAAGGCCAGCTCCTGCAATAACGCCATCTCTTAGAGCTTGCTCTAGGTCAGCTTCGTTAATTACCTCACCGCGCCCCACGCTAATTAGCAGAGCGCTCTTTTTCATAACCGAGAGCTTCTTACTATCAATAATCTCTTTAGTCTCACTAGTAGCTGGCAGATGGACGGATATGAAGTCCGAGTTTGAAATCACATCATCAAGTGAGCTCATCTGGCAATTTATGGAATCTAGATAACTCTGCTCTGGTTTTGCAAATGGATCATAGGCCAAGACTTTTACTTTAAAACCTCTTAGAAGTTCTGCAGTTGCTCTAGCCGTTGCGCCAAATCCTAAAAGTCCCCAGGTTTTTCCTGAGATCTCAACTCCTGCTTTTCTATTCCATTGCCCTGCTCTTGTGCTTGAATCTAGTTCAATTAACTTTCTAGATAGAGCAAGCGCCATAGCTAGCGTCTCTTCAGCCACAGCGGTGGCATTTATGCCAAGAGCAGCGCTCACCACCACGCCAAATTCATCGGCAGCTTTTACATCAATATTATCTAGACCTACGCCGGCCCTTGCAATAATTTTTAAATTCTTAGCAGATGCAATCAAGTCTCTACTTACTTGAGTTCGATTTCTAACCACTAATGCTGTTGCAGATTCAAGCTTTGCCTTTAACTCTTCTGCGTTGCTCCAAAGTTCTGGTTCGCGAATTAATGGAAAGGAGTTAGCAAGCGCTTCAAAGTCTGCGCTCCAAACATCTTCACTAATTAATATCACGAACCAGTCCTTTTTCTTCGGGTAATCGAGGGTTATTTCTAGGCGCTGATATAGAGCTTGGTGAAGGTGAATTCGCGATGTCCAAGAGCCTCTGCAGCGCAGAGTCTTCCATTAACAGTTCGCTCAATTACATCCATCATCATGTCGCCAGCTTTGGTCAAGTTGTATTCCTGACGCAATAGACCAGAGACATCAAGATCGATGTGTTCTGGCATTGATGCAGCGGTCTTCTTATTGGCAGTTAACTTCAAAACTGGCTCAATTGGATTACCAATCACATTTCCTTGTCCGGTTGGAAATAGGTGAATCACAGCCCCTGCTGCCGCCATAAGAGTTACACATTCAGCAGCAGCTGATGAAGTATCCATGAAATAAAGACCTGGCTTATTTCTTGGTGGCGCCTCAGCTGGTGCTAATACGCCAACCACTGGAACAGATCCGGTCTTAGCGATATTTCCTAGAGCTTTTTCTTCAATAGTTGTTAGACCACCTGCGATATTTCCTTGCGTTGGTTGTGAACCAAGCAAGTTGGCACCGGTTGATTCAATTACTTTGATGTAGTTGTCATAGGTAGTTTGGAAGAGATTTCGGCAAGCATCATCTATGCAGCGATCTGCAATTAGATGTTCGCCGCCAGTTAGCTCTGAAGTTTCTCCAAAGAAAACTGTTCCTCCAGCTGCAACCCAACGATCTACTGCCTCTGATGTGGTTGGACATGAGCCAAGACCTGATGTGGTATCTGACTCTCCGCATTTAATTGAAAGGATTAGATCACCTTCACTTGCGCTCTCGCGGACAATCTCTGATGCATCTTGCAAGAAGACTTGAGCAACTCTTGCTGCATCAGCAATTGTCTGAAGATCGCCTTTGCCTTCAATAGAAAATGAAGCAACCGGTTTTCCAGATTTAGCGATGCCATTGGCAACTCTCTGGGTCCAATTAGGTTCAATTCCAATAACTACTACCGCTGCGACATTGCCATTTAGGCCGGTGCCGATAAGTGTGCGGAAAGTAAGTTCAAGATCTTCGCCAAATTGCAGGCGTCCATAGCTATGAGGCAAGGCAAGAGTGCCTGGCACTACTTTTGCTACCGCTTCTGCAGCAGCATTTGATAAGTCATCAACTGGCAAGATGATGACGTGATTACGGATACCCATCGACCCATCAGGGCGACGGTATCCAGTTAAGCGCGGCTTGCTTCCCATCGATAACTCCTCATGTTGTGTGTGTGAACGTAATCGCCCTTCTTGATTGCCTTAGATGCAATCCCTACTTTAATTCCATATTTAACTATCGCCTCGCCCTCTGCATGATCGCGAAGTGCGAACTTATGCCCTAAGGGAATTGGCTCATTTAATACTGCAGTATGTGCAGTCTGCTCCTTCACTGATAGCCCTTGCAGTGTGCCAGGTTGCAAATCATCATTTGCAACAGCAACTGAATCGCCATCATGGTGGAGGAGAAAGTCAGGCACCTTGGCCATCATTACTTCCTTTCCATATCTCGATTACCCATTATCCCCGTCAGATCTTCGCCTTAGCCAAATAGGCATCCAGCTCACTCTTTCTAGGAATTCCACTTTGTCCATCAAGGCCTCTACATGAAAGACCTGCCACAGTATTTGCTATCAATACTGCTTCGCTAATTTCTTTATTCCAAACTTGCGCAGCAACAAGTGCGCCATGAAAAACATCACCAGCACCAAGTGTGCTCAAAATTTCTGTATTGATTGCAGGAACACTTCCAGAGCTAAGGCCATCGCAGTAAAGACTTCCTTTTTCGCCTTGGGAAATAACAACAACGTTCTTATCTTTGACTGCGCTTGTTGTATCTGTTGTTATATTTTCAGATGGCGCATAAAGATCATAATCACCAGGATTTAATCCTTCAGTGGCATAGCCAATATCGATGGAAAGCTTGGCAGATCCACCTCTGCTAATTCCCCAAGTCTTTAGCGCCCTCATTCCAGCTTGATCAACGTGAATCCATTGATATTTGCTGGTATCAAGGGGCTTTTTAGGAATTTGATCATGAGGCATAACCATTATCGCTCGGCTCTGTTCGCTCTTTGAAACAACTATCGTTCCTCTAGCAGTTCTAACATTTGCATCGACTACAACATGACTTGTATCTACACCTTCATTTTTTAGAGTTTCAAGGATAAATCTTCCCTCTTCATCATCTCCGATTACACAAGATAGCGAAACCTCAATACCTAGCCTTGCTAGTGTTACTGCAGCAGTTGTTGCAGGGCCCCCTACTGCTCGAGTTGAATCAAGTGCTACAACTCTTTGATTTGCAGCAGGGTATTTATCCACCAAAACTATATTGTCCACTGTTGCTACACCCACGCATAGAACTTGGCTCATATATCACTCTGTTTCTTTAAGTACTTCTGCCAAGCATCACGGGCATTATGGATATGTTGAATAATCATCAAGCGAGCAGTAATTGAATCTTGCTTTTCAATCGCATCCAAGATCATTCCGTGTTCATGCTCTGAGCTATCCACACGACCAGGAAGCTTTAAAGTGTTATCCATTGAGTGATACATAATTTCTTGCAAAGTTCCAAGCGTTTGATTCAAGAATTGATTCTGAGCACTTCTGACAATTGTTAAATGAAATTCCATATCTAGACGTCTTAAATTCTCAAAGTCAACAGGTTTTCTTGCAATAGCCTGATTAAGTGCTTTTGCTGCCAATATCATCTCAGCCAATTGCTCTTCGCTTCTTCTCTCAGCAGCCCACTCAACAGCTGGGGCTTCCAAAATTTCGCGCATTTGAAACAACTCTTCAATGCGATGTTGCGCAGCCCTTAAAGACTCTCTTAATTTCTCCCCGTCTGCTTGATCTAGAACGAAAATTCCAATTCCATGTTTAGCTCTAAGGCGTCCCTGAACTTGCAGAATCTGAATCGCTTCTCGAAGTGATGGGCGGCTAATCCCAAGGATTTTGGCTAGTTCTCGCTCTGATTCCAGACGGTCACCACCTTTTAGGCCTTGGCTCTCAATATGATCAAGAAGCAAGCGCACTTGTCCTTGCAGTCTTGGCGGATTACCGATTATCGGCGCAATGTTGCTCATTAGCCTTTAACCGCCCCGGCTGTCAGACCTGCAACAAATGATTTCTGCATCATTAAATACATAATTACCATCGGAAGCGAGGCGACCATAACTGCCGTGAATAGCATTGAGAAACTCACAAAATACTCGCCACGATAGGCCAGCATCGCAAGTGGCAGAGTCTTCTTATCCGATTCTTGAATCAATAAAAGTGGCCATAATAGATCGTTCCAATTAATGACAAACAGAAATATTGCAGTGGCTCCCATTGCTGGCCGAGAAAGAGGTAGAGCTATGGAACGATAAATTCGCAGTGGCGAAGCTCCATCAACCTCTGATGCC
Source organism: Clavibacter sp. (assembly GCA_003569145.1). Classification (GTDB taxonomy): domain Bacteria; phylum Actinomycetota; class Actinomycetes; order Nanopelagicales; family Nanopelagicaceae; genus MAG-120802. Next base: position 50,356 of record BGOH01000006.1, on the reverse strand, counting down.
TCATACATCTCCCTGGAAATTTCTCGGAAGAAAGCCGTTAAAATGAAGATTGATATTGGAAGCGTGGTAGTCACATTTATAATCACTAATCCAAAGAAAGAATTTGTCAATCCTAAATCACGGAATATGTAATAAACTGGAACAATATTTATCTGTGCTGGAATAGCTAATCCCAAAGCAAAGAGAGCGGCTAATACTTTCCCTGTCACAGTAATCATCCTGGCAATTGCAAAAGAAGCTAGACTTGCAAATATCAATGTAATTAACACTGATAAACCTGTGACTACAACGCTATTACGGAAGCTTATCTCAAGATCACTCTCACTTAGTAGCCGTCTATAGTTATCTAGATTCCAGGTATCCGGCAAAGAGAGAGGCTTGTTATATACCTCAGCATCAGTCTTAAAAGAGCCCATGATCACAATCATTGAAGGCACCAAAATGAGAGAAGCAAAAGTAAAGAGTGAGGTGAAGCGCGAAAACCTATATAACATGCTATCTCTCATACCTTCTGCCGAAGGATCGGCGTTGAATCCAGGTAATTAGCAACATAGTTATAACCATAAATATCGTCTGAGCGGCGGCATATCCTAAACGCAACTCATTAAACAATGTGAAGTAGACCAAAGTACTAAAAATACTTGTTGAGTTATTTGGCCCAGCTGTTGAGTTAGTCATCACCATGATCAAATCAAAGGCTCTAAATGATTGAATTGTGGTGTATGCCATAACCACTAAGGTTGTTGGCATAGCCATTGGCCAGGTAACACTGGTGAACTGCTTCCAGCGTGAGGCTCCATCTACCTCTGCTGCTTCATACAGCTCTTTAGGAATTTGTTGCAATCCTGCGATGTAAACCACCATCATCTGGCCTGTATGAAACCAAACTTGCGAAAACGCAATGGCGTATAAGGCGCTGGTTTCACTGCCCAACCAATTTAGCGCAAAACTTTCTAAGCCTAATTTGTTAAAGAAAAGATTAATCGCACCAAAATTTGGGTCATAAAGAAAGAGCCAAATCATACCCACAGATACCGATGAGAGAATCGTGGGAAAGAAAAATAATGTTCTTAGAAATACATTTATCTTTGAATTATTTACTAAATATATTGCAAAAAGTAATGAAAAAGCGGTTTGAAAAAGTACTACTAAAAAAGTGAATTCTAAATTATTTCCAAGTGTCTTGTAGAAAAGATCATCATTAGTTAAGAGATTTGTAAAGTTTCTAAATCCAACTGCCTCGGGCTCTGAGATTCCATCCCATCTCCTTGTCGCAAATTGTAGATTTTGTAGAGCAGGATAGAGATAGAAGGCAAGAAAGAGAAAAAGTGCTGGCGCTCCCATCAGATAATAGATAGGAGCATCTTTTCTTCGCCTCTTGCCGGCAGCTCGAATACCGCTCCCACGTGAAGTGGGAGCGGTTCCGATTTTTGTTGGCGAGCTAATCAGCCAGCCAATTTCTGCTTGATCTGCTTAGAGAAATCAGGCAGAACATCATCTGGGCTCTTGCCTCCCACAATCTGAATAAGTGCATCCTGAGTTAAGTCAGAGACAGCGGTATTCAGAATCAAGAAGCGAGGTGCCAACATGGTGTTCTTGGCCTGGAATGAAGAAGTGTTTAGCAAGTCAACGTTTGATGAATAATCAATATCCAGAACGTTGAGATGCTGTGTGGTTCCATTTGCATAAATCTGAGCCACTGGTCCAGTTGCGAGATAGGACAAGAAAGCTGTCGCAATCTTTTGATCACGAGAACTTGACTTTGAATTCACGCTTAGGTTGAAGGTGTTGTTCATAATTCCCTCAGCAACAACTTTGCCGTCGGTAAGAATCATGCTCATCAACTGCATCTTGCCAGTTAGCGCAGGGTTGAGATTCTTTATGGAACCCATCGCAAATGTTCCAATTGGAAGAATTGGCGACTTTCCTGTTGCAAACAAGTTATATGCAGCTGCTTCGGTAACACCTGTTGGATTATCTGGGAAGCAACCTGCGTTACGAAGCTTGACATAAATATCAGCTACGCCTTTAAACCAAGTTGAAGTCAGATCAATCTTGCCTGAGTTTAGATCCGCAAGATTTTTAGCAAGTTCATCATAGCTTCCTGCTGAGTTCATGAGTGCAGAGTTGGAGATCTGTGCAGCTTGTCCACGAGTTGCCCCTGGCCATGCTAGAGGTACATATCCCTTCGCTTTTGCATCCTTACACCAAGCAACCCATCCTGAAAGATTGGTTGGAGTTGTCCACTTCTCTTTAGCCCATAGATCTGTGTTATAGACCGGGTTGTTGAAGAGATAGTGATAAGGAATACCAAGAACTTTTCCATCAATTGTTCCTGCTGTTAGGCCCTTGGCAACTAGATTCTGCTTTACCCATCTTTGATTGCTTAAATCAAGTGGAAGACCGCTATTTACAAAGTCATTGAAAATAGAGCCTCTAGCAGCAGCAAATAGCGCTGCCTTTGGGTTGGCAAGAATTTGAACACGCGCAGTGGCGTTGTAATCAGTAGTGGTCTTGATTACTTGGGTGATCTTTGTTCCAGGGTACTTCGCTTCGAAATTACCAATTATTTTTTCGAAGTGAACCTTGTCCTCTGGGCGATAGTGCCAGAATTCAATTTCACCTTTTGGTGGCGTTAAGTTAGCAACTGGACGGCCATTACCAGCAGCAAGCCTTACACGCTGCCATGTTTGCTTTCCATTTTCACCTTTAACGCAGATAAGAGAAGTTGACTTAGTTCCAGTCATAACTCCCGCTGTTGGACATGACTTTCCAAGAGATTCGCCAGCGGCAAAGCTCTGGGAGAGTGGAACAACAGATGCGCTAATTGCAAAAGCCATTGCAATCAGAGCTTTGAATGCTTTTGCATTCATCTTTTGTTTCATTTATTTCTCCTTATTCGAGGGTCTGTGGTGAATCATGTGATTACCACTCGGTTAGCGGAATGGCCAAATATTCCGCCATCCTGCGGACTTCTGCTCGTATGTCTTTCCAAGCTACAACTGTGTGATGAGGAAATCCATTATGGATTAGCCCATTTATCAATTGCCGTGCTGGCGCAGATGTACGAACTGTTGCGGTATTACCTTGGAACCGATTAGGAGCAGATAGTGATTCACCACTAGTCATTACTAATCGGAGTTTGCTCTGATTTGCTGGATCGATATCGGTATCCAGCCTTACCAGAACAACCGGACCGGTCTTCAAGGGGAAGTTCCCGGCCACACCTAGCTTTCTATTGCAGTGTATGAACTGCGTTGCATTATCTGGATCAACAGCAAGAGTGGTTGAAGCAGAACCACAATGCCAGATTCGAATAATGTTCTCATCTTCTTCTAAATCCACGGTATCTACTAAGTAATTTGTTCCAGAGCCAAGCGCCTCTAAAAGCAGCATAGTTACTGCGCCATAGACATCGCGCTCACAGGCTGCTGGAGTTCCACTCGTTGCCGTTCTTCCCATCGCCCCGCAAGGGCAAGCTCCTAAATCAACTGCAAAATCAGGCCAACAGCGCATAGCAATTGCTGATAAATCATTAGCCCTTATCCAATTATCCAGCGCAACCCTAGTGCTGGCATTAACTCGAGCCTCTTTCTCAGGAACATTTTTAAGAGATGGCTGAGCCTGACAAGCATCCTTATATTCTGCGCTCTCTTTATCAAGTGGCACAGCTGCAATATCTGCAAAGATTTCAGGAATTGATTTATTAATGATATTTAAGCCAAATGATTTCTTCAGCGCCTCTTCATCGTAGGTGCAGGGAGTAAAACCAGCCGGCGCATCACCAATTGCCCCAATCGTTAAACCACTCAACTTAGAAAGGGCTGCTTTAACCTTATCTAAATCTGCTAATTGACCGCTGACTTTCTGCGGTTGACCAACATCTGGCATCTTTCCAGCAAGAGCAGATGAGAGAGCATCTCTAACATGCGCCTCATCAGGATTTCCATGAAGATGAGTAATCCTCTTTCCATTTACTCGAAGTGCATGGGCTGCAAGATTTGATCCACACATTGAATTAAGTAGAAGTCGATCTCCTATCTCGCCAAACTCTCTAACCGACCACAAAAGCACATCACCTGAAACTTTAGAAAGAAGAGATACAGCTGCAGAGGCATCAGCAAAAGATGCATTAAATAGAATGTATAACTTCTCATCAGTTTTTAGATTTGCCTCAGCGCCAGCGGTGTCCTCTGGAGTCATTACAAGTGATGTTGGGCCATTTACAGTAGCGCCAATTTCACCTAATAGATCACGAGCAGAATCAAAGAACTTCTGCGCAGCTAAGACATCAAATGTAGGACGAGCAAGAGGAATGAGAGTGCAGCTAGACATTAATTCCACCCCTCTGGCAATACTTCACTCATTGCTACCGGGCGCCCCTGGGCAATACTCATCTGAGCCGCTAGACCTGATGCAACGCTTCTAAGTCCATCCTCCAGGCTCACATCTGGGCCTTTTCCGCTCTTAATCGCGTTAAAGAACTTTAAGTGTTCAAGATATGAAGCCCCATAGTGAAATCCATTGTATTTAATGCTCTCATCCCAAACTTTTCTTGATTCAACTTTTGGCTTTGAAGCATCATGGCTCCACTGCTTAAAGTTTCCAACTGCGCTTCTCTTGCCATAACGCAGCTCAAGTGATGGCAGAAATGATTCAACTTTGCCCTCACTTCCCGTTACTGAGATATGTTCTTTATCAACGGTATTTTCAGCAAACATACAGAGATCTAGCATCGCTCTTTTTCCACTTGGATATTCCAAAATCACATAAGCGCTATCGAGCATATCTGCCTTAACTCCGTCATAGCTCTCATCGAGGTAATTAACTCTCTGCCCACCGGAGGCAAATACTCGATTTGGGCGCTCATTAGCGATGTAATCCATGAGATTGAAGTAATGGCAGCACTTCTCAACGAGAGTTCCACCAGTTTTAGATGTGAATCGATTCCAATTGCCAACTTTTGGATAGAAAGGTTCGCGATGTTCTCTGATAGAGACTTGTTGAACTTGCCCAACTCCCCCACTATGGACAATAGAGATCAACTCAGCAACTGGCGGCATGTAACGATATTCAAGGCCCATCCAAACTAAGCCACTTCTATTTTCTGACCACTTAATAACTTTTAAACAATCTTCAATTGTGGTGCAGAGTGGTTTTTCAATAAAGACATGAAGTGATGTCTTAAGCGCATCTTCCAAAATATCAACGTGAGTAAAGTTTGGGGTTGCAATGATCACTACATCCACTAAGCCGGAATCTAGAAGCTGCCTATGATCGGTAAATACTTTTACTGACTCTCCTAGCTGCTTAATTGCTAGTTCTCTGGAACCAGAATCTGGATCGCTGATTGCAGTAACTGATGCGCCCTCGATAAAAGATAAGTTTTCGGCATGCTCACGGCCCATGGCGCCCATGCCGATAATTCCGTAGCGGAGCATCTAAATAAGACTTCCTTCCGGCCGTTATTGAAGTGGTCAGACCACCTCAATTGCCTGAGTCTTATGCCCTAAACGAGCTCGGTCAACGCTTTTTTACCTCTTTTTTATAACTTTTAGGTCAAGGGCGAGCGATATCTGGGCGCTCTCTGCCAGCTATTTCAACGCTGGGCCAGCTTGGATCAGAGGTAATAATCTCAAAGCCGGTAGGGGTGGTGATCAAGGTGTCTTCAACCTTAATCCCGGCAGCACTTGGGTTCCAGGCAATGGCGTTATTAACACCTATTACTTGAGAGCTCTTTTCATGAGCGGGGAAAGTCTCTTGGCAGATATCCAGTTGGACCACCTTGATGATGCTTACTCCATTCATCTCTTGCAAATCCTTGCTTTAGATATTCAACCTCACCAGATTTGAAAGCTTGGCCATATGTAGCTCCAACCTTTGTGCCGCTAAAAAATGCTGCTTCAACATTTAGAAGTCCCTGATATCTCTGCTCTATCTCTTTAGAAAGAGAATTAAATGAAAGAATTCTCGTCACGCTAGCAATTAAACCTTTTCTTCTAGCACAAATAACTCCCATAAAAAGCGAGCCGATAAGACTGGTAGTTGGCAGTGGATGTCTAAAACTTTCAATACGCTCACTACCAGCAACTAATAAAACCACTGGCTCTAAATTATGTGCCCAGAGATTTTCTGCAATCACTCCAGCTGCTGCAACCTCACTCATCTTTGGTGAGATTTTCAACATTGATTCACCTAAAGACTTAGCCGCATCGCTACCAATCTTCTTTAGGCGATCAACTTCAAAAGAATTTAGAGATCTTCTTAACTCTTCAACCTCAGCCGATAAATTAATGCGATTATTGTCAGGACCATCAATACCAATCTTTTCACCTGATGGCAGCTGTTGATCTCTACCCTCAAACCAATTAATGACAATTAACTCTTCATCACCTGATAACTCTTCTGCCTCAAGCCTTGGCGCCTCTATCTTGTTAGTTACAACAACGATTCGATCCTTATAAACAATTACATCAAGACAAGCTAGTTCAAGAGTTGTTGGAATATGAGCTCTGCCGCCAATAATCCAAGCAACATTGGCTCCCTTCTTTAAAATGAGAGCATCAAGGCCTTTTGATTCAAGTAAAGCCTTGATTCTGGCTCGCTTTTCGCGTTGCTCTAAGGCTCTAGTCATAGGGATAACTTATGAAAGAAGCGACGAAACTTCTATGCCGAATCGGGCAAGCTGGGCTTTCCCGCCATCTTCAACGGAGAGGACAAATGGCTTGCCATCTGGGGCTATGCAGTAAGAGTTTTCAAAGTGAGCGCCATAGGACTTATCTTGTGTTACAACAGTCCAGTTATCATCAAGGACTTTAGTTTTTTCAGAACCAAGAGTAATCATCGGCTCAATAGCAAAGACCATTCCAGCCTCAATCGTTGGACCATGGCCAGCTTTACCAAAGTTGAGAATATGCGGCTCCATATGCATTGCATTTCCAATGCCATGGCCGCCATACTCTCGCAAAATTCCATACTTTCCTTGCGAGTTAATATATTTCTCAATGGCATGGCCAATATCGGAAATCTTTGCTCCCATAACTCCGGCAGCAATTCCATGCCAGAGTGATTCTTCGCAAACTTCCAACATCTTGGCATGCTCACTATCAACTGGATCAATAATCATGGTAAATGCTGCATCGCCATGCCAGCCATCAATGATTGCTCCGCAATCAACTGAGACAATATCTCCAGGCATAAGCATGCGATCACCAGGAATTCCATGAACAATTTCATCATTTACTGAAACACAAATTACTGCTGGATAGCCGTGATAGCCCTTAAAATTTGAACTTCCCCCACCGCGTTTGATATTTGCCTCAGCAATTGCATCAAGTGCGCTAGTTGTAATACCTGCTTTGATATTAGCTCTTACTAACTCTAAAGTGCTTCGCACCAAGAGATTTGCCTGGCGCATACTCTTTAGTTGATCCAAGGTCTTTATCTGGATCGCCATTACTTAACTCAGTTTCTTACTAAGAGCTGCTATGGCAGCTGAGGTGATATCTGAAATCTCACCAGTTGCTGCAATAGTTACCAAGAGATTGGCATCTCGATAAAAGCTAATAATTGGCGCGGTTTGCTCGCTATAAACCTCAAGGCGCCTTCTAATTATCTCTTCCTTGTCATCATCGCGCCCTCTAATGGAGAGGCGCTTAACAATCTCCTCGTTATCAAGGGATAGTTCAAGTGCGGCATCAAGTAAGACGCCAGATTCAGCAAGCATCGCATTTAATACTTCTGCTTGAGAGACATTTCTTGGAAAACCATCTAGCAAGAATCCAGCTTTGGCATCATCTTTTGCCAGGCGATCTTTAACCATCTCATTAGTTAGTGAATCTGGAACTAGCTCGCCTTTATCCATAAAAGCCTTTGCTTTAAGGCCAAGAGCTGTGCCATTTTGTAAATTTGCACGGAAAATATCGCCAGTTGAAATGTGTGGAATTTTGTAATGCTCAGCAAGATGAACTGCCTGAGTTCCTTTACCGGCACCTGGTGGTCCAACCAGGATTAAGCGCATTAGCGCAAGAACCCCTCATAAGAGCGTTGCTGCAGCTGGCTCTCGATCTGCTTAGCAGTATCAAGACCAACACCAACCACGATCAAAATAGCAGTTCCACCAAATGGGAAGTTCTGAGATGCGCCAAATAACACCAGTGCAATGATTGGAATAATTGCAACAAGTGCTAGATAGAGCGAACCAGGAGCAGTAATTCTATTTAATACATATGCAAGGTAATCACTTGTTGGCTTTCCAGCACGAATGCCTGGAATAAAGCCGCCATACTTACGCATATTCTCTGCAGTCTCTTCTGGATTAAAAGTAATCGCTACATAGAAGTAGGCAAAGAAGATAATTAGTAAGGCATAAAGACTGATATAAATCGGGTGATCGCCTTGAACAAAGTTAGTTGAAATCCAAACCGCCCATGGCGCTTGGGAGTTGGTGAAGTTAGCAACCAGAGATGGAATATAGAGAAGTGATGAAGCAAAGATAACTGGGATAACTCCTGATTGATTAACCTTTATCGGAATATAAGTTGTAGTTCCACCATATTGGCGTCTTCCAACCTGCTTCTTGGCATATTGAACTGGAATTCTGCGCTGAGATTGTTCAACAAATACCACCGCCGCCACAATCAAAACTCCTACCGCCATAATAAATAGGAATGTTGCCCAGCCGCGTGAGAGCTTTATTGACCAGAGTTGACCAGGAAATGAAGCCGCAATCGAGGTGAAGATCAAGATTGACATTCCATTACCAACGCCGCGATCTGTAATTAACTCACCTAGCCACATAATTACCGATGTTCCTGCAGTCATTACAAAGATCATGGTGACAATACGCTGCCAAGAAGTATCAGGGATGATCGCTTCAGTACAGCCATTAATTAGACGACCTGGAGTTCTAGCAACTGCAATCAAACCTGTGGTCTGCATAATTGCAAGACCGATAGTTAGATAGCGGGTGTATTGCGTTAACTTAGCCGTTCCTGATTGGCCTTCCTTCTTTAGAGTTTCAAAGCGAGGAATAACAACAGTTAATAGCTGAACGATAATTGAAGCGGTGATGTAAGGCATGATGCCGAGAGCAAATACTGAGAGCTGCAAGAGCGCCCCGCCGCTAAATAAGTTAATCAGTCCAAATAGGCCGCCAGTATCAACATTTGCTAGGCAGCGCTGAACCGCGCCATAGGAAACACCTGGAGTTGGAATAACAGAACCAAAGCGAAATAGAGCCATGATTCCAAGAGTGAAGAAGATTTTACGGCGCAGATCAGGAGTTTTGAAAGCCTTAGCAAAAACTGATAGCAACATTATCTTCTCCTCTTACTTTCAACTAGATATTATCTAGAGCGTCTTAATACTTCCGCCGGCGGCAGAGATTTTCTCTGATGCCGATGATGAGAAGCTATGGACTGTGACATTTACCTTAACGGAGATATCGCCATTTCCTAGGACCTTAACTGGGCGGCCCTTACGAGCAGCGCCTAATTTATAAAGATCATCGATGGAAACCTCTCCACCTTTTGGAAATAGCGCATTGATAGTTGAGACATTAACAGCCTGATAGGTAACGGTCTCAGGGTTTTTAAAGCCACGAAGTTTTGGCAAGCGCTGCACAAGAGGCATCGCTCCACCTTCAAAACCTGCGCGAACTACATTTCTAGCCCTAGTTCCTTTACCACCACGACCAGCAGTCTTTCCCTTGGAGCCTTCGCCTCGACCTTTACGGGTCTTTGCTTTTTTAGCACCAGGAGCGGGACGGAGATGATGAGCTTTTAGCACCATAGTTATTCGACCTCCTCAACCTTAATCAAATGACGAACGCTATGAACCATTCCGCGAATCTCTGGACGATCTTCCTTAACTACAACATCACCGATTCTCTTAAGGCCCAGTGAGCGAAGAGTGTTTCGTTGATCAGGAGGATTGCCAACTTTTGAGCGAACTTGAGTAACTTTTAGACGTGGCATTTTATGCACCTGCCGTTGCGCTCATAGCACGGATGATTGCAGCTGGAGCAACGCGCTCAAGTGGAAGCCCGCGACGTGCAGCAATTGCTGCTGGATCTTCCAACATCTTTAGCGCTTTTGCTGTGGCATGAACCATGTTAATTGGATTATTAGATCCAAGTGACTTAGTTAAAACATCACTAATTCCTGCGCACTCAAGAACTGCGCGCACCGGACCACCAGCGATAACTCCAGTACCAGGAGCTGCAGGGCGAAGTAGAACTACGCCGGCTGCATCTTCGCCTTGAACTGGGTGCGGGATAGTGCCTTGAATTCTTGGAACTTTGAAGAATGATTTCTTCGCCTCTTCAACAGCTTTAGCAATGGCTTGTGGAACTTCTTTTGCTTTTCCATAACCAATGCCAACCATTCCATTGCCATCACCTAGAACAACAAGTGCGGTGAATGAGAAACGACGACCTCCAGAGACAACTTTTGCTACGCGGTTGATAAATACCACGCGCTCGATATAGGGAGACTTCTCAGATTGGCGATCATCGCGACGTTCGCGCTTATCGCGTCCGCGCTTTGGCTTCTCTGCCTCAGTACTTACTACTTCTTTATCGGCCATTAGAAGTCCAACCCATTCTCTCTAGCACCTTCGGCAAGCGCTGCTACTCGCCCGGTGTAACGATTTCCACCACGGTCAAAGACCACTGTGGTAACTCCAGCTGCTTTTGCGCGATCTGCAACTAATTGGCCAACGCTTCTTGCCTTCTTAGTCTTATCTGCAGATGTTGCTCTTAGCTCTTTTTCCATAGTTGAAGCAGAGGCCAGAGTATGGCCACGTGAATCATCAACGATTTGCGCAACTAAGTGGCGAGCAGAGCGAGTAACAACTAAGCGTGGACGCTCAGATGTTCCGGTAACTCTCTTTCGCACTCTAAAGTGGCGACGGGCGCGGGCAACTTGAGTAGAGCCCTTAACAATCTTCTTAGAGATATTCATGCCTTCTTACCTGTCTTTCCAGCTTTGCGGCGAATGCGCGCACCTTGTAGATGCAGACCCTTGCCTTTATATGGATCGGCTTTGCGAAGTTTTTGAATCTTGGCAACAACTTCTCCAACTAGCTGCTTATCAACGCCTGAAACGATTAGATCAGTAGGTGATTCAACAGTGAAGGTAATTCCGGCAGGAGCTGCGAAATTAATTGGGTGTGAGTAGCCCAGTGCAAACTCTAGATCTTTGCCCTTTGCCGCTACTTTATATCCAACTCCAACAATCATAATTTTCTTTGAGTAACCAGCTGTAACGCCAGTAACCATATTTGAAATCAGAGTGCGAGAAAGGCCATGAAGGCTCTTTGCTGCGCGCTCATCATTAGCGCGTGTTAGTACTACTGAGCTCTCCTCTTTCTTAGGAGTAATTAACTCAGGAAGCACATGGCTTAGCGTTCCCTTAGGACCTTTAACAGAGACTGATTGACCAGAGATATTTACCTCAACCCCTGAAGGAATGGCCACTGGCATTTTTCCGATACGTGACATAGCAATCACCATACGTAAGCGAGAACTTCTCCGCCTACGCCATTCTTGTTAGCTTGTCGATCAGTGAGTAATCCTTGTGATGTGGAAATAATTGCCACACCAAGTCCGCCTAATACTTTAGGAAGTCCAGTTGATTTGGCATAAACGCGAAGACCTGGCTTTGAAACGCGGCGCAGACCAGCAATTGATCGCTCACGATTTGAACCATATTTAAGGTCAAGAGTTAAGGTTTTTCCAAAACCTTCAGGGTTATCGCTGACTTTATAGCCACCGATATATCCCTCTCTCTGCAAAATTTCGGCAATACGAACCTTCACCGATGAAGATGGCATAGAAACCACTTCATGGTAGGCCATATTGGCGTTACGCAAACGAGAGAGCATGTCTGCGATCGGGTCGGTCATTGTCATAGTTGGCTCATCGCCTTTCTTTGGCTGGTTTCCCTCATACAAGGGACCTTTCCAATAGTTGTTACCAGGAAGCTTTCGTAATACCAGGAAGTTCACCGCGGTGTGCCATCTCGCGGAAGCAGACTCGGCAGATGCCGAATTTCTGATAGACCGAATGTGGTCGGCCACAACGTTGGCAACGTGTGTATCCACGAACCTTAAATTTAGGTTTGCGGCTTGCCTTAACCTTCAGTGATGTCTTTGCCATTATTTATTTCTCCCCTTGATCCTTAAACGGAAAACCAAGCGCCTTAAGTAGCGCACGGCCTTCGTTATCGTTCTTGGCTGAAGTTACGATGGTGATATCCATTCCACGGACTCGATCTAGCTTGTCTTGCTCAATTTCAAGAAAGACGACTTGCTCAGTTAGACCGAAGGTGTAATTTCCTTTGCCATCAAATTGCTTTGGAGAAAGGCCGCGGAAATCGCGGATTCTTGGCAGAGAAACTGTTAATAGCCGGTCCATAAACTCCCACATCCGGTCCCCTCTTAGGGTGACATGGGCGCCAATTGGCTGGCCTTCACGGAGTTTGAAGTTAGCAATTGATTTTCTCGCCTTAGTAACTAATGGACGCTGTCCAGTAATTGCGGCAAGGTCTCTAATTGCGCCTTCAATTAACTTTGAATCCTTAGCTGCTTCGCCAACGCCCATATTGACCACAATCTTGGAAAGGGTTGGAATCTGCATTCTATTTGAGAAGTTAAATTCGCTCTGTAGGGCAGGAGCGATCTGAGATTTATAGATCTCTTTTAAACGAGGTGCAATAGCGGTACTCATTTATAGATCCCCTCCAGTTCTTCTAGAGATACGAATGTTCTTGCCTTCTTCATTTTTGCGAACTGCAATCCGGGTTGCCTTATTATCATCATCTAGCAACATCACATTGGAGTAAGCAATTGGGGCTTCAATAGTGAGAATTCCGCCAACTTTGGCGCCGCGCTGTGAAGTATCTTCTTTCGTATGCTTCTTGACGCGGTTAACACCTTCAACAGTTACGCGGGCAGTAACGGTATTAACGGCCAATACTTTGCCAGTTACACCTTTATCTTTTCCTGCGATGACTAGAACTGTGTCACCTTTCTTTATTCTCATTACAGCACCTCCGGGGCAAGTGAGATGATCTTCATAAAGCGCTTATCACGAAGCTCTCTAGCAACAGGTCCGAAAATACGGGTTCCTCTTGGTTCGTTATCTTCCTTGATAATTACTGCAGCATTCTCATCAAATTTAATGTAGGAACCATCAGCTCTACGGTTCTCTTTAACAGTTCGAACGATGACAGCCTTAACGACTTCACCTTTCTTAACCTGTCCGCCAGGAATTGCATCCTTAACGGAACAGACAATGACATCACCGATTGAGGCATAGCGACGTTGGGTTCCACCTAGCACGCGAATACAGAGAAGCTCTCTAGCTCCTGTGTTATCGGCGACTCGTAGTCGTGACTCTGCTTGGATCATGGTTACTTAGCCTTCTCGATAATCTCCACTACACGCCAACGCTTAGTTGCCGAAAGTGGACGGGTTTCCATAATGCGCACGCGATCTCCAACACCGGCGGTGTTATCTTCATCGTGAGCCTTAAACTTCTTATTCTTGGTAATAACTTTGGAATAGAGGCCATGAGCAGCGCGGTCTTCAACCTTTACCACCACAGTCTTATCCATCTTGTCGCTAACAACTACGCCTTCGCGAGTCTTGCGAAACTTTCTATCCTCACTCATGCCGCTCCTCCAATTCCTAGTTCGCGTTCACGAATAACGGTATAGATCTTGGCAATCTCTTTACGGACCGCAGTTAGGCGTCCATGGCTCTCAAGTTGACCGGTTGCAGCTTGGAAACGAAGGTTGAATAACTCTTCCTTTGAATCCTTTAACTTCTCTGCAAGATCTTCAGTGCTTAGAGCTCTAAGTTCTTCAGTAGTGATCATCTTTGCCATGGTTATACCTCCTCGCGAATTACTACGCGAGATTTGACTGGGAGTTTATGAGCTGCGCGAGAGAGCGCTTGATTTGCAACATCTAGCGTTACGCCAGATATTTCAAATAAAACTCTTCCTGGTTTCACATTTGCGATCCAGAATTCTGGAGATCCCTTACCAGAACCCATACGGGTTTCAGCAGGCTTCTTAGTTAGTGGGCGATCTGGATAGATATTGATCCAAACCTTTCCACCGCGCTTAATATGACGAGTCATTGCGATACGAGCTGCTTCAATCTGACGGTTAGTTACATAACCACCCTCAGTTGCTTGCAGACCAAAATCACCGAATGCAACCGCTGTTCCGCCCTTAGCATTTCCAGAACGCTTTGGACGATGTTGCTTGCGATGCTTAACGCGACGTGGAATTAACATTATGCATCACTTCCTTCGCTTTTAACTTCAGGGCTTACTTCGCTTTCAACGGCAGCTGCAGCTTCATTTGCTCGTTCTGCAACAGATGTCTTTGTCACTTCACCCTTTGGCGCGCGAGGTGCACGCTTTGGTGCGCGCTCAGCCTTAGCTGCTTGAACTTGCGCAAGAGCAGCTGCTTCGCGCTCAGTTCTTGAAGCGATAACTTCGCCCTTATAAATCCAGACCTTCACACCTAAGCGACCAAATGTGGTGTGGGCTTCAGCAAAGCCGTAATCAATATCAGCTCTTAGGGTATGAAGTGGAACTCTTCCTTCGCGATAGAACTCAGAGCGCGACATTTCTGCCCCACCAAGACGTCCACCGCATTGGATACGAACACCCTTTGCTCCTGCTTTAAATGCAGTCTGCATTGCTTTACGCATTGCCCGGCGGAAAGAGACGCGAGCTGCTAATTGCTCTGCAACACCGCGCGCTACTAGTTGGGCATCAATTTCAGGATTCTTAACTTCCAAGATATTTAACTGAACTTGCTTGCCAGTTAATTTCTCAAGATCAAGACGGAGACGATCTGCTTCAGTTCCCCTACGTCCAATCACAATTCCAGGACGAGCGGTGTGAAGATCGATACGGACGCGCTCACGAGTACGCTCGATTTCAATTCGAGATACTCCAGCCCTCTCCATGTTCTTCTCCATCATGCGACGGATCATCACATCTTCTTTTACATAATCTTTATAAAGCTTCTCGGCATACCAGCGAGACTTGTACTCAGTGGTGATTCCTAGGCGGAAGCCATGAGGGTTGATTTTTTGACCCATTTACTTCGCCTCCTGCTCTGTAGTTTTCTTAGCTGCTGCCTTTTTGGCGCTAGCCTTTTTAACCGGAGCTTTCTTTGCTGCTGCAGGTTTCTCATCTGCCACAACTTCACTAGCTGCTGCAAGAGCTGCTGCTGCTAATTTTCTTGCCTGCTCTTTTGTTGGCTTTCGATAATTCTTATCATCAGATAGAACTACAGAAATCTGTGAAGAGCGCTTCAAGATCTGATAGCCACGGCCCTGGGCGCGCGGGCGATAGCGCTTCATTGTGATGCCCTCATCAACTAGAGCCTCGGTTACCCAGAGCTCTGAGGCATCTCTAATTGCAGGATTTTTCTGCTTAGCATTTGCCACAGCAGAGTTAAGTAGTGAATAGAGATCTTCACTTACTGCAATCTGTGGTGAGAACTTAGCAATTCTTAGCGCCTCATCAGCTCTCTGGCCGCGGATCATATTTACTACGCGACGAGCTTTCTGAGGAGTTACACGAATTGAGCTAAGTGATGCTTTAGCTACTAAAGGAGTATTACTCGGCACGGGTCACCGTCCGATCTTCTTGTCTGACGTGTCCTCTAAATGTTCTTGTTGGTGCAAACTCACCGAGCTTGTGACCAATCATTGCCTCTGTGACATAGACCGGAACATGCTTGCGTCCATCATGGACTGCAATGGTGTGACCAATCATTGATGGCGTGATCATTGAGCGACGTGACCAAGTCTTAATAACTGTCTTGGTGTTCTTCGCATTCTGTTCATCCACCTTCTTTTCCAGGTGTAGATCCACAAAGGGACCCTTCTTCAAACTACGTGGCATTTGGTTTCAGGGCTCCTTATCGGCTCTTATTAGCTGGACGACGACGAATGATCAATTGATCACTAGATTTTTTCTTACGAGTACGAGCCTCAGGTTTACCCCAAGGTGAAACAGGATGGCGACCTCCAGAGGTCTTTCCTTCTCCACCACCATGAGGGTGATCAACTGGGTTCATAACAACACCACGAACCGTTGGACGACGGCCTTTCCAGCGCATACGTCCTGCTTTTCCATGGTTAATATTTGATTGCTCAGCATTACCAACCACGCCGATTGTTGCGCGGCATCTGACATCAACATTTCTAATTTCGCCAGATGGCATACGGAGCTGGGCATATGGACCATCTTTTGCAACTAACTGCACAGATGCTCCAGCAGATCTTGCAATTCTTGCTCCCCCACCTGGGCGAGTTTCAATTGCATGAATCATTGTTCCAACTGGAATGTTTCTTAGCGGCAAGTTATTGCCAGGCTTAATATCTGCAGTTGGGCCATTTTCAATCTTTGTTCCCTGCTCAACGCCAAGAGGAGCGATGATGTAGCGCTTCTCGCCATCAGCAAAGTGCACAAGTGCAATGCGGGCAGAGCGATTTGGATCGTATTCAATTTGTGCAATTACTGCAGGAACGCCATCTTTATCATTACGCAAGAAATCAATTACGCGATAGGCGCGCTTATGTCCGCCGCCTTGATGGCGAGTTGTGATCTTGCCTGAGGCGTTACGACCACCGCGAGAGTTAATCGGACGAATAAGTGACTTCTCTGGAGTAGATCGGGTGATCTCAGCAAAGTCGGAAACGCTCTGGCCACGAGAGCTCGGCGTTACCGGTCTTAACTTACGAAGTGCCATGTCATATCCCTTTTCTTATTAATCCCATCGCCTATTACTAGGAGACAGGGCCTCCAAAGATGTCGATGCGATCTCCAGCTGCGATTTGCACAATCGCGCGCTTAGTATCGCTTCGCTTTCCAACTCCATAACGAGTGATCTTGCTCTTGCCCTCACGGTTCATTGTGTTGACCTTGAGAACGCGAACTTTGAAAATCTTCTCAACTGCAATCTTGATCTCAGTCTTATTGGCATCAGGTGCAACGATGAAGGTGTACTTATTCTCATCGAGCATGCCGTATGACTTCTCTGAAACCACTGGAGCAATTAGAACTTCGCGATGATCTCTCATGCCAAGGCCTCCTCTAACTCTGATTCAAAAGCTCTGGCTGTAACGCTCTTGCCTTTGCTAGGGCCTGCAACAAAATCAGTGATAGCTTTTTTGGAAAATACCAAGTCATCAGCAACTACAACATCGTAGGCATTTAACTGATCCTGACGGATTAGATGTAAATCTTCTTCGTTGCGAAGTGAGCGCCATGAAGCCTCTTCGCCATGAGCTAGAACAACAAGTACTCGGCGACGATCTGAGAATTGGCGAACTGCAGCGATAGCAGCTTTGCTATTTACGCTTTCAACGATGGTTGAAACGATATGGATTCGCTCATTTCTTGCTCGATCTGAGAGAACGCCAGAAGTGCTGCCTTAATCATTTTCTTAGGAGTGCGCTCATCGTATTTACGAGGAACTGGTCCTTGAGCAACACCACCATGGCGCTGATTTGGAGAACGAGTTGAACCCTGACGAGCTCTACCAGTTCCCTTCTGCTTGAAAGGCTTCTTACCACCACCGCTAACCTCACCGCGGTTTTTTGCCTTAGCAGTTCCAGCTCTTGCTGCATTTAGCTGAGCAGTTACTACTTGATGAATTAGTGGCACATTTACCTGGACATCAAAAATTTCTGCAGGAAGATCAAAGGTTCCAGCCTTTGCACCCTTTGCATCTTTAATTTCAATAGTTAACGACATCTTTATGCACCTGCCTTATTGATAACTTCACTAAGAGCCTTCTTTGAAGCTGAGTGAATAAAGACCTGCGCTCCAGTTCTTCCAGGAATTGCGCCTTTAATAAGAATTAGTGATTTCTCAACATCAACTGCTTGCACAGTTAAGTTTTGAACCGTAACAGTCTCAACGCCCATACGACCCATCATGCGCTTTCCTTTAAATACGCGTCCAGGTGTGGTGCGGTTACCGATCGATCCTGAGGTGCGGTGCTTTCTCTCAACACCATGGCCATCGCCAAAACCTCTGAAATTGTGGCGCTTCATAACACCAGCAGATCCCTTACCCAGAGATGTTCCTTGGGCATCAACGATTTCGCCGGCTGTGAAAATATCTGCTTTAACTTCTTGTCCCACTGTGTAGGAAGAAGCGCTAGCTGTTCTTAGCTCTGCGACAAACTTTCTTGGAGTAACTCCAGCTTTAGCAAATTGACCAGATTCTGGCTTGGAAACTTTTCTTGGATCAATTGCGCCAAATGCCAATTGCACAGCTTCATATCCATCTTTTTCCAGAGTGCGGATCTGAGTCACAACACATGGACCTGCCTGAACAACAGTTACTGGAATAGCTTGGCTATTTTCATCAAAGACTTGAGTCATGCCGAGCTTGACGCCAAGGATTCCCTTGATGGCGCTGCTCTTTGATTGAGTAGTTGTCATAGTTGTCGAGGTCCCCTTAGAGCTTAATCTCAATATCGACGCCAGCAGGAAGATCAAGACGCATCAAAGAATCAACTGTCTTAGGAGTTGGATCGATGATGTCGATTAGGCGCTTATGGGTGCGCATCTCAAAATGTTCGCGGCTATCTTTGTATTTATGTGGCGAGCGAATCACGCAATAGGTGTTCTTCTCAGTAGGCAGCGGAACTGGGCCTGCGACCGTTGCCCCTGTGCGCTCAACTGTTTCAACGATTTTCTTCGCTGAAGAGTCAATCACCTCATGGTCATAGGCCTTGAGCCTGATGCGGATCTTCTGTCCCGCCATTTTCATTCCCTCGCTTCTACTTAAGTGCTTCTTGTTTTAAATGGGGCGCTTGTCGCGCCCCATTTAATTACTTCTTTTTTTCTCTACTTAACGATCTTTGTTACACGACCTGCGCCAACAGTGCGTCCACCTTCGCGGATAGCAAAACGCAGACCCTCTTCCATCGCAACTGGCTGGATTAGAGTCACAGTCATTGCAGTGTTGTCACCAGGCATAACCATTTCGGTTCCTGATGGAAGTGTTACTACGCCAGTTACATCCGTAGTGCGGAAGTAGAACTGAGGACGGTAGTTGTTAAAGAATGGTGTGTGACGTCCGCCTTCATCCTTTGAAAGGATGTAAGAAGATGCCTCAAAGTCAGTGTGTGGTGTAACGCTGCCAGGCTTGCAAACAACCTGTCCACGCTCAACATCTTCACGCTTTAGACCACGAAGAAGTAGACCAACGTTTTCGCCAGCTTGACCTTCATCAAGAAGCTTGCGGAACATTTCAACTCCGGTGATTGTGGTCTTCTGTGAATCGGTGCGGATACCAACAATTTCAACTTCTTCGTTGACCTTGACGATACCGCGCTCAATACGACCAGTTACAACAGTTCCTCTACCAGTGATTGTGAATACATCTTCTACTGGCATCAAGAATGGCTTATCAACTTCGCGTACTGGCTGAGGAATGAATGTATCAACAGCATTCATAAGTTCCATGATCTTCTCGCCCCATGCAGCATCTCCTTCGAGAGCCTTGAGAGCTGAGATGCGAATGATTGGAGTGTCTTTTCCTGGGAATTCATATTTAGTTAGTAGATCGCGGACTTCTTCCTCAACTAGACCAAGGATGTCCTCGTCATCAACCATGTCAGACTTATTAAGAGCGACAACAATTGATGGAACGCCAACTTGGCGAGCAAGGAGAACGTGCTCCTTGGTCTGTGGCATTGGTCCATCTGTTGCAGCAACTACGAGAATTGCTCCATCCATCTGAGCTGCACCAGTGATCATATTCTTGATGTAGTCAGCATGGCCTGGACAGTCAACGTGTGCGTAGTGACGCTTCTCTGTCTGGTATTCGATATGTGCAATCGAAATGGTAATACCTCTTGCGCGCTCCTCTGGAGCCTTATCGATCTGATCGAATGCGCTTACCTCATTGAGGGTTGGGTATTTGTCGTGCAGCACCTTGGAAATCGCAGCAGTAAGAGTGGTCTTACCGTGGTCGATGTGACCAATGGTGCCAATGTTTGCGTGCGGCTTCGTCCGCTCGAACTTTGCCTTTGCCACTGTGGTTTCTCCTTCTTTATTTCGTTATTGGATTTGACTTACTCGCCGCGAATCTTCGCGATGATTTCTTTCGAAACCGCAGCTGGAACTTCAGCATAGGAATCGAATTGCATGCTGTAACTCGCGCGGCCCTGAGTTCTACTGCGCAGATCTCCGACATAGCCGAACATCTCCGAGAGTGGAACTAGCGCCTTTACGATGCGAGCACCGGCTCGCTCATCCATGGCCTGGATTTGGCCACGACGGCTATTGAGATCGCCGATGACATCGCCCATGAAATCTTCAGGGGTGGTGACTTCAACGCTCATCATTGGCTCGAGCAATACCGGACCGGCAAGTTTTGCCGCTTCCTTAAATGCTGCGATACCAGCAATCTTGAAGGCCAACTCCGATGAGTCAACATCGTGATAAGCGCCATCAAGAAGAGTTACTCGTACATCAGTTAATGGATAACCAGCAAGTGGGCCATTTTGTAGCGCCTCTTGGCAACCATCATCAACAGAAGGGATGTACTCCTTAGGGATACGACCACCGGTTACTTTATTTACGAATTCATATCCGCCTTCAACTTCGCCAACTGGAAGTGGCTCAAGTGCGATCTGAATCTTTGCAAACTGTCCAGATCCACCGGTCTGCTTCTTATGGGTGTAGTCATAGCGAGCAACTGGCTTTCTTAGAGTCTCGCGATAAGCAACTTGTGGCTTTCCAACATTTGCCTCAACTTTAAATTCACGCTTCATACGATCAACAAGAATTTCTAGATGGAGCTCGCCCATTCCACCAATGATGGTCTGTGCGGTCTCTTCATCAGTTCTAACATGAAATGTTGGATCTTCTTCAGCAAGTCTTTGAATCGCAACGCCAAGTTTTTCTTGATCGCCCTTGGTCTTTGGCTCAATAGCAACGTGGATAACTGGAGCTGGGAAATCCATCGACTCCAAGATCACCGGCTTATCAATATCGCAGAGCGTATCTCCGGTGGTGGTGTCCTTAAGACCCATCACAGCGATGATATCTCCGGCTGATGCCTGAGGAATTTCTTCTCTCTTATTGGCATGCATGCGATAGATCTTGCCGATGCGCTCTTTACGATCTTTTGTGGAGTTTAGAACGCCGCTTCCAGCCTCTAATACACCTGAGTAAATTCTTACGAAAGTTAACTTTCCAAGGTGTGGATCGCTCATGATCTTAAAGGCAAGTGATGAATAAGGCTCTTTTGGATCTGGCTTTCTATCAATTTCAACGCTCTTATCACCCATCTTGGTTCCCTTAATCGCCTCAACATCAAGAGGTGATGGCAGATAGCGAGTAACGGCATCAAGCATTGGTTGAACGCCCTTATTCTTAAAGGCAGAACCAGTTAGAACTGGAGTTAACTTATAAGCAAGAGTTGCTCGTCTAATTCCAGCGATAATTTCATCTTCACTTATAGCTGCGCCCTCTAGGTATTTCTCCATAATTGCATCATCTGCATCAGAGAGAGTTTCAATCAGAGCAAAACGAGCTGCATCACATTTTTCTTTGAGGTCTGCAGGAATTTCTTCAATTACATAATCTTCACCCTTTTGGGTCTCACCTCTCCAGGTGAGTGCCTTCATAGCAATTAGATCAACAACTCCAATAAAGTCACCTTCAACTCCAATTGGAACTTGAAGCACAAGAGCAGTTGCGCCAAGACGCGAACCGATCATCTCAACGCAGCGATCAAAGTTTGCGCCAGTGCGATCTAGTTTGTTAACAAAACAAATACGAGGGACGCTGTACTTATCAGCTTGGCGCCAGAACAGTTTCAGATTGTGGTTCAACGCCAGCTACGCCATCAAAAACAGTTACTGCGCCATCTAGAACTCGAAGTGATCTCTCAACTTCAACTGTGAAGTCAACGTGACCAGGGGTATCAATGATGTTGATGGTGTGGCCACGCCACTCGCAAGTTGTAGCAGCTGAGGTAATTGTGATGCCTCGCTCTTGCTCCTGCTCCATCCAGTCCATGGTGGCTGCGCCCTCATGAACTTCGCCGATTTTGTAGTTAATACCGGTATAAAAAAGGATGCGCTCTGTGGTGGTGGTTTTACCAGCATCGATATGGGCCATGATGCCGATATTTCGCACCTTGGCTAGATCAATTGCAGTCGCTGTCGACATATTAATTACCACCTATAGTGTGCAAAAGCCTTGTTAGCTTCTGCCATCTTGTGGGTGTCTTCACGCTTTTTAACTGCAGCGCCGAGGCCATTGGAGGCATCGATCATTTCATTTGCTAACCGCTCTGCCATAGATTTTTCACGACGTAGGCGAGCGTTATCAACTAACCAACGAAGGCCAAGTGTCATAGAGCGAGCAGCTTTAACTTCAACCGGAACTTGATATGTAGCGCCGCCAACTCGGCGTGATCTAACTTCAACAGCTGGCTTTACATTATCTAGAGCTTTCTTAAGAGTAATAACTGGATCTACCTCAGTCTTGGCGCGGCAATTTTCTAGCGCTTTATAAACAATAGCCTCTGAAGTTGAGCGCTTGCCATGAACTAAACACTTATTAATAAGTGCGGTGACAACTGGAGAGTTATATACCGGATCGGCAATAACTGGAGATTTAGCAGCAGGGCCTTTACGTGGCATTACTTCTTCTCCTTCTTAGCGCCATAACGAGAGCGAGATTGTTTACGATCTTTAACACCTTGAGTATCAAGAGAACCGCGTACTACTTTGTAACGAACACCAGGAAGATCTTTAACGCGACCACCACGAACTAAAACAATGGAGTGCTCTTGCAAGTTATGTCCTTCACCAGGAATGTATGCCGTTACTTCCATACCGCTAGTTAGACGAACACGTGCAACTTTTCTTAAAGCTGAGTTCGGCTTCTTTGGCGTTGTGGTGTAAACGCGTGTGCAGACGCCACGACGTTGCGGACTTCCTTTAAGACCCGGAGTTGTTGTCTTATCTGACTTATCAACCCGGCCCTTACGGACCAACTGCTGGATTGTTGGCACTACTTCATCTCCATCTCGCTTATCCGACCCACGCGGTCGGGTGTGTCGCTACTTTGAGCGCAAGGGCGCGAGGTTATAGGAAAGATCTACTGCAGGTCAAAACGGGTAAGTGAGCCAAACACGCCGATTTTTGGGGGCAACACGCCGAGCAAAATAGCACTAGCCTTTACTTATGGCAGGCAAAGTAAAGGCTAAGAAGGCAGGCAAGAAATCCACAATTAAGAACCCCCGGCGCGGGCGGGCCACTACTTCTCGGATAAGTTCCAAAAACCAGATAACTATTCCTGTGGAGGTACTGCGCGAGATGTCTTTAACCCCTGGCGATCAAGTTGAATTTCATATTAGTAAAGAAAATCGCCTAGTAATTACTCCAGTTGACTCTGAATGGCTAAAAACACTCGATGAAATCTTAGGAAGTATGAGTGAAATTTATGAGGGCTTTGATTTGGAGAAAGAAAGGCAAGAGTGGGACAGCAAATACTTCTAGATACCACAGTTTTAATTGCAGCACTTCGCGAAGGTGATGCTCACTATCAACAGGCTCGTGAGATCTTTATGGCAAGCAGCAAATCAAGCCTAGCCATTAGCGCTATGACTTTAACTGAAGCGCTAATTCGCCCACACGCACTTGGCGCGATTCATGCCACTCGGGCCGAGTCAAAAATAAAAGAGTTGATTGGAGATATCTACGCCTTTAATTCTGAGGCAGCAAATCTTTCCGCTAAAATTAGAGCTAGTCAGAAAACTAGAATCTCAGATGCAATCATTATCGCTACTGCGATTGTCAATGATCTAACTTTGCTCTCCTTTGATCGCAAGATGATGGGTATCTATGAACGTGTTAAATAGACCAAAGCTGCGCGGCATTATTCATTTAGTGATGTCCCCACTTGCACTAGTTGCTGGACTGGTTTTAATCACAATCACAACTGAGCTTCGCGGAAGAGTTACGCTAACAATATTTACTCTCACTGCAGTCTCGCTATTTACTTGTAGCGCGATCTATCACCGCGTGCCTTGGGGGCCTTCTGCTAAAGCAATCTGGCGCAGAATTGATCATGCCAATATTCCATTTCTAATAGCTGGCACCTACACCCCTTTTGCGATCTATCTATTAGATAAGAGCCAAGCGGTAATACTGCTCTCGCTGGTCTGGGGCGGGGCCCTGCTCTCTGGAGTATTTAGAGTCTTCTGGCTTAACGCTCCGCGCTGGCTCTATGTGCCGATCTATCTAGCACTTGGTTGGGCCGCACTCATTTATCTTCCTGACTTCTATCGAAATGGCGGGCTTGCAGTCCTTCTGCTTATTGCCTTTGGCGGAATTCTCTATTCACTGGGCGCGATTATCTATGCCGTTAAGTGGCCTAATTTTTCTATCAACTGGTTTGGCTTCCATGAGTTATTTCACGCCATGACTGCTGCTGCATTCATCTCACACTTTATTGCTGCAATTCTGGTTATAGTTGGCTAACTATGAGCGTACATATCGGAGCAGAAAAAGGCGAAATCGCCGAGCGAATCCTTCTTCCTGGAGATCCATTAAGAGCTAAGTGGGTTGCTGAAAATTATCTAGAAAATGTTAAGCAATATAACTCGGTAAGAAATATGTTTGGCTTCACTGGAACATATAAGGGCGAGAAAATTTCAGTGCAAGGAACTGGTATGGGACTTCCCTCTGCCTCAATCTATGTCACTGAGCTCTTTAATGAATATGATGTTCAAGTCGCGATTCGAATTGGCACTGCAGGCGGGATTCAAGATAAAACTAAAGTTGGCGATTTAATCCTTGCTATGAGCGCATCAACTGATTCCAATATCAATAGACGCATGACCAATGGCCTTGATTTTGCTCCGCACTGTGATTTCAAATTACTTATGGCTGCCTATGAAGCATCAAAGAAGTTTGAGCGAGTCCATGTCGGAGGGGTTTCATCGATGGACTTTTTCTATGATGAAACAGATTCTGCAAAGAAACTTGCAGCCCATGGCGTTTTAGCACTTGAGATGGAGGCTAGCCAGCTCTACTCAATTGCAGCTAGAAAAGGGCGCCGCGCACTAGCAATTATGACTATCTCAGATCATGTCTTTACTCATGAAGCTATGGATTCAGCTGCTCGTGAGCGCACCTTAAACGATATGGTTGAAGTTGCCCTCCATGCCGCACTTAACGGCTAATTTCTTAAGGCATTACTAAGCCGCCATCAACTGGAACTGTAATTCCAGTGACGTAGCTTGAGGCATCGCTAACTAACCAAATTAGAGTTGCTGCTAGCTCCTCTGGCTCTCCAAGACGAGCCGCTGGAGTAAACATCTTTACCATCTCAACCATATCTTTTGGTAGCTCATCACTCATCTCGGATGGGAAAAATCCTGGCGCAAGTGCATTTACGCGAATCTTCTTTCGCCCAGTCCATTGCGCTGCCAGATCTCGAGTTAATCCAATTAGCCCCGCTTTACTTGAAGCATAGGCAGCTTGCGGAAGTCCTTGAGGTTTAATTCCAAGAATGCTTGAGATATTTACTATCACTCCGCCATCTTTATTTGCTCTAGCAAATGCTTGAGCCATCCAATAAGCGCCCATCAAATTAACATCAATAACACTTCTAAATGCCTCTGGAGTTTCTCTAGTTGCTGGCACTGCAGTTCCAACGCCTGCGTTATTAACCAAGATATCTGCTTTGCCAAATTTCTCAATTGCAAGAGCAATTAACGCATCACAATCCTCTGGCTTTGTGACATCTGTTTTTCGATAGGCATATTTTCTGCCCGCAGCTTCTACTAACTTTCCAGTCTCAGGCAATCTCTCCTCGCGCCTGGCGCCTAAGACAAGATCCGCTCCAGCCTCAGCGAGTGCTTTAGCGAAGGCAACTCCAAGACCTGATGAAGCTCCAGTAACAACAGCAACCTTGCCATCAAGGCGAAAGCGATCAAGAACACCCATTTTCCCTCTCCTAATTTCGAGCAAGTATGCGTACGGTATAGGCATGAACTTTAGCCTCACTGACAAGGCCAGCAAATACGCCGAGAAACTTCAACTTTTCATGGATCAGCAGGTCTTTCCAGCCGAGGCCACTTATTACAGCCAGCGCGAAGAATTTATGAAAGCGGCAACGCCACATAAGTTGCCACCAGTTATTGAAGAGTTAAAACGTAAAGCAAAAGCTGAGGGGCTATGGAATCTTTTCCTGCCTCATCTTGACCATGGTTTAACTGTTACAGATTATGCAACCCTTGCTGAGATAACTGGTTGGTCGCCAGATATCGCTCCAGAGGCAATTAATTGCGCAGCTCCTGATACTGGAAATATGGAATTACTAGATATGTTTGCAACACCGCAGCAGAAAAAGCAATGGCTTGAGCCGCTATTAGCAGGTGAGATTCGCTCTGGCTTTGCCATGACCGAGCCTGATGTTGCATCAAGTGATGCAAGAAATATTAGAACTAGCATTAAGCGAGATGGTGATGACTATGTAATAAATGGCGTTAAGTGGTGGACCACTGGCGCTATGGATGAGCGATGCAGGATTTTAATTGTGATGGGAAAAACTAATCCTGAAGCAGATGATCATCACCAACAATCGATGATATTGGTTCCAATTGATACCCCGGGAGTAAAAGTAGTTAGAAACTTAACTGTCTTTGGATATGTTGATCAACATGGCCATGCCGAGGTTTCATTTACAGATGTAAGAATCCCGGCAAGTAATCTTCTTGGCAAAGAAGGTGAAGGTTTTGCTCTTGCTCAAGCTCGCCTTGGACCTGGCCGGGTCCATCACTGCATGCGAGCTATTGGAATGGCAGAGCGAGCGCTGCAGTTAATGATTAAACGAAGCCTTACTAGATCTCCCTTTGGAAAAGAGTTAGCTCGCCAAGGAGTTATTCAAGAATGGATTGCAAAGGCGCGTATTGATATTGAGCAGGCTCGCCTACTTGTCTTAAAAACAGCGTGGATCATTGATAATCAAGGGGCTAAAGCTGCGCGCAAAGAAATTGCTGCTATTAAAGTAGTAGTTCCTAGAATGGCAGAGGAGATAATAAATAATGCCATTCAAGCCCATGGCGGAGCAGGTGTTAGCCAAGATACTCCCCTTGCAGCTATGTATGCAGGAGTTCGAACTTTAAGAATTGTTGATGGACCAGATGAAGTGCATCTACGCGATGTTGCAAGGTTAGAGCTCAAGTCCTATCTGCCATGAGTGATCTCACTCCAGTAAGAGATGAAGATGCATTTGATATCGGCAAAGTTCACACCTGGCTTGCGCCATATATAGATCAAAGTCACTTGCCAGAAGTTTTTCAATTTAGATCTGGCGCATCAAATCTAACTTATCTACTTAAATATCCTGATCGTGAGTTAGTCCTTCGCCGTCCCCCAGTTGGAACAAAAGCAGTCTCTGCCCATGATATGAAGCGAGAATTTCTAATTCAATCTCGTCTAAAGCCGGTCTTTGATTTAGTACCCAATGTAATTGCGCTCTGCGAGGATCATGAAATTCTCGGCTCTGACTTCTATGTAATGGAAAGAGTCAAGGGCGAAATATTTCGAAGAGATGTTCCAGAGACGCTAACAAAGGAAGATATTTCCATCATGGCTGACTCTCTAGTTT
Organism: Clavibacter sp.; assembly: GCA_003569145.1. Classification (GTDB taxonomy): domain Bacteria; phylum Actinomycetota; class Actinomycetes; order Nanopelagicales; family Nanopelagicaceae; genus MAG-120802. Next base: position 22,664 of record BGOH01000006.1, on the reverse strand, counting down.
CTGGCCTTGCCAAGCTTCACTTCGTAGATGCCTCTGTCCTGGCAGAACTAAATAAGGGAGCAGGCTATGTAGCTCGCCAAGTTGAGGGATGGTCTAGACGATATCGAAACGCACTAACTGATGATGTTTATGATGGCGAAGATGTAATGGCCTGGCTTGATGCTAATAAACCAGATGATGTTGGTTCATGCATCATCCATGGTGATTGGCGGATAGATAACATGGTCTTTGATTTAGGCAAGAAAAAGCTAGTGGGAGTGCTGGATTGGGAGCTAGCAACAGTTGGCGATCCGCTTATGGATTTGGGCTCTGCCCTTGCTTATTGGGTCGATAGGGATGATGAGCCAATGTTTGCCTCACTTCGCCGTCAACCTAGCCATCTTGAAGCAATGCCTACTCGTAGAGAATTTATTGCAAAATACCTAGAGCTAAGTAATAGAAAGTGTGATGACTTCACATTCTATGAAGTCTTTGGTTTATTTAGATTAACAGTGATCATCCAACAAATCTGGGCTCGATATAGAGCAGGTCAGACTACAAATCCTGCCTTTAAAGGATTCGGCATGGGAGTTAACATTTTGATTAATCGTGCGCAAGGATTGATCTCATGAGAGCTGGACGGATCACAATTTCAACTAGAAAGTTTGAAGTTAAGGAAGTTCCAACTCCAACTCCTGGTATTGGTGAGGTTCGCATAAAAGTAGGCGCAGCTGGAGTCTGTCTCTCTGATGTTCACTTACTTGATGGCACGCTCTCGCCAGGATATCTAAAAGGTGATGAAGTAACTATCGGCCATGAGGTGGCAGGAACAATTGATCAACTCGGTAGTGAAGTATTTGGATACCAAGTTGGAGATCGAGTAATTGTTATCGCTGGCCAGCGCAATGAAGCAAATCAAATTACAACACTAGGTTTTGATTACGATGGTGGTTATGCCGAGTATGTAATTACTAAGGCAGCGCTAGTTGTGAAGATTCCTGACTCACTTGCCTTTGAAGAAGCTGCCATCATTCCCGATGCAGTATCAACTCCATGGGCTGCAATCTCCTCAACTGCAAAGATGCAAGCAGGTGAGAGCGCTGCAGTATTTGGAATTGGCGGCCTTGGAATTCACGCAATCCAGCTCCTTAAAATCATAGGTTGTAGCAAAATAATTGCCATTGACCCTCGGATAGAGGCCCGTGAAAAGGCCTTAAAAGTAGGGGCCCATTTCGCCTTTGACCCAAGTGATGAAGAGCTAAAAAAACATCGGGGCCTAAACGCTGTCTTTGATTTTGCAGGAGTGGCATCGGTAAGAAAGCAGGGGCTCTCACTTCTTGGCGAGATGGGCAGATTGGTAATTATTGGAATCGCTAATGAAGCCATCACTATTCCAAATGATATGGCCTTTACCTATATGAGAACCCAGCTCCTAGGACATTATGGATCTGAGCGCCATCACACCCAAGAACTTGTCGAGATGGTTAAGGATGGAAAATTAAAGCTCTCTGATTCAGTGACTCAAGTTCTCTCACTTGATCAAGCAGCTCTTGCACTAGAAACACTTGAGAAAAAAATCGGCAATCCAATTCGTATTGTTCTAAAACCTTAAAAAAAATCCCCGACCATAACGGCCGGGGATAATTTTTAAATTATTAACTAGCGATTTTCTCCAACTTGGTAATCATCAAGGCGAACTGCCTCTCCTGATCCTGTGGTATCAAATGGCGCATAGTCATACTCTTCATAAGCTGCATAGACCGCAGCCTTTGCCTCTTCAGTAGGTTCGACTCGAACGTTGCGATAACGAGCAAGGCCGGTTCCTGCTGGGATGAGTTTTCCAATGATGACGTTCTCTTTAAGGCCAAGAAGTGGATCACTCTTTTCAGAAAGGGCTGCATCGGTTAGGACGCGAGTTGTCTCCTGGAAGGAAGCTGCTGATAGCCAAGATTCAGTAGCAAGTGATGCTTTGGTAATTCCCATAAGTTCTGGGCGACCATTTGCAGCCTTGCCACCTTTCTGCACCGCTTCGCGGTTAGCAGATTGGAACCTTAGGTGATCAACTAATTCACCTGGCAATAGATCAGTATCTCCTGGCTCTAGAACAGTGATGCGACGAAGCATCTGCTTAACCACAATTTCAATGTGCTTATCGTGAATACCAACACCCTGGGTGCGATAAACCTCTTGAATTTCATGGACTAGATGGGTCTGGGTTGATCTTGCTCCTAGGATCTTAAGTACTTGCTTAGGATCAATTGCGCCCACAACCATCTGTTGACCAACGCTTACCTTCTGGCCATCTTCAACTAGAAGTTTCTGACGACGAGTAATTGGATAAGCAACAGCCTCTGAACCATCTTCTGGGGTAACAATTATCTTCTTACCCTTAGCATCTTCAAGGAAGCTAACAACTCCAGCAGTTTCTGCAATTGGAGCAACGCCCTTTGGAGTGCGCGCTTCAAAGAGCTCAACTACGCGAGGCAGACCATGGGTGATATCACCTGATGCAGTTGCCGCTCCTCCAGTATGGAAGGTACGCATTGTTAACTGAGTTCCTGGTTCACCAATTGATTGCGCTGCGATGATTCCCACTGCTTCGCCCACATCAACTAGCTTGCCTGATGCCATTGAGCGGCCATAACACTTAGCGCACTGTCCAACCTTGCTATCGCAGGTAAGAATAGAGCGAACTTTAATCTCGCTAACGCCAGCATCAATTAACTCATTGATTAAGCGATCGCCAAGATCAGCACCTGATGTAACGATGGTCTTGCCATCTACTACAACATCATCTGCAAGGGTTCGGCCATAGATTGAAGTCTCAACATAATCATCGCGGGTAAGTTTTCCTGCAACGATATTTCCAATCTTTAGAGTTAGACCGCGATCAGTTCCGCAATCCTCTTCTCTAATGATCACATCTTGAGCCACATCGCAGAGGCGTCTAGTTAGATAACCAGCATCTGCGGTGCGAAGAGCAGTATCTGCAAGTCCTTTTCTAGCACCGTGAGTTGAGATGAAGTACTCAAGAACTGAGAGTCCTTCACGGAAGTTAGATTTAATCGGACGAGGGATAATTTCACCCTTTGGATTTGCTACAAGTCCGCGCATACCTGCAATCTGGCGAATCTGCATCATATTTCCGCGGGCTCCAGAGAAGACCATCATCCAAACTGGATTTGTTCTTGGGAAATTATCTTCCATCTCCTTAGCAACTTCATTTGTTGCCTGAGTCCAGATCTCAATTAGCTCCTGACGACGTTCATCATCAGTAATTAGACCCTTCTCATATTGAGATTGGACCTTATCGGCCTTTGTCTCATAGCCCTCAAGGATTTCAAGCTTTCTTCCTGGAGTTACTACATCAACAATTCCAATCGTTGCTCCAGCTCTAGTTGCCCAGGTGAAACCAAGTTCCTTCAAGGCATCTAGTACTTGAGCTACAACTACCTTTGGATAGCCTTCAGCTAAATTGTCAACGATTAAACCAAGTGCTTTCTTAGTTACATCGTAATCAACATATGGGAATGACTCAGGAAGAACTTCATTAAAGATTGCTCTTCCAAGAGTTGTCTCTTTTGTTACTAGCTCGCCATTGATATTGACGCGAATCTTTATCTTGGCTTGTAGTGAAAGGCTATTTTGCTCATAGGCCATTAGACCTTCAGAGATTGAGGTAAAGCTGCGTCCCTCACCCAATTGATTCTCACGAAGTGAGGTTAGGAAGTAAAGACCTAGGACCATATCTTGGGTTGGCGCAGTTAGCGGCCTTCCAGATGCTGGCGAAAGAATATTGTTTGAGGAGAGCATCAAGATACGAGCCTCTGCTTGAGCCTCGGCAGATAGTGGAACGTGAACCGCCATCTGATCACCATCGAAGTCTGCGTTAAAGGCAGTACAAACTAGAGGGTGAATCTGAATTGCTTTTCCTTCAATTAGTTGTGGTTCAAATGCTTGAATACCTAAACGGTGCAGAGTTGGTGCGCGGTTTAGTAGCACTGGATGCTCAGCAATGACCTCTTCTAATACATCCCAAACTACAGATCTGGAACGCTCAACCATACGCTTTGCGCTCTTGATGTTCTGGGCATGATTTAGATCTACTAAGCGCTTCATTACAAAGGGCTTAAATAGCTCAAGTGCCATCTGCTTAGGCAGACCGCATTGATGAAGTTTTAGCTGTGGACCAACGACGATTACCGAACGACCTGAGTAATCCACGCGCTTTCCAAGAAGGTTCTGACGGAAGCGTCCCTGCTTTCCTTTTAACATATCGGAAAGTGATTTCAGTGGACGATTTCCAGGTCCTGTTACTGGGCGACCACGACGACCATTATCAAATAGCGCATCTACTGCTTCTTGAAGCATACGCTTTTCGTTATTGACAATAATCTCTGGCGCTCCAAGATCAACAAGTCTCTTCAAGCGGTTATTACGGTTGATAACGCGGCGATAGAGATCATTTAGATCAGAGGTAGCAAAGCGGCCGCCATCTAATTGAACCATCGGACGAAGATCTGGCGGAATAACTGGAACGCAATCTAGAACCATTGAAGCTGGCTTGTTAGAGGTAGTTAGAAATGAGTTAACCACCTTAAGGCGCTTAATGGCGCGAGTCTTCTTCTGTCCCTTGCCAGTTTCAGCTAAAACATTTAGCTTGTCGAACTCAGCTTGGAGATCAAAGGTTTCAAGTCTGCGCTGAATTGCAGCAGCTCCCATATATCCCTTGAAGTAGATGCCATAGCGATCACGCATCTCGCGATATAGATTTTCATCACCTTCAAGATCTTGGACCTTAAGATTCTTAAAACGAGTCCAGACCTCCTCTAGGCGATCAAGTTCTTTTTGAGAACGCTCACGAATATTTTTTAGTTCGCGCTCGCCAGCTTCTCTCACCTTACGGCGTTGATCAGCTTTAGCTCCCTCATCTTCGAGCTCTGCCAAATCATTTTCCATCTTCTCTTGGCGAAGAGCAAGATCGTTATCGCGCTTGGTTTCAATCTTCTTGCGATCAGAGTTCATCTTCTTTTCTAGCTTTGGAAGATCTTCCTCGCGCGCCTCTACATCAACTTCAGTGATCATGTAGGCAGCAAAATAGATAACCTTTTCAAGATCTTTTGGAGCAAGATCTAGAAGATAGCCAAGACGTGATGGAACGCCCTTGAAATACCAGATATGAGTAACTGGGGCAGCAAGTTCAATATGTCCCATGCGCTCACGGCGAACCTTGGCGCGAGTTACTTCAACTCCGCATCGCTCGCAGATAATTCCTTTGAAGCGTACGCGCTTATATTTACCGCAGTAGCACTCCCAATCCCTAGTTGGTCCAAAGATCTTCTCATCAAAGAGACCATCTTTTTCCGGCTTTAGGGTGCGGTAGTTAATAGTCTCTGGCTTTTTGACCTCACCAAATGACCACTCACGGATATTGCCAGCAGAGGCAAGACCAATCCTTAACTCATCGAAAAAGTTGACATCTAACATATCTATTTCTCCCCCTGTCAAACTTCTTCTACAGAACTTGGTTCAACTCGTGACAAGTTGATTCCTAGCTCTTCGGCTGTTTTAAAGACTTCTTCATCAGTATCGCGCATCTCAATTGCAACACCTTCAGATGAAAGTACTTCTACATTGAGACATAGTGATTGCATCTCTTTTACTAGAACCTTAAATGACTCTGGGATTCCAGGCTCTGGGATGTTTTCACCCTTAACGATTGCTTCATAGACCTTAACGCGTCCAAGAACATCATCAGATTTAATTGTTAGTAACTCTTGCAAGGTGTAAGCAGCGCCATATGCTTCAAGGGCCCAAACTTCCATCTCACCAAATCGCTGTCCACCGAACTGAGCTTTTCCACCAAGTGGTTGCTGAGTAATCATGGAGTAAGGGCCAGTTGAGCGAGCATGGATCTTGTCATCAACTAAGTGATGTAGCTTCAAGATATACATATAACCAACAGTGATTGGCTCGCGATATGGCTGACCAGTTCTGCCATCAAAGAGAATCGCTTTTCCTTGTTCTCCAACTAAACGATCGCCATCAGCATTTGGAAGAGTTGATCCAAGAAGTCCTGTGATCTCCTCTTCTCTTGCGCCATCAAAGACAGGTGTTGCTACGCGAGTTCCAGGCTCTGCAGAGAGTGCGCCAATTGCGCCTAAGCGCTCTTGCCATCCCTTATCGGAGCCAGATACTTGCCAGCCGCTCTTTGCAACCCAACCAAGGTGAGTCTCTAGAACCTGACCAACATTCATACGTCCTGGAACACCGAGTGGATTAAGTACTACATCAACTGGAGTTCCATCAGCAAGAAATGGCATATCTTCAACTGGCAAAATCTTGGAGATAACGCCCTTATTTCCATGGCGTCCTGCAAGCTTGTCACCATCTTGAATCTTGCGCTTCTGTGCAACATAGACGCGAACTACTTGATTAACTCCAGCTGCAAGATCGTAGCCATCATCGAGATCAAATATTTTTACGCCAATTACTTTTCCGCCCTCACCATGAGGAACCTTTAGCGATGTATCTCTAACTTCTCTTGCCTTCTCACCAAAGATTGCGCGAAGTAGGCGCTCTTCAGGAGTTAATTCAGTTTCACCCTTAGGCGTAACTTTTCCAACCAAGATATCGCCTGGAACAACATCTGCTCCGATGCGGATAATTCCGCGCTCATCAAGGTCTGCAAGAACTTCCTCAGAGACATTTGGAATATCACGAGTGATTTCCTCTGCTCCTAGTTTGGTATCACGAGCATCAACTTCATACTCTTCAATGTGAATTGAGGAGAGCACATCATCTTGAACTAAACGCTGGGACAAAATAATGGCATCTTCATAGTTATGACCTTCCCATGACATAAATGCCACAAGTAGGTTCTTACCCAATGCCATCTCGCCAAGTTCAGTGCTTGGACCATCAGCAATAGCTTGGCCGGCAGCAATCTTCTGTCCTTGGCTAACAATTACTCGCATATTGCGAGAAGTTCCTTGATTGGAGCGGATGAACTTATCGACGTTATAAGTATCTTCCTCGCCATCATCGGTCTTAATCACGATTAGATCTGAGGCAACCTCGCTTACTACTCCGCCTCTAACGGCAAGAAGAACATCGCCAGCATCTACTGCTGCGCGGTATTCCATACCGGTTCCAACTAGAGGTGATTCTGCGCGAAGTAGTGGCACTGCCTGACGCATCATATTTGCACCCATAAGAGCGCGGTTAGCATCATCATGCTCAAGGAATGGAATCATCGCAGTTGCAACCGAAACCATCTGACGAGGAGAGACATCCATGTAATCAACTTCTTCAGCTGGGATGTATTCAACTTCTCCGCCGCGGCGACGAACTAAAACTCTTGCTTCAGCAAAGTGGTTATCCTCAGTAAGAGGAGCATTTGCTTGAGCAATAATGTGTTCATCTTCTTCATCTGCAGTTAAGTAATCAACCGCGTCTGTAACTTTGCCTTTAGAAACTTTGCGATATGGCGTCTCAACGAAACCAAATGGTGTGATGCGAGCATAAGTTGCAAGAGAGCCAATCAGACCAATGTTTGGACCTTCTGGTGTTTCAATCGGACACATGCGGCCATAGTGAGATGGATGAACATCTCTTACTTCAAAGCCAGCTCTATCTCTTGAAAGTCCTCCAGGTCCAAGTGCTGATAGACGACGCTTATGAGTAAGACCTGAAATTGGATTGGTCTGATCCATAAACTGTGAGAGCTGAGATGTTCCAAAGAACTCTTTGATAGATGCAGTAATTGGGCGGATATTAATAAGTGTCTGCGGAGTAATCGCTTCAACATCTTGTGTTGTCATACGTTCACGAACTACGCGCTCCATACGAGAGAGACCAACTCGAACCTGGTTTTGAATTAACTCGCCAACAGTTCTAAGGCGGCGATTTCCAAAGTGGTCGATGTCATCAATCTCAACGCGAACCTGCTTACCTAAATCAATAAGAGTCTCGCCTTTATGAAGGGCTGCGATATAGCGAATTGCTCCGACGATGTCGTCGATAGCAAGAAGTGATTTACCAAGATCTAGATCTAGGCCAAGCTTCTTATTAACCTTAAAACGCCCTACTTTTGCTAGGTCATAGCGCTTAGGGTTGAAATAGAGGTTTTCAATAAGGGTTTGTGCAGCCTCTTTAGTTGGCGGCTCACCTGGACGCATCTTGCGATAGATATCAAGCAAGGCTTCGTCTTGAGTTGAAACGTTATCTTTAGCAAGAGTTTCTTTGATTGATGGATACTCACCAAACTCAGCAAGAATCTGATCATTGCTCCAGCCAAGTGCTTTAAGGAAGATAGTGACTGATTGCTTACGCTTTCTATCAATACGAACAGCAACAAAGTCTTTCTTATCAATTTCAAACTCTAACCATGCTCCGCGGCTAGGAATGATCTTTGCTGTGAAGATATCTTTATCAGATGCCTTCTCAACTGTTCTTTCAAAATAAACTCCAGGAGATCTAACCAGCTGTGAAACAACTACGCGCTCAGTTCCATTGATAACAAATGTTCCGCGCGGAGTCATTAGCGGGAAGTCACCCATAAATACTGTCTGGGATTTAATTTCACCAGTTACATTGTTAGTAAATTCTGCGGTAACAAATAGTGGAGCGGCATAGGTAATGTCGCGCTCTTTGCACTCTGCAATTGTGTATTTGGAAGGTTCAAAACGATGATCACGGAAGGAGAGTGACATCGAGCCTTGGAAATCTTCAATCGGTGAAATCTCTTCAAATATTTCTTCAAGTCCAGAGGTCTTAGGAATTTCTCCTCGATCTGGTCTTTCATTCTTGCCAAGTCTTGCGCGCCAGGCATCATTGCCAAGTAACCAATCAAAGCTCTCGATTTGCAGAGCTAATAGATTTGGAACTTCTTGTGGTTCGCGGATCTTGGCGAAAGAAATGCGGTTAGGAGCTGTTGATTTCGTTTTCGCGGCCAAGAGTTTTCCTTCCAAAGTTAGTCACTACTTATTTAAGTTTTTTAGTAACTCTTAAATCTCTTCGTGCTCGCACAGCAAACGAAAGGCCTCAGCCGCTATATGCCTGACCTGTGATTTTTGAGCGAGGGGGCAGGATAGCCCTTGCGACACGCCGCTGTCTAATCAGAGGCAAGGCTCAATAAATAGCAAAGCCCCCCTGTATAAGGGGGGCTCGCCTATAACGAAGAACTTACTTGATGCTGACCTTTGCGCCAGCTGCCTCAAGGGCGGCCTTTGCCTTATCAGCTGTTGCCTTATCAGCCTTCTCAAGCACGGTTGCTGGAGCTGAATCGACAAGATCCTTTGCTTCCTTTAGACCGAGGCTTGAATTAAGGGCGCGAACTTCCTTAATCACCGCGATCTTCTGTGAACCGGCTTCTTCAATTACTACTGTGAATTCATCTTGAGCTGCTGCAGCTTCTCCGCCGCCTGCTGCCCCGCCTGCTGCTGCAACAGCAACTGGCGCTGCGGCAGTAACATCGAATTCAGTCTCAAATGCCTTTACGAAATCTGAGAGCTCAACAAGAGTCATCTCTTTGAATTGAGCTAATAGGTCTGTGCTACTTAGTTTTGCCATTTTCGTATTTCCTTTTCTTTAAGCGTTCTCTGTTGGTTCTACTGGCGCAGAAGTCTCTGGCGCTGCCTCAGCAACAACTTCCTCGTTTGTTGCTTCTGCAACTGGCGCTGCTTCGGCTACAACTTCCTGAGTTGTTGCCTCTGCAACTGGTGCTGCTTCTGCAGCGGGGGCAGCCTGCACTGGCGCAGCAGGTGCTCCAGATTCAGCTTCTCTCTTAATACGCAGCGCATCAAATGCTCTAGCGGCTTTTGCCATAGATGCCTTCATAGCGCCAGCAAGCTTGGCCAAGAGAACTTCGCGCGATTCAAGATCGGCAAGTTTCATGATTTCAGCTGTTGTTACTGCTTTTCCTTCAAAGATTCCACCCTTAATAATTAAGAATGGATTTTCCTTCTGGAAATTCTTTAAGCTCTTTGCAGCTGCAACTGAATCGCCTTGAACGAAGGCAACAGCAGTTGGACCAGTTAGTAGTGAGTCAGCGACCTCTACTCCAGCCTCTTTTGCAGCAATCTTTACCAAGGTGTTTTTAGCAACTTTATATTTAGTGCCAACACCAAGTGAGCGACGTAGCTCTTTAATTGCAGTCACGGTTAGACCGCGATACTCGGTAACAACAGTTGCATCGGCAGACTTAAAGTCTTCAACCAATTCAGCAACTGATGCCGCCTTATCAGAGCGTGCCATCTAGCTTCCTTTCTACTTATATTCCCCAGAAGAAGTACCTGCTGATTGGGTGATAAATATAAAAAAACCCCGTCGCATAGAAACGCGCGGGGTATCCGCTCGAACCTATGCGGGTTGTCTTTCGACATTTACTTCAAACCTTGCGATTTGAAACCAGCAGTCTCTGGTGAGAGGGCAGATATTAGAAGCAAAGGGGGCTTTAGGTCAAAATCACGCCTGTCTGAACCCATCTTCAAAGAAATCAGGGCGCTTCACTAGGGCTAGATAACAGAAGCGATTCTCCACATTTTCCTCAAATTAGAAAACACACTTGCTCTAATTATTTTAGATTTCAAAAGCATGCCGTTCGTCGTCTAATGGCAGGATGCTTGGTTTTCAACCTTGAGGTGTGGGTTCAAGTCCTACCGAACGGGCATGTGTAACCCCGCAAAGAATGCGGGGTTTACCGAACGGGCCAGATCGAGAGAAAGCTCGATCAACTTAATGCAAATTATGGCACAGATTTATCTCTAAAAACGGTTTGACTACAGAGAAGAGATGTAAAAAAAATTAAGATATAAAGATTTGCGATGATTCTTTCATCTACTCAGAGTAAAGGAGTTGGATAGAGCAGATTTACAGAACTATCTCTTTTTAAATCCCTTGGGACATTTTGGATTGACGCAGTTACTTTTTTAACACTCTTACCTTTAACGCAGGTAATAGTAGTTTTCTTAACTACTGCTGCCTTAGTTGGGGTTGGTGCCGCAATTGTGGGAGTTGGGGATGGAGAAGCAACAGCTGATTCTGTGGGCGTTGGAGTTGGAGTTGGAGTTGGTGTTGGAGTTGGAGTTGGTGTTGGAGTAGGAGTCACAACTGCAGCAGGAGTAAATCTCAATACACCGCGCTTAACAACATATGTCTGCGATGGTCCACCTTGTGAGTAATAAATCCGAAATACATTTGGTGAAACTTCATATCCAGTTGGATCTAAACCCTCTATGCCAGGTCCGGTAAGAATCTGCGGGGTGCTCCAGCTCAAACCATCTTTAGAAGTGCTAACAAAGAGCATCTGACGATTGGTGCTGGTGCAGGCGATATCGGCCATGATCATTACATAATCACCTTGTTTAGCGCGCAAGATCTCAGTATCAACATAACCATTTTCAAAGCGCCAGCCTGGCTCTTTGGTAAACGAAATTCCATCAGTAGAGATATAAGAAGCAATCTTTTCGGTGCACTTTCCTTCCACTGGACTTTCAACAATATAGATTCTCACCCGACCATCAGGAAGCAAGACTGCATCTGGTACGCCCCAAGCCTTAGTACTTGATGGAACTCTCATATCAGTTGTTGTTGCAACTCTTGCTCCAATGCTCACACACCCTGCATCTAGACATGGAGCTGAATAAACCTGTTGATTTGCGCCATCAATTTCCTTGAAATACGCACGCTTTGTGCCGTTAGCAAATGTGACAACAGTGAAATCGTTTCCAAGTCGAGCTGGCACTGTTACGTTGGTGCAAACCCCTTCTTCATTGCAATCACTAACCACAGTTCCAGTAGGTCCATCTGATCGCCAGATGCGATCTAGGCCATTAATTCTCTCCACATGCGGGGAGACACCATTCATATTCATCTTTAGATGAAGACCCATATCTTCAGTCATGCTCCACTCAGCGCCATGAGCTTGATAGGTAGGCAAGGTTGCTACTGCCATTAAGAGTGCGAAGAGAATTACTTGAATGCGTCTCATAAAAGAGAAATTACCTTAAGTTGAGATAAATGAAAACCCCACCACAGTTAAGTGATGGGGTTTCTTTAAAGAATTATTACTTACTCAATCGCTGGTCCACCTTCACGGGCATAGCTTGGATCAAGAGTTACGCCAGGTCCCATAGTGGTTGAGACAACTGCTTTTCTAATATAGCGACCCTTTGATGATGCAGGCTTTGCTCGCAAGATCTCATCGAATGCAGCTGCATAGTTATCAGCTAGCGCCTCTGCGCTAAATGAGGACTTACCAATAATGAAATGTAGGTTGCAATCTTTATCAACGCGGAATTCAATCTTTCCACCCTTGATATCACCAACAGCCTTTGCCACATCAGTTGTGACAGTTCCAGTCTTTGGATTTGGCATAAGACCACGAGGTCCTAGAACCTTTCCAAGACGTCCAACTTTGCCCATTAACTCAGGGGTTGAAACAACTGCGTCATAATCAAGACGGCCCTTGTTAACTTCTTCAATTAACTCATCGCCGCCGACAATGTCAGCTCCTGCTGCCTTGGCTTCCTCTGCTCTTGGTCCAGTTGCGAAAACTAGAACTCTCGCAGTCTTGCCGGTTCCATGTGGCAAATTAACCACGGAGCGCACTGCTTGATCGGCTTTTTTAGGATCAACGCCGAGAACCATTGAAACCTCAACTGAGGCATCGTATTTGGTGACATTAGTTTCTTTAACCAGCTTCATACCAGATAGTGGTGTGTAGAGCTGATCTTGATTTATCTTCGCCGCTGCTGCGGTGTATTTCTTACTGCGCTTCATATCTTTTTCCTTTGTTTGGAAGCAGTGGTAGTAGCGGACCAGCGCGGTCCTCCCACGACTTATTTTTTAGTTGACGATGATTCCCATTGATCTTGCAGTTCCTGCAATGATCTTTGCTCCAGCTTTCACATCATTGGCATTTAAGTCATCCTTTTTCAAGGTTGCAATATCTTCACATTGCTTCCAAGTAACTGATCCGACTTTATCCTTATGTGGAACTGAAGATCCTTTTTCTAGCCCTGCTGCTTTAAGAAGTAGACGTGAGGCAGGAGGAGTCTTGGTAATAAAGGTAAAGGAGCGATCTTCATAAACAGTAATCTCAACTGGAACGATCTCGCCTTTTTGCTTCTCAGTGGCAGCGTTATATTGCTTAACAAAGTCCATGATGTTCACACCATGCTGACCTAGGGCAGGGCCCACTGGCGGCGCAGGTGTGGCAGCTCCAGCTTGGATCTGCAACTTGATAAGTGCTTGGACTTTCTTCTTCGGTGCCATCTTCTTCTCCCCTTTTTTACCTTATTCTCTTTAAATCTTCTGAACTTGGTGGAATGAGAGCTCAACCGGAGTCTCACGGCCAAATATTGAAACCAAAACCTTTAGCTTTGCCTGCTCTGGCATGATCTCTGAGATCGATGCAGGAAGAGTGGCAAAAGGGCCATCCATAACAGTTACTGACTCACCAACAGTGAAATCAATAACTTTAATATCAGGCTTCATAGTCTTCTTAAGCTCTCTTGGCATCAGCATCTTCTCTGCCTCAGATAGCGGCAGCGGGCTTGGATGATGAGAGTTTCCAACAAAGCCAGTTACTCCTGGAGTATTTCTCACACAAGACCAAGATTCATCAGATAGATCCATACGAACTAATACATAGCCAGGATAAACATTGCGCTTAACCTGCTTGCGCTGACCATTTTTAATCTCGGTTACCTCTTCTTCAGGGACTTGGATTTCAAAGATGAAATCCTCCATATGAAGTGAGGTGATGCGCTGCATCAGGTTGCCCTTTACTCGCTTTTCAAAACCAGCATAAGAGTGGACGACATACCAATCCCCGCTCTTTGCTGCTAACTCGGCGCGGAATGCAGCGACCTCAGGAGATACGATCTCTTGAACTTCTTCCTCTTCAAGTTCAATATCTGTATCTACTGACTCATCACTTGCTACTACTTCATCAGTAGTGGCAGTTATCTGCTCTTCGCTCATCATCCCTCCTTACCTACTCGCCGAATATGAAGAAAACTAATTTGGTTAAACCTAGATCAAATACTGAAACAACTGCGATAACAAAGGCCACGAAGACAAGAACTACTCCGGTATATGTGGTCAACATATTTCTAGATGGCCAGACCACCTTACGTAGCTCATTAATAACCTGGCGATAGAACAGGGCGATGCGAGAAAAGAAACCTAATTCTTTACTCTCTGAGTTCTCACTCATTTTGCATCCTTCCTCTCTCTTTCGTTAACTTCTTACTTCTTACAACTGCGCAGGGCAGGAGGGACTTGAACCCCCAACCGCCGGTTTTGGAGACCGGAACTCTGGCCAGTTGAGCTACTGCCCTATATGGCGCTTTCGAACATGACAAAGCATGGACTTTTCATAATCAGATTTTTTTAATTACCCGATCAAGCAAGCGCCAGGATGGGCAAGTGTAGGTCAGGTCTACCCAATAGGTAAAACCCGCATGAAAAGGGGTAGAACTCGCGCTCACCTGCGCCTATGAAAGACTTACCGCCTATGAGTAAGCCTCGAATCTCTTCAAGAATTGCCGCTATCGCAGAGTCGGCGACCTTAGCCGTTGATGCCAAAGCAAAGGCCCTTAAAGCTGCCGGTCGTCCGGTGATCGGCTTTGGCGCAGGCGAACCAGATTTTCCAACTCCGGATTACATTGTTGAGGCAGCAGCTGCAGCAACAAAGGTAGTTGCTAATCATCGCTACTCACCAACTCCAGGACTTCCTGAGCTTCGTCAAGCAATTGTTAATAAAACAAAGCGTGATTCAAATTATGAAATTAGCGTTGATCAAGTTCTAGTAACAAATGGCGGCAAGCAAGCGGTCTATCAAGCATTTGCTTCCATTATTAATCCTGGCGATGAAGTAATTCTCCCCTCGCCTTTTTGGACCACATATCCAGAGTGCATCAAATTAGCGGGCGGAAAAGCAATTGAAGTATTTGCCGATGAATCACAAGATTATTTAGTAAGTATTGAGCAGCTTGAAGCAGCAAGAAATGAAAATACTAAAGCGCTGCTCTTTTGCTCCCCCTCTAATCCAACAGGATCTGTCTATTCAGTCGAGCAAGTTAAAGCAATTGGTCAGTGGGCCGCAAAGCATGGCATCTGGATAATTAGCGATGAGATTTATGAACACCTGCTCTATGACGGAGCTAGCGCTCCTTCAATTCCAGTTATCGTTCCTGAAATGGCTGATAAGACAATTATTATTAATGGCGTTGCTAAAACATATGCCATGACTGGATGGCGAGTTGGTTGGATGATCGGGCCAAAGGATGTAATCAAAGCCGCTACCAATCTGCAATCACATCTGACATCTAATGTTTCAAATGTGGCACAAAGAGCTGCAATTGCCGCGCTCGATGGCGATTTAAGCGCAGTTAAGAAGATGGGTGAGGCTTTTGATAGAAGAAGAAAGCTAATCGTAAAACTTCTAAATGAAATCCCAGGAATTTCCTGTCCGATGCCAAAAGGAGCTTTCTATGCTTATCCCTCTGTTAAAGGTGTTCTTAACAAAGAGATTAATGGCCGCACTCCAACTACTTCTGCTGAGCTTGCTACGATCATATTGGAAGAGGCCGAAGTAGCAGTTGTTCCAGGTGAGGCCTTTGGACCATCTGGATATATCAGGCTCTCTTATGCCACATCAGATGAAGACATCATTGAAGGCGTGACAAGAATAAAGAAGCTACTTAGCTAGTTACTTTCTTCTCTTAATCAAAGTTATTAGCCCAATAACTAGCGCAAGAACAAGTGCTGAAGTAATTGGAATAGGCGAAGAGCTAGGAATAGAAACTACCTCTTCTTTAATTGGAGCAGAGATCGCAATCGGTGATTGAACTTCAAAGTCATAGCTATCTTCAATGACATGGCCATCTTTTGAAACCACTCGATACTTAACGCTATAACTTCCATTGCCGTTAATAGAAAGTCCTGCGCTAATTCTTGCCCCAGATACTTTTGAATCTCCTGAAACTAATTCTCCAGCTGCATCAAAGACTTCAACGCTATTGGGATCATCTTGGCCAATTACTAATAGCTCTTCATTAAAATCAAGAACTATCTCCATAGGAAAATCAACTAAGACAGATCCACTACTTGGGCTCGCGCTAACTAAAGAGCTATGGCTATAAGAAGGGCTTAATGGAAGAAAGATAAGAAGGAGTGAAAGAAAGAGCTTTCTCATAGATTTAAGCCAACTAGAGCAACTTCCGCCTCTAGCAAGATTCCAAACTTATCCTTTACTGCCTTTCTTGCACTTCTTGCTAGCTCCAATATGTCATCTGCGCTAGCACTTCCAGTGTTAACAAGTGCTAATACATGTTTACTTGAAATACCTGCGCCATTATGAGTCTCCCCTTTTTTCACTCCAGAATTTTCCATAAGCCAGGCAGCAGAAGTTTTTACTCGCCCATCTTCTTGGGGCCATCTAGGCGCGCCCTCTGGAAGCCTTTCTGCATCTTTTGCATCTAATATCGGATTGATAAAGAAAGAACCAGCAGACCAGCTATTTTTATCTTTCTCATCAAGGAGCATTCCCTTAGCAGCTCTTAAAGCCAATACTGCTTTTCTTAGCTCTGTAATTAATACTCGCTCGCCTAATTTAACCTTTAGATAATTTGCAAGCTCACTATAAGTAATAGGAAGGCTCATCTCGCCCTGTCTTAATTGGAAAGTTACTTCAAGCACTACATATCGACCAGAGCTTTTCTTAAATATCGATGAGCGATAAGAGAATTCACACTCTGAGTTAGAGAAAGTCTTATAAGCGCTCTCTTTCCTATCCCAGCATCTAACTCTTGCTACAACCTCTGAAATCTCATGGCCATAGGCGCCGATATTTTGAATTGGAGCAGCTCCCACACTTCCTGGAATTCCAGACATACTCTCAAGACCAGCAAATCCTTTTTCAATCATAAATGCGACAAATTCATCCCAATTCTCACCCGATGCAACGCTGATCATTCCCCCGCTACAGGCATCGATATGAAAGGTGTTTCCCTTGGTTTCAACGTGAATCACTGTGCCGTTAAATCCAGCATCAGAGATCAAAACATTAGATCCACCGCCCATTATTAATACTTCTTCACCAGCGCTATCTGCAGCTTTAATAGCTTCAACTAGCTCGCTCTCACTTGATACGCGAACAAATTTATTCGCCGGCCCTCCAACATGAAGGCTGGTGTAATTGGCAAGTAGCTCGCTCATAAGTAGAAGGTTATCTCCGCGCACTCAAGATGTCGCTACGTCCCCGATATTTCTCAAGGATTCGGTTGTAATTTTCCTTAGATTTCTTCTCCCTAAAATCAGGATCACTATCGTGATAGCCATGATGGCGCTCCTGGATTAGCCCTAGATCAATCTGATAAAGCTTTGCTCCAGCTGCTCTTAAGGCAAGACTTAGCTCGATATCGGCATTTCGGTAGTAAGTAGCAGATGGGTTTGCTCCTCCTGCGCTAAGTGCAAACTGCCTATCAAGTGCTAGAAAATAACTAAATAAAACATCAACCTCTCCTGCGCCTTTATCATCAACGCTTCGCCATTGATCATCAAGATTTACTAAACCTCCCCGCCAGCCCACAGCTTGAAAGCCCTTTTCAAGTTGTTCCAGAGTTGGAGTAATGGCATCTGAGGTAAATATCGTTGAGGGATCCATAATTACTAAATACTTCTCACTTGAATTGTTTAGGAAGTAATTGATGCTATGGCCCCAGCCCAATTTATTCTTCTGAAAAATAACGTTCTCATCTTTAAAGCGCTCTTGATAGCTTGCTAGCTCTTTGCCTGAGGCAAATATTGTGATTGGAACATCGCTATAGCTTCTAATTGATGAAACACATTTAGCAAAATCTTCAATGAAATTATCTGCTATTAAACAGATTCGAATTGATCCAGCCATAGCTGGCCCTTAATTAACGGGTTTCGCGGTGAAGAGTTGATGCCTTGCAACGAGGGCAGAACTTCTTAAGTTCCATACGATCTGGATCGTTGCGGCGGTTCTTCCTGGTGATGTAGTTACGTTCTTTGCAATCAACGCAGGCCATAGTGATCTTTGGGCGGACATCCGCACTCTTACTGGCCATGTTGACTCCTTAATTTTTCTTTTCTTTCAAGCTAAGGCGGTGAGAATACCTCGCGACTTGGATTTACTCCAAACCGCAAGGTTTTCTTGGTAGCGGAGGCGGGATTTGAACCCACGACACAGCGATTATGAGCCGCTTGCTCTACCAAGCTGAGCTACCCCGCCAAGAGTTTCTTGCTTTACTGCGAGCCCCCCATCGGAATCGAACCGATGACCTTTTCCTTACCATGGAAACGCTCTACCGACTGAGCTAGGGGGGCAGAAAGAAAAGCGAGGCTTAAGAATACCTGATTTCAAAGCTTGGTTAATTCGCTGGATCTAGCACGATTTTGCCGACAGTTTTGCGTGCCAACATATCGCGGTGAGCATCAGCGGCCTTTGATAGCGGATAAGTACTTCCGATAACTGGCTTTAATTTTCCACTAATAATCATTCCAAATAGATCCATAAAAACCTCTGCCATTAACTCCTTATCTGCCAAGGCATTAACAAGCCAGAATCCAATTACGCTCTGTGATTTAGGCATTAACGCTCCTGGTTGCAGGCTCTTAGGTGGCTTTCTTGATGCCATGCCATAGAAAACTATTCTTCCAAAGGCGCTAAGTGCATCAAGTGATTGATCAAATGTAGTTCCGCCAACCATCTCAAGGATTAAATCAACACCTTTGCCGTTATTAGCTTTGATAAGAGCCTGCGCTAAATCAGCCTCTGATGCATCAACAACAACATCTGCGCCAAGTTGCATACATAATTTCTTCTTCTCATCACTTGAAGTCACAGCGATAACAAATGCCCCCAGAGTTTGGCAAGTTGAATTGCAACGCTTCCCACTCCTCCTGCGCCAGCATGAATAACAACGCTCTCGCCAGCTTTTATCTGGCCCATCTTCTTTAAGATCATATGAGCAGTGCTGCCCTGCACCATCATTGCAAGTGCTTGGCCATCACTGACTTTATCTGGCAGCGGAATTACTGTCTTAGGATTTACTAAAGTCTTCTGGCAATATCCCCCGCTTGCAGCAAGTGCTAAAACTCTTGAACCATCAGGCATTTTGCCAACAACTTCCATTCCAGGAATTAGTGG
This sequence comes from Clavibacter sp., assembly GCA_003569145.1. Lineage (GTDB taxonomy): Bacteria > Actinomycetota > Actinomycetes > Nanopelagicales > Nanopelagicaceae > MAG-120802. The sequence continues at coordinate 3,499 of BGOH01000006.1, read as the reverse complement.
CAACTTCTGCGTAGATAGATATGAATTCTCAGTCTGGTGAGTATCAGCGTAATTAATCCCAATAGCGCTCACCTCAAGTAATACCTGGCTTCCTGCCGGAACTGGTTCAGGAAGATCTAGATACTTCATTACCTCAGGGCCGCCAAACTCAGTTATATAGATAGCTTTCATATCACTAACCCTTTGTTGAACCTAGAGTTAAACCAGAGACGAATTGGCGCTTAAGGATTAGGAAGATTATTAGCGTTGGAAGAGCAGCCATAATCGCTCCTGCTGCAAGGAGATTAAAGTCAGTTACATACTCGCCTTGTAGCCTGCCAAGTGCTGAAGTAATTGGCCGCTTGGAATCACTCTTAATCATCACAATGGCCCAGAAGAACTCGTTATAGATCCAGGTAGTCATAAGAACTGAGAGAGCTGCAAGTGGCGGCCTAAGTAGCGGCAAGATCACAGACCAGTAATGTCTAAATACTGACGCGCCATCAACTAGGGCAGATTCAGAGATTTCCTTTGGAATAGTCTTCATATAAGAGCTCATAACAAAGGTGGCAAAGCCAACCTGGAGTGCAACATGGATCAAGATAAGTCCAATATAGCTGTCATAGAGCACATTTCTATTTCCAACTAAATCACCAAACCAGATATACATCTTAAATAACGGGGCATAGACCAGCTGGACTGGAAGCAGGTTTCCAGCAGTGAAGAGCAGCAATAGATAGAGATTAAATCTAAACGAGTATCTAGTAATAACAAATGCCAGAAGTGAGCCAAAAAAGAGGGTCAGAATCACGGCAGGTATTGCCACAATAAATGAATTACTTAAATATCCCCAGATCTCCATAAGGCGGAATGCTTCAACATAATTATTTAGATTTAGAGTATCTGGCCTAGACCAGACTCCCTTTTGAATGATGTCTTCATATGGCCTTAGTGAAGTCCAGACAGTCCAGAGAATTGGAATCATCCAGATAAAGGCAAAGAGCGCTATAAAGACGGTGATGAGGGCATCTTTGCGCTTCTGCTTATTTTTATACTTCTGATCTCTAACGATAGTACTCATACATCATCCCTAAACACTGTGCGTAGATAAAAGACGATCGGAGTAATACTAAGAAGGAGAAGAATGACGGCATATGCCGCACCTAGCATCGAGGCTGATTGGCCATAGATATTTTGAAATACCAACATACCTAATATCGGCCATCCGGTTGATGTGCCATAGATGATATAGATCAGATCAAAGGCTCTTAAAGACTCAATTACAGTGATGACAATAATGATCACATTCACTGGCTTCATCGCAGGAAGCACGACTTTTTTAAAGCTCTGCCACTCTGTTGCGCCATCGATAGCTGCAGCCTCACGAAGTGAGGGATCAACTGATTTAAGCCCTGCTAAATAAAGGAGCATGATGTAGCCGATATGGCGCCAGGAGGCGATAGATAAGATCACATAGGTATTGATGTCATAGTTACCAAAGATCGGTATCGCATCTTCAATTCCAGGATAGCCAAGAAGAACTTGAACAAGTCCGGTTGGCCCAAGCATGAAGCGCCAGATAATTCCAATTACAGCAAGGGATAAAACTACTGGGATGTAATAAACCGATTCATAGATCTTATGGCCTCTAATTCTTCGATCCACTTGATAGGCAAGCAATACTCCAAGTGGGTTGCAATCAGTGAGAACCAAAGAAGCCAATAAGTATTGTTTCGCATCGCCGACCAGAACTGTGGTGATGCAGTAAAGATAGTGTCGTAGTTAGCAAGGCCGGCCCAGCGAATATTAGAGAGCTGAACGCCATTCCAATAAGTAAATGAGAGAGCGATTGTTAATAGAGCGGGAATCCAAACCCAGAGAATATGAAGAAAAGCTGGCACTCCAACAAACATGGAGAGGGTGAAGCGATCACCTCTAGTAAATGCCCGACGGCGGCGAGATTTACTCTTCGCCGCCGTCAGGGTCATGCAATTACTCTATCTTAAGATAGTTCTGGTAGCGCATCCCATGCTTCTTGCATTCCATCAACGATGCCATTGACATCCTTAGGATTCTTTAAGAAGTTCTGGATTGCAGGACCAACAATTGTTCCTGCGAAGTCATTGCGGCAATCACGATCAAGGAAGTTCATAACGTTCTTCGCTTCACCGATAACAGCCAGCTTCTGCTTATTAAATGCGTCATAACCTGAAGTATCTAGGCGGCTATTTGCATAGAGCGAGGTATCTCCAGCACCTTGTGCTGCAAGCATTCCTGCTTCACTGCCACACCATTCAGCAAATGCTGCTCCACCTGCAGGGTTTGAGCCATTAGCTGCTGCGCAAACTCCATCAACTGGTGCATCAATTGAATCACGGGCAAATTCAGGGTTGATCTCTGGGAATGGAACGATCCATAGATCATCGTAATCTTCTTGTGATTTAGCCAAGAAGTCATTAGCCCACCAGGAGCCCATCATCATCGCTCCGCACTTCTTCTGTAGTAGAAGATCGCGCATTCCATCCCATGAAATATCGAGGAAGTTCTTATTCATGTAAGGGATGAGTGTTGCGAATTGATTGAAGGTATCGATCGTCTTCTGATCGGTCCACTTCTGGCGACCATTTAGTAGATCAATGTGATAGTCATAGCCATTCAAACGAACGTTGATGATGGAGAATGTTCCCATCGCTTCCCATCCGCCCTTATCGCCCATGGCATATCCGATAAGGCCCTTCTTCTGGGTTCCTTCTAGAAGCTTCATGAAATCATCCCATGTAGCGATATTTTCTGGATCTAGTCCAAGCTCGCTCATTGTTGATTTACGATAGTGAAGACCCCATGGATACCAAGTTGTTGGGATGATGTATTGCTTGCCATCAGATGGATTTGTTGCTCCACTGACGAAACCTGCTGGCATTTGATCGCCAAGGTTTGAAATATTATCTGAAACATCAACTAGCAGACCTTGATCAGCGCGGAAGTTAGTTCTAAATCCGGCCATCCATTGGAATGCATCATCTGGTGTTCCTTGAAGATACTGTGAGATTCCATCTTGGAATGCATTGGTATCTCCTGATCCCTGCATTGTTACTTGATTGCCTGTCTCTGCCGTATAGGCATCGGCTAGGGCTTGCGCAATCTTTAGACCAGTTTCATCATTTGTTCTAGCTGTGAAAGTAACTGGACCGCTTGCCTTATCGCTACCGCAACTTGTTAGAAGAGTTCCTCCACCAACAAGACCGATACCGCAAGGGCTGCGCCTTTGAGAACTGTGCGTCGCGATACGCCGTTCTCTGTGACTTCGTTCGACATCGAACTTCCTATTCTCCAAGCCCCGATGGGCTTTGAACAGGCATGAACCTACGCCTGGTGGGGCTAAAAGCGACGATATTTAGATAACAAATTGGTATAGGTAAGGCAAATTTAGGTATTTGGGGGGCAATTTGGCCGGTTATCCCTTGGGAAAGCGCCCTTCATTTAATTCAATCTTTTCCTGAACCGCCCCTGCGATATCTAC
>BGOH01000005.1 GCA_003569145.1 Clavibacter sp. | reverse complement strand
GTCAGATAATTGATAGCCCCAGAGGAGATCAAGGTTTTGGCTATGACCCAATATTTCAACCAACGGGCTTTGATATCACAACTGCGCAGATGAGCCCTGAAATGAAGGATTCAATTAGCCATAGAGGCAAAGCTTTAGCGCAAATAGCCCCAAAAATTTCACCTTTTCTCTCCCTTTCATAACCGTTGAAAGTGCACACTCGCAGGTAGGCTTGGAATAGAAAAGCGCGCTCCTAGTTAGATTACTAAGAGCAAGTGCCCAAAGTTTTAGAGCGAAGGAGTTATAGTGGCGGCAAAGAAGAAAGCTTCTGCAAAGCGGCGCGTTAAGAAGGCCCCTGCAAAGCGCCCAGCGAAGAAAGCTGCGAAGAGAGTTGTTAAGAAGGCAAGTAAGCGTGCGCCTAAGAAAGCCGCAGCTAAGCGCCCTGCAAAGAGAAGTGCGAAGAAAGCAAGCTCAAGAAATGATCTTTCAAAGATTGTAATTCCACCTGTTCCAACAAGAGGTGCAACTTCAGTTTCATCAACACCGGCTCCAGCAAAGAGCGCGAGCGCACCAGCGGCGCAAGCACCGGCAAAGAAGTCAAATAGCGTTCTATTTCTAGTTATTGCAGGAGTTGTCCTTCTAGCAATTTTTGCACTCACTAACTCATCAAGTGATGATGATGACGCAATGCCAACTCCAACAGAGACAGTTTCTGAGGAGCCAAGTGCTGAACCATCAGAGAGTGAAAGCGAAGAGCCTGCAATTACAGCTTATGAAGCTCCTACTGGCTTTGTTGCAATTAGAAATGCATCTGGGGGAGTAACACTTCGCTGGAAGGCACCTGCTGCAAGTGATGGATTAACTGGTTATGCCGTGTCTGTCTCCTATAACGCCGTTGACTTTGTTGAAGTTTCAACAGTTGGAGCAGATCAGCTCTCATTTGATATCGCACTTGCAAGTGATGAAGGCGGAACTCAGTTCCTGCTGCAATCTGTCTATTCAGATGGCACAAAAGTTGATGCTGCTAAGTTCTCACTAAAGGGCAAGTATCAGAACTAATTAATTACTAAAATTGACCGCCTCTTTAAAAAAAAGAGAGGCGGTCTTTTATTTCTGTAAAACTTCGCGAATTGCAGAGACATAAGCATTAACTCCTGGCGGATTTAGATGAACTCCATCGGAGGCAAAAAACTCTGGATGATTTGCTGATATGGAATCCCAATCAACCAAGATTGTATTGGGATATCGCGAGGTGACACTCTTTATTAGTGCGTTATTTTCACCCTTCCAAGATCTTGGAACAGCAGTATTTACTACAATGATTTTTGGCTGATTCTTAACTACTTCCATGAGCTCCACAACATCGCGTTCGACCAAGCGATTATTGTTTCCAAGATTTAGTACCACTGGGGAGGCGCCAACGAATTGCTGATCCGTTCTTGCAACTTCAATCAGCTCACCAATTTGTCTGCCAACTCTGGCATTTATTAATTCAATTCGCTCAAATTGAGCTAGAACATTTCTGATGCCAAGAATTACCGAATCTCCTGTGACCCAGAGCCCAGGGCTATCAGGGTTGGTGATTACTTGATCAACAGGTTCTGAAACCTCGGCTGCTAATTTCTCTTGCGCTGCAATTTCATCAGCTTTTCTTATTCCATCATTTGCAACCAGAGTCGTTGCGCCAAGTAAAGCAACTACCGTTAATATCGTTGAGAGTTTCTGTCTGATTCGCACTGCCTTGGTGCGATATTTCATGCCGCGGAACCATAGTTCGAAATATCCACGTCTTACTGGTATTTCGATGTAGCGAAGCGAAATATCGGCAAGGGCAAACACAATCAATACTCTTAAGGCATAGAGAGCCCAATCATCTCCGACTAAATCAAGTGATGGCCTGGTTAACTGAAAGACAATCCAGTGCCAGAGATAGATTCCATAGGATCTCTCTCCAATCCAAATCAGCGCCTTAGTGCTCAGTATTGGTGCAAATCTAGATGCGGGATGAACAACTGAGATTAGCGTGGCACATCCAAATAGAGCAGATAGTGGGAATGCGATTCGATAGAGCGTTGGATCACTTTCATTGATGAAGAGAAATGTTCCAAGTAGCCCAAGCAAACCAACTACCCCAATTAGATCAATGAAGTCTTGAGCTCTCTTGCTTATCTCTCTGGTGAGATTTGCTGGTTTCCAACTGACAGCTAATGCAGATCCAAGAAATAATCCAATGGAGTGAGTATCAGTGCCAAAGTAGACATGGCTAATTGCTGATGCTTGAGTGTCAATCTGCACTGAGTAGGCAAAGAGAGCAACCCCTGATGCAATGGCGATGGCAAGAGCGACAATTGAAACTCTCTTTTTTCCGAAGTACTTCAAGATAAAAAGAAGAACTAGCGGCCAGATCAGATAAAACTGTGCTTCAACTGCTAGCGACCAGGTGTGCTGCAATAAAGGAGGGCGGCCAATGCTTTCAAAATAATCTTGCTGCCTTGCAACCAGAGCCCAGTTCATAGAACCTGATAAGACATATCCAATATCAGAGACGAATCTCCTTACTGTCTCTGGTGCATAAACTCCGATAAAGAGAAGGGTGAAGATAATCATGGCAACTAGAGCTGGAAGTAATCTTCTTATGCGACTTAAATAAAAGGCTCTTAGATCAAGAGTGCCTGATCTTTCGATCGAGTCAAGAATGAGTCCAGTAATTACATAACCTGAGATTACAAAGAAGAGATCAACTCCAAGAAAACCCCCTGGAATCCAATCAATGCCTAGGTGATAGAGCAGAACTGCTAGAACTGCAACGGCGCGAAGGCCATCAACTGAGTGGATATAGCGAGCGCTAGAAGACATCACCGACGTTTCTTAGTTGCGCTCTTCTTACTTGGAGCTTTCTTTGCTGAACTTTTGGCTTCACCATTTTTCGCAGCGCTAATCTTTGCAGCCACCTTGGCATCCGCACTTGGTGTGCCATCTGCAGAAATTGCTGAGACAACCTGCTTTTGTAGCTCTGCTAGTCGATTAAATGCGCTCTCAAGTCTCTGTCTAGATTGAGAAATCGCATTTTCGGCTGAATCAAGTGATTGACTCTGAATTCGATATAAGCGCTCAGCCTCTGAAATAACTCCAGCGAGCCAGTTTCTATACTCTGAAACTTCAGTGCTGGCATCAAGAATTAAACGCTCTGCCTCTCTTTTGGCATTAGCTGTGATTGCGCCACCTTCGCGCTTCTTGCTGGCAAGAAGGTCTTCAGCTTCAGAAGTTGCTTTTGAAATGATATCTGAAGCATCACTCTCTGCTGCTTCAATGTATTTACGACCGCGCGACTCAGCCTGAGATAGAAGTGATTTAGCTTTTGCTTCAGCTTGTTCTAGGGTTGAACTTGCTAGTTTCTTACTCTCGTTTAAAACTTTCTCAGCACTTGAGTTTGCTTTAGCTTCGCGCTGTTGAGCAGTGCGAATAATAGACATCGCAGTCTCGGTGGCCAGAATTTCAAACTCTTCCTTGGTTAGCCCTGTGATGTCGCGGCGGGAACGAAGATCGTTTAACTGGGATTCAAGTTCGCGGATGCGTTCTAGCGAGGCTGATCCGGTGGCAAGATTTGTTTTACTGGCATCACTTTCTTCGCCCTTAAATCCAACCCATGATAAAAAATTCTTATCTGCCACTTTATTCAGCTCCTCATTAGTTCAGCACTTCTGGTAAGTACTTTCGGGGGGCGTGAATCTTCCCACGACTGGCTCTAGCTTGAAAATGGGGTGAAGCGCTTGATTATGGGTAGAGGCCGCGGAGGCGATGGGCCTGGGCTACGCGGGCCACACCGATCATATTGGCCGCTTCGCGCCAAGTCAGCTTCTCATCCTTGGCCTTATCGGCCACTTCAGTGATAGCTCGCATCAAGATGGTGCTTAGGTTGGTCTTAACTTCCTCGGCGCTCCAGAAATAATTTTGTTTATCTTGAACCCATTCAAAGTAAGAGACGATTACACCGCCAGAGTTTGCCAAAATATCTGGAACAACTAGCACTCCGTTCTCGTTCATTATTGCATCACCAGAGGGAGTTGTTGGAGCATTGGCTCCTTCAACAACAATCTTGGCTTTAATTCCGCTAGCAGTTGCTTCAGTGATCGCATCAGATAGAGCGGCAGGAACTAAAACATCAACCCCGAGATGAAGTAGCTCAGTATTAGTCAGGCGATCTGTTCCAGGAGCATTAGAGAGCGTGCCATTTTCTTGCACATACTTGTGCAAATCAGTAACGCTTTTAAATCCAGTAACACCACCTGAGACATCACTGACTGCAACAACCTTTAGTCCCATTTCTTCTAAGGCAAGGGCCGCCCAATATCCAACTTTTCCAAAACCTTGAATAGCAACCGTTGCACCCTTTGGATCAATTCCTTTAAGTTTTAGCGCCTCGCGAACTGAAATTGCTACGCCATCTCCAGTGGCTGATGTTCTTCCAAGAGATCCGCCAAGAACAATTGGTTTTCCAGTAACAACTCCAGGGACAGAGAATCCAGCATTCACTGAATATGTATCCATCATCCAAGCCATATTGCGTTCATCAGTTCCCACATCGGGGGCTGGAATATCGCGCTCTGGACCAATGATTGGAAGAATTTCTGAGGTGTAGCGCCTGGTTAATCTTTCATTTTCAGCAAGTGAGAGAGTTTTAGGATTTACTGCAACTCCGCCCTTAGCTCCGCCGTAAGGAAGATTGGTAAGTGCGCACTTCCAGGTCATAAGCATTGCAAGTGCAACTGTTTCATCTAGATCGATATCTTGATGGAATCTAACGCCGCCCTTAGAAGGCCCGCGGGTTGTTGAATATTGAACTCGATAGCCCTTATACATCTCAACACGACCATCATCGCGGCGCAAGGGGACAGCTACTTCCAATATGCGGCGCGGAGTTGAAAGGGTATTCCAATCATTTTCAGAGAGTTTTAATTGATCAATAGCTCTTCTTAATTGTGAGAGCGCTGTTGCTAGGGGAGATTCTAGAGATGGCGATTTTGCGCGTGAAGAATCCTGCGATGACGCCTTTGTCATGGCGCTAATCTAACGCTGTCTTGAATAAAAAGCGATTAAGGAAAATACAGATTTCTATGGCGCTGTGCATACATTTAGGTAAATTTCTACTATTCTGAGAGCAAAAGCACAGAATGTGCCGCTGAGGGTTGAATTCGGCGAAAACTTCAACGAAGAGGTTAGCTATGTCAGAGAATCAAGACTGGTCGTTTGATACCCAACAAATTCACTCAGGACAAACACCAGATCCAACTACCGGATCTCGCTCCCTTCCTATCTATCAAACTACTGCTTACCAATTTCGCGACACTGCCCATGCTGCAAATCTATTTGGGGTGGCAGAAGCTGGAAATGTTTACACCCGAATTAATAATCCAACTCAAGATGCAGTAGAGAAGAGACTTGCAACCTTAGAGAAAGGAATCGCATCACTGCTAGTTTCATCTGGAATGGCAGCTACCGCTCTTGCAATTATGAATGTTGCCGAAGCCGGCGATCACGTTGTGGCAAGCCCTTATGTTTATGGCGGGACATACAATTTATTTAAATACACGCTACCAAAATTCGGTATTCAATTTACCTTCGTTGAAGATGCTAGCGATATGGATTCTTGGAAGCGAGCGGTAAAGCCAATACCAAGGCTTTCTTTGGTGAAGGAATTTCTAATCCATTAGGCGTAGCTCTTGATATTGAAAAAATCGCCAACGTTGCCCATGAAGCGCAAGTGCCTTGGATTGTTGATAACACTATTGCTACGCCCTATGTCACCCGCCCCTTTGATTATGGAGCCGATATCGTTACTCATTCAGCGACTAAATTTCTCTCTGGCCATGGCAGCGCGATGGTAGGGGCGATAGTTGATTCAGGAAATTTTGATTTTTCCAAGAATCCAGAGAAATTTCCTGGCTTTAATCAACCAGATGGCAGCTATAACAACATGGTTTATGCAAAAGATCTAGGAGTGGGATCATCATTTGGAAATGTCGCCTATATCTTTAAATGCAGACTGCAACTGCTGAGAGATTTAGGACCAAGCGTTTCGCCATTTAATGCCTGGCTTTTGGCGCAAGGTTTAGAGACGTTAAGTATGAGAATGGATCGCCACTTACAAAATGCCCTAGCAGTTGCCCAGTGGCTGGCAAAACACAATCAAGTGGAGTCAGTTAGCTACTCAGGTCTGCCAAGTTCTTCTTGGCATTCAAATGCATTGAAGTATGCAGCCAAAGGCGCTGGAGCAGTTATGGCTTTTGATATTAAGGGCGGACTAGAAGCTGGTAAGAAATTTGTTGAGGGGCTTTCGCTCTTTAGCCATGTGGCAAATATTGGTGATGTTCGCTCTCTAGTTATTCATCCCGCCTCTACTACGCATTCCCAACTTGGCGAAGATGGGCTGCGCAGCGCAAGAATTACGCCAGGGATGGTAAGACTAAGCATTGGAATTGAAGACATCTCCGACATTATTGCTGATCTTGAGAAAGGTTTTGCAGCAGCAAAGATCTGAGAAAGAATTATTTAGAATTTAATTTCTTTTCTTTTTATGTATCCAGAAGCACTACTGGTGCGGGAGGTGGGACTTGAACCCACACGCCGAAGCACAGGTTCCTAAGACCTGCGTGTCTGCCATTTCACCACTCCCGCAAGAGTTGGAGGCGTAAGGATACCCAGTAATTGCCAGAGTCAAAAACCGCTGGAAAGTACTTAAATACTTAGCCTTTAGGCTCGTGCTCGCTCCTCGCCTAGAGACAGCATCAATAGTTGCTGAGATTAGAAGAACTGCGCCAGTAACCATGAACTTAATTCCAGCTGGATAGCCAAGTAGCGCCATACCATTATCAATAACTGCTACAACGATACCGCCGAGGATTGCATCACTAACTTTTCCTTTTCCACCAAAAAGACTTGTTCCGCCAATAACTGCAGCGCCTACTGCATAAAGAAGCGTTGAACTTCCACCAGTTGTTGGTGAGATGGAAATTTGCTCTTGATACAAAGATCATTCCTGCAACTGCTGCAAAACCAGTACAGATCATAAATGCTGTAATTCTTACCATCTTGACATTAATACCAGCTCTGCGAGCAGCTTCAGCATTTCCACCAACTGCATAGATATGAAGGCCAAATGAGGTGCGAGAAAGAACGAAGGTAGCACCAACTAAAAGAACCAGAATTACCGGAACTACATAAGGAATTCCTCGAAGACTTACCAAATCTGGATTATTGCTGCGCTCTACAGTTAAGGCCCAGGTGGCCAGAGTTCCAATAGCAATTAAAACAAAAGTCTTTATTACCCAGAGTTTAAATAAATTATCAACTAGACCAGCTTTTTTGCGCTTTCTAAATTTCAGTAAGCCAGAGAGGAGATAAGCGCCGGCGGTGAGAAGGAAGAAAATCCAGCTATAGGAAACTGAGAGGTTCTTGTTCTCAACTGCCAGAATTACTGGATCTTCAATACGAATTGTTCCGCCCTCTCCAACCAAGAGAAGTAATAGCCCTTGGAAAGCTAGGAATGTTGCAAGAGTTACCACGAATGAAGGAATCTTTAATTGGGCAACTAAATATCCAATAACGCCTCCTAGGAGAATTCCAGCAAGAACACTGATTGGAAATGCCAGATACCAGGGATAATCCATCTCAGTAATCATGATTACCAAGAGGGCGCCGCAAACTCCTGCGGCATAACCAGCAGAGAGATCAATTTCTCCAAGTAAGAGCACGAAAACTAGGCCCATCGCAATGACAATTACTGCCGCTGCCTGGGTAAGTAAATTGGCTAGATTTCCTGGCGTTAAAAATACCGAGCTCTGAGTGCCAAATACGATGCAGAGAACAAATAGTCCAAGCAGGGCTGGAAGTGCACCAACTTGGCCGGCTTTGACCTTGCTCCACCAATCGTTAGCTGATTGTTTGATATTTAAATCCTGGCTCATTTTTGCGCTCCAGTAGTAATGAGACGCACTACATCATTTTGAGTTACTGAGTTCTTCTCTACTTGCGCAGCCATACTCCCGAGATACATTGCAGCGATGTTATCTGCTACTTGGAAAACATCATTGAGATTATGGCTAATTACAATGACGGCTAGCCCATTATCAGCTAGTTGTCTTACGAGTTGAGAACTTGTTCAGTTTGAGCAACTCCAAGCGCAGCAGTTGGTTCGTCAAGAATTACTACCTTGCTGTTCCAGAGCACCGCTCTTGCGATAGCAACAGTTTGTCTCTGGCCGCCGCTAAGTGAGGCAACCTTTTGTCTTATCGACTTCACAGTTCTGACAC
>BGOH01000004.1 GCA_003569145.1 Clavibacter sp. | reverse complement strand
AGCGAATTGCTCTTAAAGGCCCACAGATTGCCTATGGTTATTTGGAGGGCGGCTTTCCTATTCAAGATGGTTGGTTTATGACAGTGACTTGGGTTTTATCCAAGATGGAGATTTAGTAGTTGAGGCAAGAGCAGATGATCAAATTATCTCGGGCGGTGAAAAATTTCCCTAAGTGCTATCGAGAGCTATCTGCAAGATGAGTATTCAACTTCCCAATCGTGGCCTTTGCTAAATCAGAGATGCTGAATGGGGAGAGAAGCTCTGTATCGCCACACCAGCAATATTGCACTCGATGAGGTAAGAAGTAAGTTAACTAGTAAATTCGGCTCTCATGCCTCACCAAAGGAGCTAGTAAGAGTTTCTAATATTCCTTATCTAACGATAGGAAAGCCCGATAGAAGAAAGTTAAGTGATGACAACAGCTGAGCAGTGGGTACAGGGAGCAAGACCCAAAACGCTCTATGCTGCAATAGCGCCAGTATTAGTTGGCACTGCATTCGCTGGCTATAACGCTTCACTACTTCACTTTTTCTAGCTTTAATCGTTGCTTATTCCTTCAAATTGGAGTCAATTATGCAAATGATATTCAGATGGAATTAAAGGCACTGATAACGACCGAGTTGGACCAATTCGCTTGGTGGCATCAGGGCTTTCAAAACCAATCAAAGTAAGAAATGCAGCTTTCCTATCCTTTGCTCTAGCAGCCCTCGCTGGGCTTTTGCTCTCTTATAGAACTTCCTGGGCGCTAATTCCAATTGGTTTAATCTCAATCGCTGCTGCTTGGGGATATACCGCTGGTTCTAAACCTTATGGATATATGGGATTTGGCGAGGTCTCAGTATTTATCTTCTTTGGAGTTATTGCTACAAATGGAACTTACTTCGTTCATGTTGAGCAATTATCATCAGAGGTCCTTCTTGCTTCATTTGCTCTAGGTGCTCTCTCATGTGCAATTCTTACCTTAAATAAACTTAAGAGATCTTCCTAAAGATGCTCAGGTAGGAAAGAGACCCTGGCAGTAATCATCGGCGATGTCCAGAGCCGCGATTTATACGATGGCTAATCTTCTTCGCTCTAGTGATTTCAGCTGCTTTAAGTATTTTCTCCCCCTACTACCTAATAGCTTTAATAAGCGCGCCACTTGCGATTAAATCTGTTAGATTCAGTAAAGCAAGGCGCAAGCGGGATAGAACTAGTGGACCTCCTGGCTAAAACTGGTCGAATTCAGATTATTTATTCTGCAGCTCTTTCTTTAGCAGCCTTGTTAATTGCGCGGTAAAATAAATCCATGGTCAAATGGGCAGTAATAGCTGCAATTATCACTCTGGCTTGATGATATTTAGCATCATTGATGCTCGCGCACTTCAGAAAATAACATTAGAAGTTTGCCTAAATGGGCTTGGCTAGTCATCATTATTTTTGTGCCAGCTATTGGATCTATTGCCTGGATTATTGCTGGTCGCCCAAAAGGAAACGGGCGCGGAAGGCGCAAGCGGAAAATTATTCCGCCAGATGATAATCCTGATTTTCTTGGGAAGTTATAAGCTCTTAATCATTCTAAAGTAATAGTTTCCTGCTTTCCTCTACTTTCAACGCGGTCGCCTCGTTTGGTAAAACCATACTTTCAAAAACTGCAATGGCGCTGGTATTGCTCTCCATCACTCCCAAACCTTGAACCATCCAGCCACGTTTACTAGCGACAGAATCCATGTAATTAAAAATCGCTCTAACTGCGCCAGATCCTCGATACTCTGGATTAGACCAGAGACCACCAAGCCAACATGTTGCCCCAAAGTCTCCTACCAAGTTTTCTACGTTAATCATTGCTACATCTTTTCCATCAATTGATGCCACAACATATGAAAGTTTCTTGAAAGTCTCTCGCCATTGCTCTTCTGTGAAATTTCGTTCTTCATCTAATTTGCCTGCAAGTATTGCTGGGCTATCAGCAAGGGCTGCTAGTCGCAGATCTCTTAAACGAGGCCAATCATCGCTTGAGAGTTCTGTAACAGTTATCTCAGTAGACATATCAGAATTATGGAGTATGGCGGGTTTCTTATCAACAATAGTCCTTTTTGATACGGTGCTCTTATGAGTATTTCTATCTTGAAAAGTGAAGTGCTCAATAGATTTGAAATCTATTTTGATGGAGAGCTAGCAGGCTTTGCAGAGTTTAAGATTGCTAATCAAAAGATTTCCTATACCCATACAGAAATAGATCCTAGATTTGGTGGTAAAGGGTTGGGCAGTCAACTAATAAAAGAAGCTTTAGATGAAGCACTTGAGCAAAATCTTGAGGTTGCGCCTTACTGTTCTTTTGTCTCTGCCTATATTAAGAAAAATAGCGAGAAGTATCTTCACTTAGTCCCAGAGGGCCAGCGAGCAAAGTTTGATCTATAGACCGCTATAGGTATGTCTTCCGCTTCCCCATACATTGATATAAACATAATTAAATAGATAAGAAGATCCAGCAATTAGGCAGAGCCAAGCTGCCTTTCTTCCCTTCCATCCTGCGGTCACTCGCGCATGTAAATATGAGGCATAGAGAATCCAGGTAATAAATGCCCAAGTCTCTTTTGGATCCCATCCCCAATAGCGACCCCAAGCTGCCTCTGCCCAGATAGCGCCAGAGATAACTGCAAAGGTCCATAGCGGAAAGACAAATGCTACTAAGCGATATGAAAGCTGATCTAAGCTCTCAAGAGATGGAAGTCTTTTTGCAAACTCACCTCTCTCGCCTTTTCTCTCAATACGATCTAACCAGAGATAAGCGCCAGCTACCGTATTTGAAAGCAAAAAGATTCCACCAGAGAGAATTGCTGAAGATACGTGAATCACTAACCAGCTAGATTGCAGCGCTGGAACTAGTGGAGCACTTGGTCTATATAAAAGAGTGATAGCTGTTCCAAGAATTAAAAGAATTAGGATTGAACTAGGTAGACCAAGCCAACTTAAGTCATATTTAAGCCCAATTATTAAATATGCCAATGCAAATGTCATTGCGCCTGTTATTGAATATTCATACATATTGCCAAGTGGTATTCGCTCAGCTGAAATTCCACGCGCAATTACCGCCAGAGTTAGGGATGCTGTTGCTAATAAGAATACGATGCTGGCTACTTTTCTTGATTTAGTGGTAATGCTTCGATCTAAATGTTTATCACCTGAAATTTTATTTGCACGTAGTGAAAATGCAGTTTCATAGGTGTAGGAGAGAAATGAAAGCGCAAAGAGAGCAAGAGCGGCATAAATTAGATCGTTTGATAGATATGCCCAATCGCTCTGACTCACTTTTGATCACCTAACTCTTGAATCATCTTACCTATCTCATCTTCTAGCCCTGGTAGCTTATTAAGAGCAAGCCCTGCGATTTCTAAACTGCCCCCAACTTCTCTAACCCATATCCGTCTCTGACGAATAAAGAGTGAGATAAGAAGACCAACAATGGCGAGAATACTTCCAATTAGAGCGTATTGCTTGCCGGGATCTCTAACCACTTGAAGATTTACCCAAGGAACAACTCCATTAAGTGTGATTGACCCCACCTCAAAGGAGTAGCTCTCACCGATGCTTAGCGCCCAGAGTCCAATTCGCTCCATATCTGTAGTGTCGATTCGATAGATGGATTGTGGAACGCCATCATCCATCTTTAAATCTCCCTTCCAAACTGAAACTAGAAGCCTTGGATCAAGTAGCTCAGGAAATGAAGAGAAGCCACCGCGAACTTCATCTCTTGCAGCAGTTGGGAAAAAAGAGCTTACAAAACCAATCTGTGGCTCCATATCAGGAACCTTGATTGCACCTATTGAACTTAAGTTTGAATCTTGGGGAAGAAATGGAACTGGGCCTTCAAATTTAACAATACCTGCGCTATCTCTAACTGTAACAAGAGGTGAGTAACCATTAGCTTGAAGATAAACCCTTGTTGAGCCAAAGGTGAGCGGCTTATTTACCTTGACTATCTGATTAACTTCAGATGAATCCAGAGAATCTTTAGTGGTGACTTTTAACTCATAATCTAAGGCTTGAGAAGTTTTACGGTCATAAGTGGCTGAAAAATTATTTACTCTAATAGTAAAAGTTGGAAGAGATTCAAGAGAAAAGAACCGTCCTGGGGTGAGATTGTCATAATTTGTTGGAGTATTAATAAATCGCTCGCCAACATTGACAATCGCCTCACCTCTCATTCCAAATACTGAACTTCCAGCAATGC
Organism: Clavibacter sp.; assembly: GCA_003569145.1. Lineage (GTDB taxonomy): Bacteria > Actinomycetota > Actinomycetes > Nanopelagicales > Nanopelagicaceae > MAG-120802. The sequence continues at coordinate 161,507 of BGOH01000004.1, read as the reverse complement.
CTAGTAGAACTACAATTAAAGATAGATGGAAGAGTAAATTGCCAGTCTCTCTTAAATACCCTTTCTCTGCTGATATTGAATCACTTGTTTTTGAAATCCTAAATCTATTTTTCTTTAACCATGCTTCAGCTCTTTCTAGACTGGCTGGGCTTACTTGAAAACTCTCCATTGTGTTTAGTATTGATGGAGCAGCAGGGGGAGCTTTAAATATCTCTTTAAAATAATGAAAAGATCTAGGTAATACGCAACCAACTAGAGAGATAAAAAGAAGAAGATAGATAGCAGAGAACCAGGGAGAGCCATAGACATCAAATAGATAGAAGCGATCTAGCCACTTAGCTCCGTTTGGATCATCATCAAAGTATTCACGAACTTTTAGTGGGCTCTGTGTTCGCTGCGGAAATATCGATCCAGGAATTGATGCAACACCAAGTAATAGCAGCAAAATCAGAGCTGTGCGCATACTTGTTAATTGACGCCATAGAAAGCGAAGAAGTGATGTAGTTCCTAGCTCGGGCGCACTCATTAAATCACCGGAATAAATGAGCTAATAGTGCCGCGTAGTGATGCCATCAAATCTTCCCAGAGACCAAATACTTGGAGCAGACCAATGGATATAAGAAATAGGCCACCAATAATTGAAATTACCTGACCTCTTTGGATTAGATAACGACGAAACTTATTTGAGCGCTCTAAAAAGAGTGCAAAGAAAATAAAAGGCGCACCAAGTCCTATGCAATAAAAGAGAGAAAGAATCGCGCCACGTGTTGCGCTAGCTTCGATCAAAGCTAGAGTCTGCACAGCGCCAAGTGTTGGACCAATACATGGTGTCCAGCCAAGGCCAAACATAAAGCCAAGAATCGGCGCGCTTATTAGTCCTGTTGAGGCAACAAAAGGGAATTTAAAGGATCTATAGAACTTCTCTGAAAATAGAAAGATTAATCCAAAGAAGATCGTTAAGACTCCAAGAAGGCGCGCAAGAATTGATGAACTACTTAATATCGCATCACCTAGAGCGCCAAAAGCCACACCATAGGTCATAAATAAAAATGCGAATCCAAGAACAAATAAGAATGAACCTAGAAGAAACCGCCCTTTAGATGCAAAAGCTCCTGATACATAACCCAAATAACCAGGAAGTAGTGGCAATACACAAGGCGAAGCAAAAGAAATTAAACCTGCAATAAGTGCAACTAAGCTGGCAGCAAGAAGGCTGCCGTCAAATACCTGATTAACTAGAAAATCACTCATCGCTCTTTACTCTTTCAATTAACTCCTTAAGTGAGGAATAAGTAACTTCGCCGCTAATTCTTGCTGCAACTCTAGATTGACTATCAATTATTAGGGTTGTTGGAATGGCATTTGGAATTAACTGTCCATGAAACTGAAGCAAAATAGCATCATCAGTTAATGAGGGGTAGGTAATGCCAAAGCGATCAACAAATGATTGCGCAGCTACTCGAGTATCCCTCGTTAGAACTCCTAGGAATTGAACCTCTGGATAAGCGACAGAGAGTTCTTGCAAGGCTCCTGCCTCTGCCCTACAGGGAGAGCACCACGAAGCCCAGACATTGAGAATCAATAGCTTTCCTGGCTCTGCTTGAAAGCTTCCACCACTTAAAGTGGGGCCAGAAATTTCTGGAGCTACTTTTCTCTTATCAGGTGAGATATATGTAGCTACACCATTTCCTGAGATAAATGCCTGTTCATCACCGCTAGTTACTCCATTGCTCGAACATGCTATTAGTAATGGCAGGCAAAGAAGAATTATTAGTTTTCTCATTTTTTATTATCTGGAAGTAGATGCGCAGCAGGTTCACTATAGGTAAGACCTAACACTTTTCCGCTCTTATCAAAGTGAATGCTAGTAACTGAGGCAAGTGTGCATTGGCGTTTTCTTGGATCATGGAGAAAAGATCTTCCTTCAATTGATAGACGCATAATCCAAATCGGCAATTGATGTGAAACAAGTAAAGCATCTTTCCATCTGCTGCTAGGCGTGCGTCGTTAACAGCCTTACTCATTCGAGATACTTGCACTTTATAAGGCTCGCCCCAGGAAGGGCGCCAAGGATTCCAGAGATGGCGCCAGGTAGCTGGGCGTTTAATCGCGCCTGAAACATCAAATGGTTTTCCTTCAAAGATATTTTCAGCTTCAATCAAATTCTCATCTGTCTTAATTGTTAAGCCATGTTGTGCTGCAATCGGCGCAGCAGTTTGCTGTGCTCGCTCAAGTGGCGATGCATGAATTGCTCCAAGTGAGAGCTCTTTACTCCAGGTCGCTACAGTCTTAGCCATTTCATGGCCTCGCTCTGAAAGTTTCCAGCCTGGCTGGCGGCCATAGAGAATGTTTTTTGGGTTCTCAACTTGGCCATGGCGCAGGAGATGAACACTCTGTGAAATTGCTGCCTCATCGCTCATAGCCTTAAGCATAAAGGCAGAAGTAATACTGCGCTTTTCGCTACTCTGACTTCATGCCACGGATAGCTTTCTTTGATGTAGATAACACAATCACCCGTGGATCGACCCTCTATTTTCTAGGTAAGGGTATGTATAACCGTGGTTTTTTCACCAAGCGAGATATCGGGGCATGGGTTCTTGCCAACATTCGCTTCCGAATGACTGGAACTGAAAAGTCAGAAGTTATTAGCCGCTTTCAAAAGGCTGCAACAGATTTCATTGGTGGCCATGATGTTAAAGAGATTCGAATAATTGGAGAGCAGATCTACAGTGAATTTGTTTCACCATCTATTTGGCAAGGAACAATTGAGCTTGCAAAAGAGCATTTAAGTTCTGGAGATGAAGTCTGGTTAGTAACAGCCTCCCCTGAGGACTTTGCAAATTTAATTGCAGAGCGCCTTGGTTTCACCGGAGCAATTGGAACAAAAGCTGAAGTGAAAGATGGTAAATACACTGGAAATCTCAATGGAAAACTTCTTCATGGCAAAGAGAAAGCAATTGCGATTACTGAACTAACAAAAGAACGAGGAATAGATCTTAAAGATTGTTTTGCATACTCTGATTCTCATAATGACCTGCCACTTCTAAGCGCAGTAGGCCATCCAAGAGCTATCAATCCTGATGCCAAACTTCGTATTATTGCATTTGCGCAGAGCTGGCCGGTACATGATTTTAGAAGGCTACGCTGGTTAAATCGTTTCATTGGTCCTTTTATCTCTCGTCTAGCCGGATTCTGGGTTTTTTGTACCTCGGGAATTAGAAGATCTTCCAAATAATCTTCCAGGCAGACAAGGACTTAACTTCTTCGGTAATGTAGGCCAGTTATGTCGCTAACAGGTGTAGTAAATAGTTCCTCGGGCTTTAGCCCTACCTTTGCTGCTGAACTTAGAGAGCGAAGCGATGAAGATCTAGAGAAGTTATTTACTCTCCGCCCAGATTTAATTACTCCGATTCCTGCAGATATGAGCTCTCTTGCCACTCGCGCCTGCTCTGCACCCAGCCTGCTTAGAGCCCTAGAAACGCTAAATCAATGGCAATTCCAAGTCCTTGAAGTCTGCGCAGCCCTAAGAGATCCATTCACAATAAAGGAAGTAATCACCCTTAGCGATAAGGCAAGTCAGGAAGTAATTCTTCACCTGCGATCACTTGCTCTTATCTATTCAGATGGCGCTGGTTTTAGATTGCCAAGAGCAGTAAGAGATTTGCTTGGAAATGAACCTGCTGGTCTTGGACCAGAGTCAGCGACAAAGATTGATTTGAAGTTACTAGATAAAGCGCCAGCAGGAGCTAAAGCAGTTTTAGAGAAATTAACTTGGGGCCCGCCAAGAGGGCAAGTTGGAGATATTAGAAAGAAAGGAACGCCAATAAATTGGCTTCTTGAAAATAATCTTTTGATTCCTATTGATACCTCAACTGTTGCTCTTGCCAGAGAGGTTGGGATTTACCTTCGAGGAAACAAAGTTCACAAAGAGTTATTGCCAACAGAGCCAAAGATAACTGGAGTGGCTACTAAAGATGTAGATACCCAGAGAGCAGCGTTAGCCTCAATTTCAAATACTCTGCGCTGGGTTGCTGAACTACTGAATTTCTGGTCAGAGGAATCACCAAGTGCTCGCCAATCAGGAGGGCTTGGAGTAAGAGATTTAAAGAAAGCTGCAGATCACTTAGGAGTTGAAGAAAGTTGTGCTGCATTTATTGCAGAGATTGCTTATCTATCAGGATTAATAAATCTAGAGGCAGATGGGCAGATCATTCCTACAACTCTCTTTGATCTCTGGCAAAACAAAGATCCAGAGGCTCAATGGAGCGAGCTAGTAAGTCTTTGGAGAGTGACTTCAAGAGTTGCTGGTCTTGTTGGCAGAAGTGAATCTCGAAACTTAACTGCTTTAAGTAGTGAACTTGATAGAAGTAATGCCAGTTTAATTAGAAACCTAACCTTGGATTTGCTTCTTAAAAACCCTGGAATCTCAGCTAACCCAGAGAGTGTTAAGGCAGCTGTTCTATGGCGCTATCCACACCGGCGCGGTATTTCAATAACCTCAGAGTTGGTGCAATGGACTCTTCGAGAAGCTGAGTGGCTGGGAATTACAGGCGGCGGGGCGCTCTCTCAATATGGGATGAGTTTTTTGAAAGATGAAGAGGATTTGGGAATCAATGGCGCGCTTCCAAAACCTGTTGAACATATTTTAGTTCAGGCAGATAACACAGCTATTGCTCCAGGGCCGCTAACAATAGAGGTTGCTCGAATGCTCTCAACCTTTGCAGATATTGAAAGTCGAGGCGGCGCAACTGTCTATCGCTTTAGTGAAAGTTCTATTCGGCGCGGCCTAGATCATGGGCATTCAGGTGAGGAGATTAGAGCTTTCCTAAATAAGGTTTCAAAGAGCGCAATTCCTCAACCTTTGGAATATTTGATTGGTGATGTCGCAAAGAAACATGGAAAGCTTAGAGTTGGTTATGCCAATACCTACATTCGCTGTGAAGATCAGAGTTTAATTGCGGCAATTACCTCTGATAAAAAACTCTCTCATATAACGTTCCGACAAATTGCTCCAGAGATTTTGATATGTGATAGTGAAAGCGGAGAAGTTATGGAGGAGTTAAGAGGCGCTGGGTATTTTCCTGCGGGAGAAAATGCCAAGGGAAGTGTTATTAATATGCCAATAGCTAATCGCTCTAAATCAAGACCTAAGCCACCTAGGGTTATTGGGGAGTTGAGTAAGCCTTCATCTGCGATATTAAGTGTTGCTATTAGAACGTTAAGAACTGGCGAGCGAGCAGCTGAGCAGCGCCCGGTTGGCCAAATCCCTAGAACAACAGCCAATGAAACAATGGATTTACTTAATGAGTATCTAGGAAAAGGCGTCTCTCTTCGTATTGGCTATGCCGATACCAATGGCGGAGTCTCACTTCGCATCATTGACCCGCTCTCAATCTCCCTTGGAACCTTGGTGGCTAGAGACCATGCAACTAATGCCATAACCCCTTTCAAAATAGCTCGAATTACGGGGGTCACTACAGCATGAGTAACGATTACGGCAGACTTCACCTATGAGAGATCAGATGCTCAAAGACCTGCAAGCCCTCGTTGAGTGCGAGAGCCCTAGTAGTGATCTTGCTGCCTGCGCAAAAGTTTTAGAGGTTGCAAACCAAATTACAGCGAAGGTAGTTGGCACAAGCGCAGAGATAATTCAGGAATCAGGAAGACCGGTCTACTGGCTTGGTAGTAAAAACCCAGAAGTTGTTCTGCTAACTCATCTTGATACCGTTTGGCCAATTGGATCTTTTGCTCCGCTCTGGAGAGTCGATGGAGATATTGCATCTGGCCCTGGCGTATTTGATATGAAATCAGGTTTTATCCAAGCTCTCTATGCAATGCGAGGTCAAGATCTTGACCGTGTTGCTCTTATTGCAACAACAGATGAGGAGACTGGCTCTGCTACTTCACGCAAACTAATTGAGGAAGTAAGTAAGAAAGCAAAAGCAGTATTAGTCATGGAAGCATCACTTGACGGCAAGCTAAAAATTGGTCGCAAAGGAACTTCTATGTATCAGATAACAATTCATGGCAGAGCAGCCCATGCTGGCTTAGAACCAGAAAAGGGAATTAATGCAACTGTTGAAATTTCAAAGATTGTCAGCAAATTAATTGCTCTAGAGAATAAAGAATTAGGAACCAGCGTGGTTCCAACTGTTATGACCTCTGGAAGCACAACTAATACTGTTCCAGCACTTGCAAGCCTTGATGTTGATTCAAGATCTTTCACAATGGCTGAGATGAAGCGAGTAGAGGAGGCAATTAGAGCTTTAAAGCCAGAAAATAAGGATGCTCGAATTGAAATTACTGGCGGAATTAATCGACCACCAATGGAAACTTCTGCAACAAGTGAGCTCTATGCTCTTGCTGAAAAGGTTGCCGTAAAGCTAGCAATGGCGCCTCTTGGATCAGCAAGTGTTGGCGGGGCAAGTGATGGAAATTTTGCAGCAATACATACCAAAGTCCTTGATGGGCTTGGCTCCCTTGGCGGCGGAGCCCATGCAAATAATGAGCATGTATTGGTCTCACACCTTGAGCCTCGCTCAAATTTAATTGCTGCACTCGTTAAAGAAATTCTTCTATGACTCAAGGTCCTTTAATCGTTCAAAGCGATAAGACTCTGCTTCTAGATATCGATCATCCACTCTCTGCAGAATGTCGCCAAGCCATAGCTCCTTTTGCAGAGCTTGAGAAATCACCTGAACACATTCACACCTACCGTTTAACCTCTCTTGGTTTATGGAATGCAAGGGCATCGGGACATGACGCAGAACAAGTAATTGATACCTTACTTAAATACTCAAGATATGCCGTAGCGCATGCCTTATTACTTGATATTGCAGAAGTTATGGGGCGATATGGCAGGTTAAGAATTGAATCTCATCCAGTACATGGTCTAGTTCTTATCTCAACGGATGTAGCGGTTTTAACTGAAGTTATGCGGGCAAAAAAAGTAGCCCCGCTTCTTGGAACAAAGGTTGATGATGAAACAGTAACTGTTCATCCAAGTCAGAGAGGTCATCTAAAACAAGCCCTTCTTCGTTTAGGTTGGCCAGCTGAGGATTTTGCGGGATATGTCGATGGACAAGCACATGCAATCTCACTAAATGAAGATGGTTGGAAACTTAGGGAGTATCAAAAACTTGCTGCCGAAGGTTTCTGGCATGGTGGATCTGGCGTTGTAGTACTTCCTTGTGGGGCAGGAAAAACTCTAGTGGGAGCAGCTGCTATGGCTCATGCTCAAGCCACAACGCTGATTCTGGTGACAAATACTGTTGCTGCAAGACAGTGGCGAGATGAGTTAATAAAGCGCACATCTCTAAATGAAGATGAGATTGGCGAATACTCTGGAGCAAAGAAAGAGATTCGCCCAGTAACGATTGCTACCTATCAAGTGATGACCACAAGAAAGAAGGGTCTCTACGCTCATTTAGACCTCTTTGATTCCCATGATTGGGGCTTAATTATTTATGACGAGGTTCATCTACTCCCCGCCCCTATCTTTAGATTTACTGCAGATATTCAATCTCGCCGCCGTTTAGGCCTTACCGCAACTCTGGTTCGTGAAGATGGGATGGAGGGTGAGGTCTTCTCACTTATTGGACCGAAGAGATTTGATGTTCCTTGGAAAGAGATTGAAGCGCAGGGATATATCGCACCTGCTGATTGCGTTGAGGTAAGAGTCACGCTTACCGATCATGAACGCTTAACTTATGCCACAGCTGAACAGGAAGATAAGTATCGCAGCTGCGCTACTACTGCCACCAAGAAAAATGTTGTGATTGCGCTAGCGAAGCAACATGAAGATGACCAAGTTTTAATTATTGGACAATACATTTCACAGATTGATGAGATTGCCGCAGAGCTTGCTGTGCCAATAATTAAAGGTGATACCCCAGTAAAAGAACGTGAAGAGTTATATGGCAAATTTCGAAGTGGTGAAATTAAATGTCTGGTAGTTTCAAAGGTTGCTAACTTCTCAATCGATTTACCAGAGGCATCAATTGCAATACAAGTTTCGGGCACCTTTGGTTCAAGACAAGAAGAGGCACAGCGACTTGGACGAATCCTTAGACCTAAATCTGATGGAAGGAGTGCTCGCTTTTATTCCCTTGTAGCTAGAGACACAATTGATCAAGACTTTGCCCAGAATAGACAGAGGTTCTTAGCTGAGCAGGGATACTCCTACAGAATTATTGATGCTGACGAAGTATTGCCTCGCTAAATCGCTTCTTATCAACTCTAAAGTAATCGTGCTTTGCCCCATTTATTAACGTTACTGGTACTTCTTCGCCATAGAGTCTTTCTAGCTCTTGATCTCCATCGATATAAATCACTTCTAATTTAAAGGAAATATCTTTTAGAACTTCTCGAACCACACTTTCAGCTTCTTGGCAGAGATGGCAATTTTCTCTTGAGTAAATTTGGACCACTGGCTCACTCTTTAGATCCTTTGGATTAGCCATAGAGGCAAGATTACCTCTACGCTTCACGCCTATGTCAGAGTTCCCCACTAACTTCACTCGCGAATGGGTTGAATTTGTTAACCCTGAAAACCCTAATGAGATATTCAAATGCGATCTCACCTGGCTAACTTCTTATTGGAACTGCATTTTTGGCCAGGGCTGCCAAGGTATTGATAAGGATCTCTCTGATCATGGCTGTTGCAGCGATGGCGCTTATTACTATGACAAAAAGATGAAGAACGTGTTACTACCGCTGCCAAGCGTCTTCCAAGAAGTATGTGGCAAAACTTTGATGTGGCGAGAAAAAATGGCAAATTTAATATTACAGAGTTGGGTCTAGATAAGGACCGTAAAACAAAAAAGATAAATAAGACCTGTATCTTCTTTAATGAGTCAGATTTCACTAATGAGTATTTTGGCTGCGCTCTGCACCACTTGGCTCTGGCTGAAGATAAACACTTTGTTGAAACAAAACCTGATATCTGTTGGCAACTACCGCTTCGTAGATCATGGGAATCTAGAAGTACCGGTGATAAAAAGTATGACGTGATTGTTATTGGTGAATACACCCGGGAGGCCTGGGGCGAGGGTGGAGCTGATATGGATTGGTACTGCTCTTCAAATAGTGAAGCTCATAATGGCGCTGAGCCAGTTTATGCCTCTCATAAAACAGAGTTAACAAAGCTAATGAATGCCTCTGCTTATGAAACTCTAGCTGAGCTATGCAAGGTTAGAATTGAAGCGCAAAAAAGCAGGAAGGCTAAACACTTACCTCTATTTGTGATTCACCCAGCAACAAAGGCTGCAAAGAGTTAGTTCTTTACCTTCGTTTCTTTGATGTTGGCGGCAAGAGACGATCTAGGAGTTCTTGAGCAACTAGAGTTACATCGCCCTTAGTTCTAGATAGATTGGCTTCAAATCCCTTTAAGATTTCAATAAGTGTTGGCTCACTCAATGATCCGACAAGGGGCCCATATCTGTCTTGAAAGAGGTTATGCAAGATTCTGCTTATTGATCCGGCTAATTCAGCTCTTGCTTCATCAAGGCTGACCTCACCTCTTAGCCCAGTGTTGATCCCAAGGGCAGGGCGCTCTCTTGCTGCGCGTAGATAGGCATCCTTAAGATTTACTGAGTCCATAATCCCCCATCCTTCCAGACCACTAGCATTTGTGCTTATGAAGCAGAGGGCCTTGGTAATTCGCATCCTTGCTTTGATTTTCTCTCTTGCCTTCTCACTTTTAACGCCAGTTTCAGCTCCAGCTCTTAGCTTTAAATCAATTCCTGCTACTAAGTGGGGCCACTTATATGCTTCAGGAAAAATTACAAACATTACTGCCCAGCCAAGAGCAGAGAGCGTTGAGGTTGGGCCACCTCGCTCTAAGTGGAATATTGAATTTATAGGAGTACCAGAAGATGCCAAGGCGGCCTTTAAATATGCCGTTGATATATGGGCTTCATATTTTGAATCAACAGTTCCCATTGAAATAGAGGCGCATTGGGAGCCATCAAATATAAATGGAGTTTTGGGTTCAGCTCGTCCTGGTGATTACTTCAACGCCTTTGATGGAGCTCCAGATTCTGATCTCTGGTATCCATCTATTTTGGCAGATCGCTTAGCAAAGAAAGATCTTGCTCCAGGCAAGCCAGATATTGTTCTCCGCTTTAATTCAAATGCGCTCTGGTATACCGCAATTGATGGCAGGCCAGGACGATTTAGTTATGACCTTTCCAGCACTGTTTTACATGAAATTGGCCATGGCTTGGGCTTTCTATCAAACGCCGAATATGACAAGTTTTTTGGAACTGGATATTTAGTTCAGCCAACTCCATACGATGCATACGTTCAACTTAGTGATGGTCGATTATTTACTGACTTTTGTGCTCGCTCAGTGGAGCTTGGTAAAGCTATGACATCTCCGCTTTACTGGGCTGGCTCACAAGCAACTGCTGCTAACAATGGTGTTAAGCCTAAATTGTATTCACCAAAGCCTTATGAAGAAGGCTCATCAATTACACACCTTGATGAGGCCCTCTTCGCATCCTCTGGCACTAACTCCACGATGACTCCAGTTCTTGACTCTGGAGAGGTTTTTAGAACGCCAGGAAATATTGCTCTAGCGATGATTGAAGATATGCTCTTAAAACCCCCAGCAAATAAAGCTCAAAGCCTTCCGGCAAAACCAATTGATGTCAGAGCTTTGGTTGGCGATAAATATGCGCTACTTACTTTTGATTCCCCTAACTGCCGCCGAATTGATCGAGTAACGGGATACACAATCACTATCAGCCCTGGGGGCCAGGAGCGAAGCTTTACTCAAAGCCCAGCAAAAATTACTGGGTTAAGTAATGGAAGTAGCTACTCATTTACTATTAAAGCTAAAAATGACAATGGGGAATCCGACGCTGTTACTAGTAATGAAGTAACTCCTCAGGCCACTTCTAGCACGAGAACGATTGATAAGAAGGCTGATGTTAAATACCTAGCTGCTGGAGTATTCAAGAAAAACCAGGTTATTGCCTACTCTGACGCAATTTCTGGAAATCTCAAACTGGCGACATTGGTTGGAAACTCTTGGAAGAGTTTGATAGTTGACGGTGTTTCAACTGCAGGCGGGCGGTCAGATCGAAATCTAGCTGGACCAGTATCACTCTGCGTGACTGGAGCAAAGGCAAGTGAAAAGCTCCATATTTTCTATACCGATACTGAAAATAAAGATCTGCGCCATGCCTCATTTGATGGCAAGAAGTGGCGTTATGAAACATTAGATGGCGATGGCGATGATATTCAAAATTATCAAGAGAGCGTAAGAAGAAAAACTGCCAGCGATGTGAGTGTTTCTAACGCCTGCGCCGTAACCCCTGCTGGACTTCAAGTTTTCTATCGAGATGAGTCTCAAGGAATTATTCTTGGCGCAGCCCTTACTAAAACAGGTTGGATATATGAAATTGTTGATGGAGACCGGCAGAGCGAAGGAAGAACAACCGGAGATGTTGGATTTTCACTTAGCGCAGTTGCTAGTGGCAAGAGCGTCTATTTAATTTATGACTCAGTTCTAACGCTCTCCTCAAATAACGTCGCCACTCAAGGTGAAGTAAGACTTGCTAAGCGCAACTCCATTTATCCAGAAGATTGGAGCTATACCACTCTTGATGGTCCAGATAATGGTGTTGCAGTTGCAGGCTATGATGTTTCGATCAGTAACTCTGGAAGTAGGATTGCAGCAGCTTGGCTTGCTGCTAGTGGTCTGCGCCTACCTAACGCTGATGAAGTTCGTTTTCTTATTGTCAATGAAGATGACTACCCAAGTCGCTTATCACCTGAAAGGCATGGCACTCCTGGCTCACCGCTTTTAATTGACAGCAAAGGAATGGTCTTTGGGTGCCAAGATCGAATCTGCTCAGTCGGGTCCTATAGTTCCACGCCTAAATTAAACAATGGCGCCATCCTTAACAATGTTAAAGATAGCGCCATAGTCACAATCAATAAGGTCCGCTACGCGGTGACCTCGATTTCTAAAAAGTTAGTTCTTGTAAAACTCTAAGAACTACTTCTTATTTCTGCGCTGAATACGAGTCTTCTTTAGAAGCTTTTATGCTTCTTCTTAGCCATGCGCTTGCGGCGCTTTTTGACTACTGAACCCATGCTCTCAACTCCTTTTCGGTCTTAGCTAAGGTTATCTGAATTTCTATGATAGTTCTTGAGATCTATTGCGAGCCGCAAGCATTGCTTTCTTCACAATTCCAACAAGATCCTCTTTTTCAAATACTTCAAGAGCAGCAAAAGTTGTGCCGTTAGGACTAGTTACATTTTCACGAAGAGTTTTAGGTGAGGCTCCGTCTTGCTTTAGCATCTCAGATGCTCCGGCGATAGTCTGAATGACTAACGTCTTAGCATCGCTCTCTGCTAACCCTAGCTCTTGGGCTGCCAAAATCATTGCCTCAACAAATCTAAAGAAATAAGCTGGACCTGAGCCACTGGTTGCCGTTACGGCATCTTGTAACTTCTCATCCACATAAATTGTTTTTCCTGATGCTTTTAGCAAATCTTCTACAACTTTTACATCTGCTTGTGTCGCTGAACTTCCCTTTGAAATCGCCGAAGCACCAACACCAACTGACATTGGAGTATTTGGCATTACGCGAAGAACAGCCACAGGATTGGAGATGAAACTTTCAATTAATGCTGTCTTTTTACCTGCCACAAATGAAATCACCTTTTGAGTTGTCAAGAACTTAGAACCAACTGATGCTAATAGCGCATCTAGATCTTGAGGTTTTACAACTAAGAAAATGTTCTCTGCTTTTGATGCAATTTCCTCAAGGGTGGCAACATGACAACCGTACTTAACTTCTAATTCCTTGGTTCGCTCAGACCTTTTATCAGTTATCGCAATTTTTGAGCTAACGACACCTGATTTGAGGATTGCCGCAATCAAGGCTTCGCCCATAACTCCTGCGCCAATAACGCCCACTGAATATGCGTAGGTATTTGCCATGAAGCAAGGTTAGCGAAATTTTCAATCAATTGAGCCGCCCATGAGAATCGAACTCATGACCTTCGCTTTACGAGAGCGACGCTCTACCGACTGAGCTAGGGCGGCGATGCTTTAAAGCTTCAAGCTTTGTAAGAATTAATCCAAGCGTACAACGCCATTAGGCGTTGCTAGGTGAACAGCTACAAGTCCGGTTTCTCCATCATTTACCGCTGGGTCAACCCACTGAATTTCAACACCATCGAAAGCTTTTGATAGATCTGAGCCAAGCCACTCTTCAATTGTCTTTTCATCGCCAGAAATTTCAATTTTTACAATCTCAGCAACTGCCTTGCCATCTGTTGATGGGTGATCACTAGACATCCATTGAATGAAAAATGGGAGCTGAGAGTCATTAAGAGTTCCAAGAACTCCAAGTTGCTTCCACTTTAACTCACTTCCATCAGGGCGCTTTCTTGAACCATCAATGGCTTGCCTTCCAAGGCGGTTTTCAATTGGTGAAAGATCATCTGTTGAAACAACCCAAGTGAGCCAGCCGCCGCCTTCATTAGCGCGCTGTGAAACTACGCGACCAAATGCAGAAGCATCAGCTGCTGGATGATCCAAAGGACAGACAACTTCAAGATAGTGACCATTCTTAAGAGCGAGGGTGAAGTTGCGAGTTCCAAATCTTGGATGAATTCCACCATCGGTAAAGGCTGAACCAATTCGAGAACCAATCCTTTGAACTACATCTACTAGTTGATCATGAGTTGCTGCATAAGAGATATGGTCTAGGCGCATGTGCCGATAATGCCGAAAGCTACTTCAAAGCGCAAAACAGAGCCTCAAGGGTAGAAAGGGGGGCTGAGTTACGCCCAAGGTTTATCCGGGCCTCTAGTAACGCTTCGATCCGCTCAATACTGCGCTTAGGAGTACTTGTGCTGGCAAATTCTGCGACCTCGGCCTTCAAATCAATATTTAGAATCTCATCGCTGCCGCTTTGAACCACCAATACATCTCGGTAGATAGTGGCAATATCTAAAAGAGCGCTATCTAAGTTATCGCGCACTGACCTAGTTGCAGCTGACTTTTGTTCTTTTTCCAAATCTTTGATTGCTTTTGAGCCCCCGGAGACAAGTGAGCGCCCTGTTCCTTGATAGGCATCTTGTAATTGCTTTAGCTCTTTACTATCTCGCTCCGAATTTTCGCTCTCAGCCTGTTCTTGAGCAATATCTAAAAGATGCGAAGCTGCTTTAAAACAGGAATCGATATCTTTTAATGAGAAAGCTAGAGAAAGTATCTGCTTTCTTCTTGATTGAGCATCTTGATTTGTTGCAATAAATCGAGCGCGTCCGATATGTCCTTGGGAAACTCGAGCTGCAAAAGCTGCAGTCTTTGAATCAACGCTCGTATTTGCTAGAAGAAATTCTTCAACACTTGCCTTTGATGGAGTTCGCAGTTGAAGATGCCTACATCTGGATCGAATAGTTACCGATACATCACTTAAAGTAGGAGCACACAAGAGCCAAAGTGTATGAGTCTCTGGTTCTTCAATCGTCTTTAATAGCGCATTGGCTGCAGTCTCAGTTAATCTATCAGCATCTTCAATAATAACAATTCGCCAAGAACCAACTGATGGTGACCAAGCAGATCTTGCTATCAATTCCCGAACCTCTTCGGCTTTTATTGATAATCCGGTGGGATTAAATCTCTCAACATCAATATGTGTGCCAGCAAGAACTGTCTGGCAATCTCTACACAAACCACAACCACTTTCACTGCAGACCAGAGCTGCAGCAAAAGCTATGGCAGCATTTGATCGACCAGAACCGGGCGGCCCAACAAAGAGCCAGGAGTGGACCATTTGTTGTGAAGAACTTCCGCTCTTTGCAGCGTTAATTGCTAATTTGAGTCTCTCAACTACCTCGCTCTGGCCTACCAGTGAATCAAAAACGCTCATTATCTCTTCTTTGATAGTTCAGTAATTCGAGATGTTATCTCTTGGTGAATTTCAATAATTGGTTTTCTGGCATCTATAACTAGGTATCGCTCAGGGTCTACCGCTGCTAACTGCAGATACTCTTGTCTGACTCTATTGTGAAAATCAATTGATTCACTCTCTAATCTATCGGCGCTCTTTATTCGCGATAGTCCAATATCGGCTGGTTGATCCAAGATAATGGTTAGGGTTGGGAAGAGAGATTCTGTTGCCCAGCGATTAATACGAGCTACTTCATTAGGTGACAAGATTCGACCAGCTCCTTGATAGGCAATAGAGGAGTCAAAGTATCGGTCGGTAATGACAACATCCCCGCGCTCAAGAGCGGGGCGTATTAGTGAATAAACATGGTGAGCTCTATCGGCTGCATATAAAAGCGCCTCAGATCTTGGGGAGATATTTCCGGTGTCATTATCAAGAAGTATCTTTCTTAAATTCTTACCTAAATCTGTGCCGCCTGGCTCTCTACTTAGAACTACAGATTTACCCTCATTTTCAAACCACTCTTTTAATAATTTTGATTGGGTTGATTTGCCAGAACCCTCTCCACCTTCAAAAGATATAAAGAGTCCATCGGTTTTTGGAGAGGTAATTGAGCCAAGTTCGCCTTTGAATGCATTAACAACATCGCTCCAGAATGAAACTCCTGGCCGATCTTTCATCTGTTGATAGGAAAGCAGCCCAACTAGCATTGCAATAATTCCCCCACCAAGCATGGTAAATGCTGCTCCATTGTAGGTAAGTTGAACTTCGCCAAAATTGAATTGATGCTCGCCAATTGCTGCCGCAACTAAAGGCGAGATTGCAAGAACTCCAACAAGTGAGATGCGTACTAGTGATTGAGTGAAGGCAAATACTCTTCCGCGCAGCTCATCAGAGACTTCCATCCCAATCATCGTAAATCCAGTGACCCAGGAAACTCCTGAAAATAAACCTAGAAGTACTACAACAAAGACTGCAAGGACTAGGTTTTGAAGCAGAGAAAGCACAACCAATAAAAATCCCGCAACACTTAGCGCTGCTCCAAACAAGCGTCTTCTTGAAAACTGGGCGAAGACTTTAGGCCCGAGCGCAATACCAATAGCAAGGCCTGTGAAAACAGCGCTAAATAAAATTCCATAGGCAGCATCACCACCTGCCAGATCACCTACAAAGGTTCTAGCTAGGCCAATTACAGCACCGGCTGCAACGAATGCACCGAGAAGACCAAAAATGAGGCCTCTGATTACTTTAGAAGAGGATAAGAATTTTCCTCCATCAACAAGTGATGCAAGTAGCGAACTTGAAACCTCTCCTTTCTTTAAATGCTCTTTAGGAATATCCATTTGACTTACTGTAAATGCGCTAAAGAGAAAAGAGAGTGCATTTATAAATAGCGCCAAATCAACAGCTGAGTTTGAACCAAGATTAAATGCAGCACTAATTCCAGTAATAAACACTGTTAATAGCGTGAAGGTAAGGGCCGCAAAAGGGGCACTTCCATAAGATGCAAGAAGCGTCATCTGATTAGCGCTCTCAAGTTTATTTTTTGGAACCAAATTCGGCATAGTCGCATCTTTTGCAGGGCTCCAAAATAGCGTTATGCACTCAATTAGAACCGTTGCGGTATAGAGCCAGAAATAATTTCCTACAATCGGTATTGATATAAATAATAGAGCTCGGAATATGTCGCCAATCACCATTACTTTTTTGCGATCAAACTTGTCAGCAATAACTCCTGCTAGTGGGCCAAGAATCACTGAAGGTAGAAGTCGGGCGATGAAAACTCCAGCTATTGCAAAGTTTGCTGTTGCATAATCGCCGCCGGATAATTGCTGTGCTAGCGCAGTTGTGGCAAGAAGACCTAACCAATCACCAAAGGATGAAAAAGCCATCGCATTCCAAAGCTTTCGAAACGCCGGAATGGCCATAACGTTATTGCGAATACCCGCAGCTGGCGATAGCTGATCCGGAATTGAATTGCCCATAGATGTAAGCCTATTACTTATCTTTTTTTGACTTACCGCTGGCTGACTTCTTTGCTTTGCGCTTAGAGCCAGCTCCTTTAATAGTTTTCTCAGTAAGGGTTGGGGCGCTCTTCTTGGCCCGTTTAGGCTTCTTGCTTACTCCACCGTTTTCAATCTCCCAAGCGCGTCGTCCCGCAAGAAGTTCTAAAGCTCTCTCTACCGTCATCGCTTCGACTGTGTCGCCTCGGCGCAGTGTGGCATTGGTTTCACCATCTGTTACATACATTCCGAATCGACCATCTTTAATAATGATTGCTCTCTTTGTTTCAGGATCAGCGCCCAACTCCTTAAGTGGAGGCTTAGCAACACCGCGACGCCTAACCTTTGGTTGTTTGTAGATATCTACTGCCTGCTCTAGATTGATTGAGAATAACTCATCTTCACTAGTTAAAGTCCTTGAATCTGTTCCACGTTTTAAATACGGCCCATAGCGACCGTTTTGCACAGTGATTTCTTCTCCTGTTTCGCTATCAGTTCCAAGAACTCTTGGCAGAGATAAAAGTTTTAAAGCATCATCCATAGTGATGGTGTCTAAGCTCATTGTTGAAAGAAGTGATGCTGTTTTTGGAGTTGGCGCATCCTTCTTCTTTCTTGGTTTCTTTCCATCTTCATTAATTACTTCAGGAAAGACCTCGGTTATGTATGGGCCAAAGCGTCCAGATTTTGCAATTACTTGAAGTCCGCTACTTGGATCAACTCCAAGCTCTCGCTCACCTGAAGGAGCAGCTAATAATTCGATTGCCTTTTGAAGAGTTAACTCATCTGGAGCTAGTCCTTCTGGGATGTTGGCAAACTTTCGATCATCGCCGATGCCTTCTTGAAGATATGCACCATACCTGCCAACACGAATCTCAATATTTTCGCCCATCTTCATGGTGTTTATTTGCTGCGCATCAATTGCGCCCAGATCTGCTGCTAAATCTTGCAAGCCCGGCTGGCCATCATGTCCAAAGAAGAATTTAGTTAACCAATTGAGTCTGTCCTCCTCACCGTTTGCAATTCGGTCTAAATCTTCTTCCATTGATGCGGTGAATTCATAGTCAACTAACTTTGCAAAGTGCTGTTCAAGTAGGCCAGTGACTGAAAATGCAAGAAATGTTGGCACTAGCGCTCTGCCTCTTTTGACCACATAACCGCGATCTTGAATAGTTTGAATAATGGAGGCAAAAGTTGATGGCCGTCCAATGCCGAGCTCTTCTAGCTTTTTTACCAGAGTAGGTTCGGTATAACGAGCTGGCGGTTTAGTTTCATGGCCCTCACATAAGTATTTGGTTGCTAAAACATCCTGCCCAATCTTCATCGGTGGAAGGCGTTTATCGCCTTCATCATCACTTTTTTCATCGCTTACATCTTCATAAGCTGCAAGAAATCCTGGGAATGTGATGACGCTGCCGTTAGCTCTAAATACACAAGCCTTTCCATCAGAGGTAGTCACATCAAAATCAACTCTTGCTTGCATCTTCTTAGCATCAGCCATCTGTGATGCAACAGTGCGTTTCCAAATTAGATCATATAGAGCTAACTGATCACGAGTTAATTCAGGAGCAAGCTCACCTGGCGTCTTAAAAGAATCTCCCGCAGGGCGAATTGCTTCATGAGCCTCTTGAGCATTCTTTGTTTTACCTTCATAAAATCTGGGACTCTCTGGAATATGGTCTTTGCCATAGAGAGATTGCGCAGCGCTTCGCGCAGCGCTAATTGCAGTCTGTGAAAGATTGACAGAGTCTGTTCGCATATAGGTAATGAAGCCACCTTCATAAAGGCTCTGCGCAATACGCATTGTTAATTGCGCTCCCCAGCCAAGGCGTGATCCAGCATCTTGCTGCATTGTGGAGGTAGTAAAGGGAGGCTTTGGTCGCTCTGTTCTTGGTGAATCTTCAATTGATTTAACTGTTAACTTCTTGCCTTCAAGAGAATTTGTTAGCTTTTCAGCAGAGCCTTGGTCAAGAAGGAGAATGCTCGATGCGTTCTTCTCTTTTAAGGAGCCATTTGAATCAAAATCATTAGTTGTGGCAAGGCGCTTATCATCTACAGAAATTAGCCGCGCTGTGAAGTTCTGATCAGTTTGCGCAGTTAAATCCCACCAAGATGAGGTGATAAAAGCCATTCTCTCGCGCTCTTTTTCAACGATTAGCCTAGTTGCCACTGATTGAACTCGCCCTGCTGAAATCCTTGGCATTACTTTCTTCCAGAGCACAGGGGAGAGGCGATATCCAAAGAGGCGATCTAATACTCTTCTTGTTTCTTGAGCATCAACCAAGCGCTCATCGATATCTCTGGTTTCATTTACTGCCTTTAAAATTGCTTCCTTAGTAATCTCATTAAAGACCATTCGCTTTACTGGAACCTTTGGTTTCAAGATTTCCATTAAGTGCCAGGCAATTGCTTCGCCCTCACGGTCTTCATCTGTTGCAAGGATTAACTCATCAGATTCTTTGAGTAGCTCTTTTAACTCAGCAACCTTTGCTCTCTTATCTGGATTTATTACATAGAGAGGAGCAAAGCCATTTTCAATATCAACGCCTTCGCGCGACCAGGCAAACTTCTTTACTTCCTTTGGGATATCAGCAGCGCGCTGCGGCAGATCTCTGATGTGGCCAATGGAGGCCTCGACGATGTAATCATCGCCGAGATATCCACCAATTTTTCTAGCCTTTGCTGGTGATTCAACAATCACCAGCTTCTTTAAGTTTTTTGCCAAATGATTTAGCCAATCATTGTTGAGGAGCGGCGACTACGAATAAGCGCTGCAATAATGATTGCTACAGCAATAGCTGCAATTATCTGGCTAGTTCTCTCATTGCCATCAAGTGCAAAGGCAACAATTGCTGGAGTGATAAGAAGACCAACTAAGTTCATCACTTTGATAAGTGGGTTAATGGCAGGACCTGCAGTGTCCTTAAAAGGATCACCAACAGTGTCGCCAATAACTGTTGCAGCGTGAGCATCAGAGCCCTTGCCGCCATAGTTACCATCTTCAACAAATTTCTTTGCGTTATCCCAGGCTCCACCAGAGTTAGCAAGAAATACCGCCATCAGGGTTCCAGTTCCAATTGAGCCTGCTAAATAAGCTCCAAGTGCGCCAACGCCAAGGCCAAAGCCAACAGCAATTGGGGCAAAGACTGCAAGAAGACCTGGGGTTGCAAGCTCGCGGAGTGAATCACGGGTACAGATATCAACTACTCGAGCATAATCAGGCTTTTCTGTTCCCTTCATAATTCCAGGATGAATCTTGAATTGATTCCTTACTTCCATCACCACAGCTCCTGCTGCTCGTGATACTGCATTGATAGCAAGGCCTGAGAAGAGAAATACCACAGATGCGCCAATAATTAATCCAACTAAGTTTCTAGGATCAGCAACATCAAGTACGCCTTGGAACTGAGCTGCCTGATCTGCGACAACTTTGCCAGCCTCAAGAACTGAATTCTTAATTGCATCAGTAAACGCTCCAAAGAGAGCAGTTGCTGCAAGAACAGCAGTTGCAATTGCAATTCCCTTAGTAATTGCCTTGGTGGTATTACCAACAGCATCAAGTGAGGTAAGAATCTTTGCGCCTTCACCCTTTACATCTCCAGACATCTCAGCAATGCCTTGAGCATTATCTGAAATTGGTCCGAAGGTATCCATCGCCACAATAACGCCAACGGTTGTTAGAAGTCCGCAACCAGCAAGGGCAACAGCAAATAGCGAGAGAACAATTACGCCACCACCTAATAGATATGCTCCAAATACACCAGCAGCAATTAATAGCGCTGAGTAAACCGCTGATTCAAAACCAACAGAAACACCAGCAAGAATTACTGTTGCCGCTCCTGTTTGTGAGGATGCTGCTACATCATTTACTGGACGCTTACCAACTTCAGTAAAGAAGCCAGTTAGCATCTGAATTGCTGCAGCTAGAACAATTCCAATAACCACTGCGCCAAATGCAAAGGTTCTAGGATTAATAGAAACCTCAGATTGGAATGCGGCATCAAGGCCTGAAAGGGCCGCAAAAGTGCTTGGTAAATAGGTATATGTAGCAAGGCCGACAAGGGCTGCTGAAATGAGGGCTGATAGATAGAAGGAGCGATTAATTGCGCTCATTGCGCTCTTATCTGAACTACGAAGACGAGTTAGGAAGATTCCAAGGATCGCAGTCAAGATTCCAATTGCTGGAACGATTAGAGGATATACAAGGCCCATATCTCCAAAGCCAGCCTTACCAAGAATCAGAGCTGCAACAAGCGTTACTGCATATGACTCAAAGAGATCTGCGGCCATACCGGCGCAGTCTCCAACGTTATCTCCAACGTTATCTGCAATTGTTGCAGCATTTCTTGGGTCATCTTCTGGAATATTCTTTTCAACTTTACCAACTAGATCTGCTCCAACATCGGCAGCTTTAGTAAAGATTCCACCACCAACGCGCATAAACATGGCAAGCATCGCGGCGCCAAAACCAAATCCTTCTAGAACTGATGGCGCATCTGCCTGATAGAGAACAACAACAAGTGATGCTCCAAATAGGCCAAGACCTACGGTTAGCATTCCAACTACTCCACCAGTTCTAAATGCAATCTGTACTGCATTGACAGCAGATCCCTGACGAGCCGCTTCTGCAACTCTGACATTTGCTCTAACAGCAAGCCACATTCCCTGATATCCCACAGTGGCAGAAAATGCTGCGCCGACTAGGAAGAAGATTGATCTACCAATCTTTACATCCATATCTCCTGGCAATGCAAATAGAAGTACAAAGACAATAACTACAAAGTAGGAGAGAGTTTTAAATTGACGGGCTAGATATGCCGCAGCTCCTTCTTGCACCGCTGCTGCGATCTCTTGCATCTTTGGTGTTCCAGCAGATGCAGCTAATACCTGTGAGCGAAGCGCCCAGGCGATAGCAAGTGCTACTAGAGATACACCTAGAACTAGATAAACGAGATTGAGATTGCTACCCGTGACTTGCACGAGTGAGTTGGCCGCTGAAAGGGCTCTCATATTTTCTCCGTTGGATTGCTCAGGTCAGCGCCACCTGTGTCGGCGCTGAGCACAATGGAGCGCAGTTTAGGCGCAAAACCCCCTGCTAAACCTAATTTGAGCGTGAATGGGGACTAATAAATAAGGAGAAGGCGGAAAATCAGCCCTTAGGGTGAGGCTGTGAATCCCTTAGATGCCAAGGAAATTGTTGCCACCCTTGGAACCCTTGGGGTTCTGGCAACTTTATTTATTGAAACTGGCCTTCTATTTGGGCTCCTTCTTCCTGGAGACTCCCTGCTTTTTGTGGCAGGAATAGCAGCATCAGGAACTGCAAGAGAAATATTTGGAAACCAACTTAGTTATGTGCAATTGCTTATCTGGGCTCCAATTGCTGCCACCATTGGTTCGCAATGTGGTCACTGGCTCGGGGCAAAGTATGGAAGACCATTCTTTGATCGTCCTAATTCTAGGTTTTTTAATCAAGAAAGGGTTGCGCAAACTGAGCACTGGCTGATGAAATATGGTTTAGGAAAAGCTTTAATTCTCTCTCATTTCATTCCGTTTGTGCGAACTTTAATTAATCCCCTCTGTGGAATCATCGGTATCCCGGCAAAGAAATTTTTCATCTGGAACATTATTGGTAGTTATATCTGGACCGTAAGCTTAATTACTGCAGGCTACTTACTTGGAGAGCGGCTAGAGGGCTCCGTTGATAAGTATCTACTTCCAATTGTTGCGCTAATTATTGCTTTAAGCCTTGCTCCAATTGCAATTGAATTTTTAAAAGATAGAAAGAAAAGAGAATCTACAGACCAAGATCACTGAGTTGATAAGCGGCTAAATATTTAAAGCCTGCCGATTCCACTTTATCTTTAGCTCCACGTTCAACAATTACTGCTACACCAACAACAATTGCGCCAGCTTCTTTGAGCGCTTCAACCGCAGTGAGAACTGAGCCACCTGTAGTTGAAGTATCTTCGACCGCCAAAACTTTTCTTCCTTTAACATCTGGGCCTTCAATGCGCCTTTGTAGACCATGAGCTTTTTCTGCTTTTCTCACCACAAAAGCATCTATTTTTCGCCCCTTTTGGGCAGCGACATGCATCATCGCTGTGGCAACAGGGTCTGCGCCCAGAGTTAATCCACCAACTGCTTCAAAATCTAAATCTTTAGTTAGCTCAAGCATCACTTCGCCAACAAGCGGCGCAGCAGTTGAATCAAGTGTTACTCGTCGAAGGTCGACGTAGTAATCAGCTTCTTTTCCCGAAGAGAGAATGACCTTGCCATGAACTACTGCTTTTTTTAGGATTTCTTCTTTCAGTTCATTCCGGGCGCTCACGAGATAAACCTAAAGGCTCTTTGGCGAATTGTAAATAATTAGGTCAGCTCGGCGCCTGGCAACTAAAGCCTTCTCTGGGTTTGACTCTAAAAGTGCATCAACTTCAATTCTAAGTTTCGCAACTTCTATTGCCATATTTGACATTGCTGATTCAAGTTCAATAATCCGCTTAATGCCCGCCAAGTTAATACCTTCTTGCACCATTCGTGAGACATTTCGAAGTAGCGCGATATCTCGCAGTGAGTAGCGACGACCTCTACCTTGAGCCCTTGATGGTGAAACTAGCCCCATCCGGTCATACTGCCGAAGAGTTTGTGGGTGAAGCCCAGATAATTGTGCAGCAACTGAAATTACATATAGCGCTAACTCCTCATCGCTCTCTGGAGTTGTCATGCGCGTGCTCGTTGCATAAATTCAGATCGTAGATCTTCATCTTTAGTTGCGTTTGCAAAATCCTCTAGAGCTTTTTTAGCTTTGCCATCAATTCGCTGCGGAACTTGAACTTCAATTGTCACCATTAAATCTCCAGCGTTTACACCCTTCTTAACTCCGCGTCCTTTGACTCTAAGGGTCTTCCCGTTCTGAGTACCTGATGCAAGGCGAAGCTTTACTTCATCGCCTTCAATTGTGGGTACTGAAATATCAGCGCCCAGCGCTGCTTCTGTGAAAGAAACAGGGACGCTGATGTGAAGATTTTCGCCCTTTCGAGCAAATACTGGGTGTGGGATGACATTTACTAGTACAAATAAATCTCCTGGGCCTGCCTCTCCCGGACCTCCACGACCTTTTACTCGAACTTTTGAACCATCATTAACCCCTGCAGGAATTCGAACTGTAATAGCACTTGCTGAACTGCCCTGCCCTGAAAGGCGTAGGTCTACCTCTTTGCCAAATAAAGCATCTCGAAACGAAATTGAAATTTCTGTCTCAATATCTTGGCCTTTTCGCGGCCCGCGTCGTCCGGTAAATAGCTGAGAGAAAATGTCTCCGCCCCCAGAAAATAAATCACTGAAATCTCCAGAAAATTGTTGGCCTTGTCTAAAAGCGCCAGATTGAAATGCCTGACGTGCTTGATCATATTCACTGCGTTTCTTTTCATCACTTAATATTTCATAAGCTTCGCTGACTTCTTTAAATCGATCCTCTAGCTTCTTATCTCCTTTAGTTTTATCAGGATGTAATTCGCGAGCCAGGCTGCGATAGGTCTTCTTTATTGTGGCAGCATCAGCTTTCTTATCAACGCCTAATATGGCGTAATAATCTTTTTCGTAGAGATCTTTAGCGGCCATGGTTATTCTGGATCAGTCACTACTACTCGAGCCGGTCTTAAGACTCGCTCTTTATATTTATATCCGGGCTGCAATATCTTTGTGACAGTTGTTTCTTTGACTTCACTTGAGGTTTCATGAAGAAGTGCTTCATGGATATTGGGATCAAATGCCTCTGGAGCGCTGCCATATTTTTCTAAACCAAGCTTGGTGGTTGCCGCAGTGATTTGCTCTGCAATTGCCTTAAATCCCCCACTTAATTCGCCATGGGATTCAGCTCGGTCGAGATCGTCAAGAATCGCTAAAAACTCAAATAAGACGCTTGAAATTGCCACTTCGCCAGCTAGCGCTCTATCACGCTCGATTCGCTTGCGATAGTTGGCAAACTCAGCCTGAAGTCTTTGTAAATCATCAGTTAAGGCAGTAACTGGGTCAATGACCTCAGCTACTGCCTCAGTTGATACTACTTCTTCTTCAGTCTTTATCTCCTCGCTCATTACTTGCTTTCATCAATGATCTCAGCATCTTCGACGCCATCATCACCCTTTGGCGCTTCGGCATTTGATGCATTAGCAGCGTATAGAGCTGCTCCTAATTGCTGACTTACTTCAGATAGCTTGGTTGTTGCGCTCTTGATGCTCGCATAATCTGCGCCTTCAAGAAGTTTCTTAAGCTCTGCCATAGCGCTTTCAACTTCGCCCTTCTTAGTAGCAGCTTCTCCTTCATTGAGTTTCTCAGCGTTATCTTTTAAGAACTTCTCAGTTTGATAGACAAGAGAGTCTCCTGTGTTGCGAGTCTCTGCCTCATCACGACGCTGCTTATCTTCATCAGCATGTGATTCTGCATCTCGCATCATTCGTTCAATCTCATCCTTAGGAAGAGCTGAACCACCAGAGATTGTCATGCTCTGTGCTTTTCCAGTTCCTAAATCTTTTGCCGAGACATGAACAATTCCGTTGGCATCAATGTCGAATGTGACTTCGATTTGCGGAATGCCGCGCGGCGCCGGAGCAATGCCTGTTAGTTCAAACATTCCTAGGCGTTTGTTATACGCAGCCATCTCACGTTCACCTTGGAAGACTTGAATCTGAACAGCTGGTTGATTGTCATCAGCGGTTGTAAAGATCTCTGAGCGCTTAGTTGGAATTGTGGTGTTGCGTTCAATTAACTTGGTCATAATTCCACCCTTGGTTTCAATACCAAGTGATAGTGGAGTTACATCAAGCAGGAGAACATCTTTAACCTCACCCTTGATAACGCCGGCTTGAAGGCTGGCGCCAACTGCAACTACTTCATCAGGATTTACGCCCTTATTTGGCTCTTTTCCGCCAGTTAGCTCTTTGACTAGATCAACGACGGCAGGCATACGAGTTGAACCACCAACTAGTACTACATGATGAATATTGGCAATTGGAATGCCGGCATCCTTTAATACTGATTGGAATGGGCGACGGCAGCGATCAAGAAGATCTGCAGTCATTGCTTGGAACTGCGCCCTGGTAATTGTTTCATCTAAGAAAAGTGGATTCTTCTCAGCATCTACTGTGATGTAAGGAAGATTGACTGATGTTTGCTGAGATGAAGAGAGTTCAATCTTAGCTTTTTCAGCCGCTTCTCTTACACGCTGCATTGCCATTTTATCTTTTGCTAAGTCAACGCCATTTTTAGCGGCAAAAGTTTTAACTAAGAAGTCAACGAGTGCTTGATCCCAATCATCGCCGCCAAGGTTGTTATCACCATTGGTAGCTTTGACTTCAACTACGCCATCGCCAATTTCAAGAAGTGAAACATCAAATGTTCCGCCGCCTAGGTCAAATACTAAAATGGTCTGTTCTTTATCGCCTTTATCTAGGCCGTATGCAAGAGCTGCAGATGTTGGCTCGTTGATGATACGTAGAACGTTTAAACCTGCAATTTCGCCAGCTTCTTTAGTAGCTTGGCGCTGCGCATCGTTGAAATATGCTGGCACTGTAATAACAGCATCAGTGACGGTGTCACCTAAGTATGCTTCTGCATCGCGCTTTAACTTCTGCAAGATACGGGCTGAAATTTCTTGGGCGGTGTATTTCTTGCCGTCAATACTTGTATTCCAGTCAGTTCCCATGTGGCGCTTGACTGAGCGGATGGTGCGATCAACGTTGGTAACTGCCTGACGCTTAGCGACCTCTCCAACTAATACTTCGCCATTTTTTGCAAAGGCAACAATGGAGGGGGTAGTGCGCGCACCCTCAGCATTTGCAATAACGGTGGGCTCGCCACCTTCAAGTACGGATACGCAGCTATTGGTCGTACCCAGATCGATTCCGACTGCTCTTGCCATCTTTTTAACTCCTTCAAGCTATCTATTGGATTCCAAGGGGGTTACCCTCCAGCATTGAGCCCTCTACGGTCAAAAGATTGAGTCGAAGTGGCTCAACACTGCACTAGCCAGAACCCAGATAGCCCCCTTTCTATTCCCAGCGCTAGGCATTAGGCAAAACTCGCCCCTATGGCCCAGCCTCTTCTCAGGAAGTTCTAAAGTGAGCCCTACAAGATGGCCCTCGAGGTGATTACTAATGAATTCAACAGTTCTAGTTAAGAAAGAGCCATCGATGACCACAACAAATGAAGTTAAGGTCCAAAAGGTCCTAGTTGTTGATGATGAGAAGAGTATTAGCGAACTTATAACAACAAGCCTTCGCTTTGTCGGTTTTGAGGTTCGCACTGCGGCAAGTGGGGCTGAGGCCTTGCGCGTTGCCGAGGAATTTAAACCACATGCGCTCATTCTTGATGTGATGCTTCCAGATCTCGATGGCTTTGAAGTTTGCAAGAAGCTACGCGCAGATGGACAAGATGTGGGCGTTCTATTCCTAACTGCAAAAGACACTACTGAAGATAAAATAAAAGGATTAACTCTTGGCGGCGATGACTATGTCACAAAGCCATTTAGCTTAGAGGAACTCGTTGCTCGCCTTAGGGCACTATTGCGCAGAACTGGAGTTGTTGAATCATCAGTAAATGAAGAGCTAATCTCCTTTGCTGATTTAGAGCTTAATGAGGCAACACATGAAGTCCGTAGGGCTGGGAATTTAATTGATCTCTCTCCAACAGAATTTATCCTTCTTAGATACTTGATGATCAATGCAGATCGCGTGGTTTCAAAATCACAGATTTTAGATCATGTCTGGCAGTATGACTTCCGTGGCGATGCTGGAATTGTGGAGACCTATATTTCATATCTTCGTAAGAAGATTGATCAGACGAACCACCACTTATCCACACTGTTCGCGGTGTTGGTTATCGCTTGAGGTTGCCAGCAAAGAATTAATTAATGAATCAACCCTTTCGCAAATACAAACCAAGGCCAGGTCAATGGAGTCTGCGAAATAGGTTAGTCATCGGCGTTGTGGCTCTTGGGGCATTTGCTATTGCAGCATCAGATTTTGCGGCTCAAGCAGCCTTTAGAACCTTTCTAATTGCCCAAGTAGATGTTCAGCTAGAAAGCGTTGCTGGAGGCTCACTTTTAAGGCTAGATCGCGCAGGAATAGCAGCAGAGCCAGAGGAGACAAATACAAAAGAGCCTCTCTTCCAACCCTTTGAACCCTTAAGTGATGTGCCATCTGAAGTAAGCGTCACACTCCTTGATGCATCTGGAAACATTTTAGGAACAGTAGGTGATATTCAAAGTCCGCAGAGAATTCAAACTTTAGTAGCTGGAATAACTCCAGCTGAGGTGAGCCAATATAACGATAAGCCTTTTACTCTAGATGCTGGAGGCAGGGGAAGTGATTATCGAGTCCTAGCAAGAATTCTTCCCTCAAGCCTTGGAAGTGTCATCTGCGCAATTTCATTAGATGGCGTAGAGAAAGCGATGAATCAATTACGTTTTCTCTTTCTCGCTGTGGGATTTATCGTGTTGATCTTCTTAGCTTTAATTGCTAGAAGAATCATTGATATTTCACTTCGCCCATTGAAATCAGTTGAAGAAACTGCAGAGGCATTTGCAAAAGGTGACTTCTCCGCTCGTCTTGATGAAGCACGAACTGATACTGAAGTTGGTCGATTGACATCAGCTTTGAATCAGATGCTTGCTCGAATTGAAGAAGCATTTGTTGTTAAGGTTAAAAGTGAAGATAAATTACGTCGCTTTGTTGCTGATGCCTCACATGAATTGCGCACTCCGCTAACTGCTATCAGAGGTTTTTCTGAACTTCACCGCCAGGGAGCAATTAAGGGTGAAGAAGATACAAGTGAACTAATCCGAAGAATTGAAGATGAATCAGTGCGTATGTCATCTTTAGTTGAAGATCTATTACTTCTTGCCCGCCTAGATCAATCACCAGAGATGCTGATGGAGCCAGTTGATATCGGCAAGCTGATTAAGGAAGCTGTGGAGTCAGCGAAAGCAGCAAGATCTACTCATGAGATCTCCATCGAGCTTGAGAGTGAAGACTTATTTCTGCTGGGGGATTCCATCCGAATCCATCAAGTAATAGCTAATTTGCTCGCAAATGCCCAGATTCACACTCCAGATGGAAGCAAAATAATTGTGAGCGCCGGTCAAAATGATTTAGCGACCTATATCTCTGTTTCAGATAACGGGCCTGGAATTTCAGTTGAATCCCAGGAAAGAATATTTGAACGTTTTTATAGGGCAGATCTCTCTCGCAAGCGGAGCGGGACTGAGGGAACTGGACTTGGCTTATCAATCGTTGATGCAGTGATGAAAGCTCATGGTGGCCAAGTTAAAGTTGAATCTGAATTAGGCAGGGGCGCCAAATTTACTCTCACTTTCCCAATCAAGGATTTATAGAGCTGTGGACAATAGGATTTCCTAATGCGCAGCTCTCCTGAGATTCTCGAATCTTTAGAAAATGAGTCGATTGAAATAATAAGAGAGACTGCAGCTAGTTTTAGAAATCCTGTCTTTTTATATTCAATCGGTAAAGACTCATCGGTAGTTCTTCATTTAATTAGAAAAGCATTCTTTCCTGCTCAGGTTCCCTTTCCGATGCTTCATATTGATACCACTTGGAAATTCCGCGAGATGATTGAATTTAGAGATCAGATGGCTGATAAGTATCAGATCAAGTTAATTACTCACACAAACCAAGATGGAGTTAGAGACGGAGTAACTCCTTTTTCAACTACCGCATCTGAATACACCAGGGTGATGAAGACTGTTGCGCTACGTCAAGCTTTAGATTCCTATGGATTTGATGCTGCTATTGGTGGCTCACGCCGCGATGAAGAGAAAAGTAGAGCAAAAGAGAGATTATTTAGCGTTAGAGAATCAGGTCATCGCTGGGATCCAAGAGCGCAACGACCAGAGCTCTGGAGAACCTATAACCCAAGAATCAGGCCAGATCAAAGCATGCGAGTATTTCCAATTTCAGATTGGACCGAACTTGATATCTGGAGCTACATCCAGCTTCACAATATCCCAGTAAATCCACTCTATTTCGCTAAAGAACGCCCTGTTGTAAAGCGCGGCGAACAATTAATTATGGTCGATGATGATCGCTATCCATTAATTAATAATGAAAAGCCCGAGATGAAGAAGATTCGATTTAGAACTCTAGGTTGCTACCCACTAACTGCCGGCGTTGAATCAGATGCCATCACACTTGAGCAGGTAGTAGCAGAGGTGATGGCTGTGAAATTAAGTGAGCGAGCCACTCGCCTGATTGATGGCGATAAGGAAGATTCTATGGAGAAGAAAAAGAAAGAGGGATATTTCTAATGTCCTCACTTTCTTCAAAACCTATAGTTCGCCTCCTTACCTGTGGCAGCGTCGATGATGGAAAGAGCACCTTAATCGGGCGTTTATTAGTTGAAACCGATTCTGTTCCTCATGACACCGTTTCATCAGCTAGAAGCACAAGGAGAGCAGGATCGATAATTCCAGCAGGTGAAATTGATTTTAGTTTATTAACAGATGGTCTTGAGGCAGAACGTGAACAAGGAATAACCATTGATGTGGCATATCGCTCTATGTCGCTACTTGATGGAAGACGATTGATAATTGCCGATGCTCCGGGCCATGAGCAGTACACAAGGAATATGGCTGTTGCTGCATCAAGGGCTGATATTGCATTGGTTCTAGTAGATGCCACAAGAGGAGTAAGGGTTCAAACTCTTCGCCACTTAACAATCTGCGCACTCATGGGTGTTGAAAAAGTAATAGTTGTTATCAATAAATTAGATGCAAGTAACTTTGATCAGAAGATTTATGACAATCTTGTCCAAGAACTAACACCTGCTATAAAACGTTTGGCTATTGAGGATGCTTGCTTTATTCCAGTAAGCGCACTTGAAGGCGATAACGTGGTTTATAAAACACCAAAAACTGTGTGGTATGCCGGTGGATCTCTCTTGGAGGAGATTCAGAATTGGCGTGAGAAACCTAGGAAAAATGAGCATAAAAGAATGGGTGTGCAACTAATTTCAAGAGCTGAAAACTTCCGCGGCCTTTCAGGCACGGTGAGCCAAGGAGAATTTAAAGTTGGCGATGAGGTAGTAATCCTTCCAAGTGCTAAAAAAGCAAAAATTTCTAGGCTTGCCACCTTTGATGGCGATATCCAAAGCGCACCAAGTGGCAAAGCAATAACTATGGTCTTGACCCCAGAGGTTGATGCAACTCGCGGCGACTTTATTGAAGGTGCTGATAATTTCACAACCCCTGCTGATCGCTTTAGCGCAAACTTGGTCTGGCTAGGTGAAGAAGAGTTAATTCACTCTCGCTCTTACTACCTAATTAACGGCTCTTCAATGGTTGCGGCAACGATAACAACTATTCGCCACCGAATCGACATTAATAATGGCGAGCATGAATCAGCTAGAACTCTTGCAATGAATGAGATTGGTTTAGTTGAGATTGCTACTGATTCCCCTATTGCACTAACTAAGTACTCTGAGAACCGGATATCAGGTAATTTTGTAATTGTAGATCGAGTAACTCTTAACACTATCGGTGCTGGAATGGTTGTTCACACTCTAAGAAGAGCATCTAATATCACTAAGCATGATTACGAGATTAACAAAGCTACTCGCTCTCAACAAAAAGGTCAGAGAGCTAAAGTAATTTGGATGACTGGACTATCTGGCTCTGGAAAATCAACCATAGCTAATGCTCTTGAGAAAGAACTATTTACCAAAGGGATTCATAGCTATGTATTGGATGGCGATAATTTAAGGCTTGGGCTAAATAAAGATCTTGGTTTCACAAAGGAAGATAGGGCAGAAAATGTCCGCCGCGTTGCAGAGGTTGGCAAACTAATGGTTGATGCCGGTCTTGTTGTAATTGTTGCTTTAGTAAGTCCATTTAAAGTAGATCGAGATCATGCAAGAGAGATTTTTGATTCTGGTGAATTTATTGAAGTCTGGGTGAAAACCCCAGCTGAAATATGTGCTCAACGAGATCCAAAAGGGCTATATAAGAAGGCTAGAGAAGGTAACCTGCCTAACCTAACTGGAGTGGGTCAAGATTATGAGGCGCCAACATCGGCTGAGTTAATCCTTGATGGCACTACAGATATCGCTTTAAATGTAGAAAAACTAATGAAAGAAGTTCTGTGAACTGGCTCTTTTTTGCACTCGCTGGGTCAATTGCCCAATTAATAGATGGCGCACTTGGTATGGGATTTGGACTTACCAGCTCAACTCTTCTTCTAACTCTGGGAACATCGGCGGCAGTGGCATCAGCAGCTGTTCACGCAGCAGAGATTGGAACTACTTTGGCATCTGGTGTTTCACATTGGCATCGTGAAAACGTTGACTTTGAAATCCTAAAACGCCTAGCAATTCCTGGAGGTATTGGTGCATTTGCTGGCGCAACATTCTTATCCTCTATTGATCTAAGTGGTGGAAAGATTTTTATCTCAACAATTCTTCTCCTACTTGGATTCGTTCTCTTATATAGAAATGTTTTTCAAACAAATATAAAACCAAATATTGCCGAACTTGATAACCCTAAATACCTAACATTTCTAGGGGCTACTGGTGGTTTTATAGATGCATCAGGTGGCGGTGGCTGGGGACCGATAGTTACTCCAACTCTTCTTGCCACCACAGAGCATGAACCAAGAAAAATCATTGGAACAGTTAGCGCTGCTGAATTTATCGTTGCAGTTTGTGCCAGCGTTGGTTTTCTTGCCAATATTTCTCGTCTTGATATTGATTGGTCAGCTGTTGGCGGCCTTGCTTTAGGTGGCGTTCTTATGGCGCCAGTTGCAGCAAAATTAGTCTCTGTTGTTCCTAGAAGACCACTTGGTATCGCAGTTGCTACTGCAATTATTGTTATTAACGGTGTGCGCTTAGTTACTACTTAGTGGATTAGCTTCCATCTTTCTTAAGGTCTCAATTCGCTCCTGAATCGGAGGATGGGTGGCGAATAATTTAGAAGCTGCTGAGGCATCAAGTGGAGATTCGATATAGAAGTGGGCAACAGCGCTTGATCGAGCTTCAACTACTGTGTTATCTCTAGCTAATACTTCAAGTGCTGATCTAAGCCCTGCTGGGTTTCTGGTGAATGAAACAGCTGTGGCATCAGCAAGTGATTCTCTGCGGCGAGATATTGCTGACTTCAATAGCGTTGCTGCAATTGGAGCGAGAATTAAAGGAATAATGGCGAGAAATATTGGCATCTGATTCTGATGGCTCCTACTTCTTCCGCCGCCAAACCAGAGCATCCTCATCAA
Source organism: Clavibacter sp. (assembly GCA_003569145.1). GTDB lineage: Bacteria > Actinomycetota > Actinomycetes > Nanopelagicales > Nanopelagicaceae > MAG-120802. The sequence goes on along the minus strand of BGOH01000004.1, from coordinate 128,315 downwards.
AATATCAGATATCAAAGCAATGATCCCTGCAGTTGTTGCAGCTACTGCTGAAACTAAAGTGTCTCGATTAGCAACATGAGCCATTTCATGGGCTGTTACACCTTGTAATTCATCGCGATCCATTGACTCTAGTAATCCAGTGGTAAAAGCAATAAGAGCATTCTCTGGATTTCGTCCAGTTGCAAAGGCATTAGGAGCTGGATCATTAACAATTGCCACCTTAGGCATAGGAAGGCCAGAGGCAATCACAACTTCATTGACTACATTAAATAAATTTGGATTATCCTCATAGCTAATTACTTTTGCTCTCGTCATTTTTAATACTAATTTATCTGAGGCAAAATATGATCCCCAGACTGAGATTAGAGTGATAAGAACTGCAAGTGGTATTACTCCAGCGCCAGTTCCACCAAAGTAGGTGATTGCAACATATGAGATACACCAGACCAAAACTGCCATGAAAAAGAGCAGAAAGAAGGTCCTTCGTTTATTTACTGATTCAAGCGCGCGAAAATCTGCCATTTACCTAGAACTTAACATTTGGAGCGTTTCGAACTGCTGGGTCATCAACTTCATAAAACTCTCTCTCCCCGACCTTAGCAAGGCCAACAAATAGAGATGATGGAATCGTTTTAACTGCAGTATTGAGGCTTCTTACAGTGTCGTTATAGAACTGGCGAGCAAAGGAGACTTTATTTTCTGTAGTTGCCAGCTCTTCTTGAAGCTGGAGGAAGTTAGTAGATGATTTCAAATCAGGATAAGCCTCAGCAACAGCTAATAATCCACGCAGGGCGTTAGTTAGAGCGCCATCTGCCGCAGCAACTGCTGGAAGAGTGGATGCAGTAGTTGATGCCGCTCTTGCTTGCACAACTCTCTCAAATACTTCCCGCTCCTGTGTGGCATATCCCTTTACAGTCTCTACAAGATTAGGAATTAAATCTGCTCTTCGTTTTAGTTGAACTTCAATCTGTGAAAAGCCTTCATCAACTTGGATATTAAGGCGAATCAATTTGTTATATTGAATAATGGCAAAGACAACAATGAAGAGAACTAGAGCTAGCGCAATTACAGTTATATCCATGGCTTAAATCTACTTAATTTTCTAAAACCCTGCTTGCCTACTTAATTTCAGTTTTATGGAAATTGAGCCAAGATTTGCTTGGCGTTGGGCCGCGCTGACCTTGATACCTCGAGCCATAAACTGCAGAGCCATAAGGATGCTCAGCGGCAGATGAGAGTTTGATGAGACATAACTGACCAATCTTCATTCCTGGATATAGCTTGACTGGAAGGTTTGCCACATTTGAAAGCTCAAGGGTTATATGACCACTAAATCCAGGATCGATAAAGCCCGCAGTTGAGTGGGTAAGCAAACCCAGGCGCCCTAAAGAGGATTTTCCTTCAAGTCTTCCAGCAATGTCATCTGGAAGAGTGATTACTTCATAAGTGGAAGCTAGAACAAATTCACCTGGATGGAGAATAAAGAAGTCATCAGGAGCAACAGCGACCTCACGAGTTAGCTCTGATTGTTCTAGCGATGGATCAATCACCTCATACTTATGGTTTTCAAAGACTCTAAAGAATCTATCGAGTCGAACATCAACACTTGATGGCTGAATCATCTTGGCCTCAAAGGGCTCAACCTGAACCCGTCCCGCCTTTATCTCTGCTGCAATATCGCGATCACTTAGTAGCATGGGCTCAATGCTATTGCTGCGGGCGTAGTGAAATGGCATCACGCCAGCTTCCCAAGCTGGCAGCGCGGGTTCGATTCCCGTCGCCCGCTCGTCGTATTGCGTAAGTTACTCGCCAGTAGCATTATTGGGCCATGGGCCATTACATAGCTAATCTGCGAGATATCGAGTTCTGCCTCTTTGATCTTCTAGATCGTGAATCAATTCTAGGAAAAGGTATTTATTCAGACCTTGATAAAGCAACTGCTATGGGAATGCTCGAGGAAGTTAAACGCCTCTGTGAAGTGGATTTAGCAGAATCATTTATTGAAGGAGATCGCAAAGGAACAGATTTTGATAAAACAACAGGCGAAGTGAAGGTTCCTGCAAGTTTTAAAAAGTCTTATCGCGCATATGTTGATGGTGGTTGGGGCTTAATTGATGTTCCAACTGAATTAGGTGGAACACAAATTCCGCCATCAATTCGTTGGGCAATTGCTGAAATGGTTCTTGGTTCAAATCCTGCAGTTCATATCTATGCCTCAGGTTTTGCTTTTGCTCAAGTTGCTCATGTTTTAGGTGATGAGAGACAGAAGAAGCTTGCAAAGATTATGGTTGAGAAAGAGTGGGGAGCAACCATGATGCTCACAGAGCCTGATGCCGGCTCTGATGTTGGAGCAGGAAGATCAAAAGCTGTGAAACAAGCAGATGGCACATGGCATATAACTGGAACAAAGAGATTTATTACTTCAGGTGATGCAGATCTATTTGAAAACATTGTGCACTTTGTTCTTGCGCGTCCTGAGGGCGCTGGCCCTGGAACAAAAGGTTTGTCTCTGTTCTTGATTCCTAAATTTATGTTTGATTTTGAAACTGGAGCTCTCGGAAAACGCAATGGTGTTTATGTAACAAATGTTGAACATAAAATGGGCCTTAATGTTTCATCAACTTGCGAGATGAATCTTGGAGAAAAAGAGCCAGCAGTTGGATATCTGCTTGGAGAAGTTCATGATGGAATTGCTCAGATGTTTAAAATCATTGAATTTGCCCGCATGATGGTCGGAACTAAGGCAATTTCAACGCTTTCCGCGGGTTATCAGCAGGCTTTGGCCTATGCAAAAACTAGAGTCCAAGGCGGCGATATGAAAGATATGGCCAATAAGGCAAGCCCTAGAGTCACTGTTATCCATCATCCTGATGTTAGAAGATCGCTAATGACGCAAAAGGCTTATGCCGAAGGAATGAGAGCGCTAATTTTATACACCGCAACAATTCAAGATGAAGTACTTCTTGCCAGAGCTAACGGCAAATCAGAAGATGAAATTAAAGATTTAGAGCATCTAAATGATCTCTTGCTTCCAATTGTTAAAGGATATGGATCTGAGAGAGCTTGGACTCTGCTTGGAACAGAGTCGCTACAAACATTTGGTGGCTCTGGATTCACCCAAGATTGGCCGCTAGAGCAATATGTCAGAGATGCCAAGATTGATACCCTCTATGAAGGAACAACCGCAATTCAAGGTTTGGATTTCTTCTTCCGTAAGATTATTAAAGACAATGGTCGCGCGCTTACAAAACTTTCTAAAGAGATTGGCAAAGTTGCGGCAAGTGGTGGCAATAATGCTGAAGAGAAAGCATCCCTTGGAAAAGCTTTGGAGGAGATGCAAGCAATTATTGGTCTTCTTGTTACCCACGCGATGGCAAGCCAAGAGAAACCTGATGAAATCTATAAGTGCGGACTAAATACCTCACGGCTATTGATGGCTGTTGGAGATGTAATCATTTCTTGGCTTCTGCTTCGCCAAGCAGATATCGCAGCTTCTAAAATTGGTAGCGCTTCTGGAAAAGAGAAAGATTTCTATGAAGGAAAGATTGCAGCATCTAGATACTTCATTCATAACTTCTTGCCCCTAATTAGCGCAACAAGAGCGATAGTTGAGCGCGAAGATGGCGAAATCATGACAATTTCTGAAGGAGCCTTTTAGCCCTGTAAAGTACGCAAGTGCTAACAAAGCTTCGTGGTGAGATATACCTGCTATCTGGGGCCCTTCTCTTCTCCTTTAATGGCATCATTTCAAAGATTGTTCTTGTTGATGGCCTCTCGGCCTGGCGCCTGACTCAGATAAGAACCGGCGGGGCATTTGTAATCCTCTTTGCTATCTACTTCACATTTAGAAGATCAGAACTAAAAACCACCAAAAAAGAATTGCCTTGGTTAATTGCATTTGGAGTTGTAGGGGTAGCGCTTGTTCAAGCCTTTTACTTTGTCGCTATTGAACGACTTTATGTTGGCGTTGCCTTATTAATTGAATTCACAGCTCCTATTTGGATTCTTTTATTTCTACGCTTTGTTTTAAAGAAACATGTTCCAAATTCTCTCTGGTATGCCATCTTGCTAAGTTTTACAGGACTGCTTCTTATCACTCAAGTTTGGTCTGGTATCTCACTGGATAAAATTGGGCTAATTGCAGCCCTGCTTGATGCATTTGCACTCGCTGGATACTTTCTTATTGGAGATCGCTTAGGTAAAACAAAACAAGTGCTGCAATTTCTGTTTGGGGTTTTGGAGTTTCAAGCGCCCTTCTCTTCTTTGTATTACCAGCTTGGCAATTTCCAGTAGAGGTATTTACTAAAGATATGGAGCTGCTGGGTCGTTTTAGCCAATACAGCCTCCCTGGCTGGGTTTTAATTCTTTGGATAGTTGTTATGGGAACTATTGCGCCATATCTTCTTGTTGTCAGTGGCCTCAAGATTCTCTCAGCATCGACTGCGAGTATCTTTGGAATGATTGAGCCAGTTCTAGCAGGAATATTTGCCTGGTGGTGGCTAAGTGAGAGTTTGAGTGGAATCCAATTGATCGGCTGCGTAGTCGTGCTACTCGGTATATTTGTCGCTGATAAAGCGCGAGTGAAGGCAGGTGGTCATTGAGTAGTGAATTTGATGCAATATTTGCCGCAAATAGCGAGTATGTAAAGAGCTATAAATCAAGTGGTTTAAGCGGCCGAGCAGCAAAAGGTTTAGCCATCGTTACCTGTATGGATTCAAGAATAGATCCGTTAAGAATTGTTGGAATGAGCGCAGGGGATGTAAAAATCCTGCGTAACGCTGGTGCGCGTGTAACAGATGACATGCTTCGAACCCTGCTTCTTGCGACCTACCTTCTTGAGGTAAAGAGAGTCTTGGTAATGCCACATACCGATTGCCGTATGGCAAGTGGAACAGAGGAGCAGATTCACCAAGCGCTCTTTGATGCATCAGGCATTGATACTAGATCTATTGAGATTAGAACTGTTACAGATCAAGTAGCTGCTCTAAAAGATGATGTAGCAAGTATTAAAAATTATCCGATACTTCCAAAAGATTTAGAAGTTGTGGGAGCAATTTTTGATGTTAAAACTGGAGAGCTAAGAAAAATCGTTTAGTTATCTTTAACAAACTTTTCAGGGGCAGCATACTTCGGTGCAATATCGCCAAATTTTGCAAAGTGAAGAAGCGAGGCCACAGTAATTGTCTTTGTTGGTCCATTTCTATGTTTAGCAACAATTAGATCTGCCTCGCCGGAGCGATTCTGTGAATCATAGAGATCATCGCGGTGTAGCAAGATAACAAGGTCGGCATCCTGCTCGATAGATCCTGATTCACGAAGATCAGAGAGAAGTGGCTTCTTATCGGAGCGCTGCTCTGGAGAACGATTTAGCTGTGAGATGGCAACAACAGGAACATTAAGCTCTTTTGCAAGAAGCTTTAGTTGACGAGAGAACTCAGAGACCTCTTGCTGACGATTTTCTACGCGCTTTCCTGAGGTCATCAGCTGGAGATAGTCAATAACAACTAATTTCAAATCATGGCGCTGTTTAAGTCTTCTAGCTTTTGCTCTAATTTCCATCATTGAAAGATTAGGTGAATCATCAATAAATAGCGGTGCTTCATTGATTTCGCCCATTCTTCGAGCAAGGCGTGACCACTCTTCATCGCTAAGCGCACCTGAGCGAATATTGTTAAGAGCAACTCTGGCCTCTGCTGAGAGCATGCGCATAGTAATTTCAGATCGGCTCATCTCAAGTGAGAAGATAACTGAGCAATCACCATTTGTAATAGATGCATGTCTTGCAATATCAAGACCAAGGGTTGATTTACCAACTGCAGGACGAGCTGCAATGACAATCATATTCCCAGGATGGAAACCATTTGTTAGAGCATCTAAATCTTTAAAACCAGTTTTAATACCCTCTGCTAGCTCTCCTGATTGCAACTTCTCAATCTGATCAAGCGCAGTTGGAATTAAAGAACTTAACTGAACAAAATCTTCCCCGGCTCGTCTCTCAGTTACTTGATAAACCTCTTGCTCGGCCATATCAACAATTGAATCAACATCGCCCTCTGCGGCATAACCTAATTGAACAATCTTTGTTCCCGCTTCAACAAGTCTTCTAGCGATGGCTCGCTCTCTAACAATCTTTGCGTAATAGCTAGCATTCGCTGCAGTTGGAACAGCAGAGATAAGCGTGTGCAGATATGGAGCGCCACCAGCTCTTGTAATCTCACCACGCTTTGTTAGCTCAGCCGAAACAGTTACTGCATCTGCTGGTTCACCTTTGCCATAGAGATCAACAATGACTTCAAAGATTAATTCATGTGCTGGCCGATAAAAATCTCGATGTCTAATTACTTCAACAACTTCACCAATTGCATCTTTTGATAAGAGCATTCCACCAAGAACTGATTGTTCAGCAACTAAATCTTGTGGGGGCGTGCGATCAAATTCAGGCGCGCTTGATCTGCGCTCATCAAAATTTGGGACCTCAGCCAGACTCATGTGCGTATCCTCTTACCCAGCACTGACAGGGGCTAATTCATTGATTTTTGCTGTGTATTGGGTTGTGGGTAAAAGTTCCATATCTGTGGGTAAGTACCCCAAATCCTGTGTGGAGCTTGTGGAGGAAATGTGGGTAACTTCCAATTTCTCAGCAAACACGCAGGTCAGAGAGCTCTTGCTCTGTGGGTAAAGATTTATTTCAAATTCTCAATAGTTGAGATTTCAAACTGCTTTGCAATTGGAAAATAAAAAACGGCCCGCGCGTGGCGAGCCGTTTTCTCTAACGTTTAATTATTCAACAACGTTAATGGTGATATTTGCTGCCACTCCAGTCATAAGTGAGACCCTAGCTGAATGCTTACCAAGGTTCTTCACATGCTTAACTAGTTTGATCTTATGGCGATCAACATCAATACCAGTTGCGCTCTTAATTACTAACGCAATGTCTTTCTCTGTTACTGAACCAAAGAGGCGACCAGTTGCTCCGACCTTTGCTTTGATTTCAAGGTTTGCTTCTTCAAGCTTTGCCTTGATCTCATTGGCATGATCTTTATCGCGAATCTCTCGGTTTTGACGAGCTTTGCGAATTCCTTCAATCTGGCTCTCGCCACCCTTAGACCAAGCAATTGCTGATCCTCTAGGTAGAAGGAAGTTTCTGGCATAGCCATCTTTAACATTAACTACATCGCCTGGATTTCCAAGACCTGCAACTTCACGAGTAAGGATTAGTTTCATTTTTTATCCTCTCCTTATCGCGCTGTTGAGGTGTAGGGAAGTAGCGCTACTTCACGACTGTTTTTAACAGCATCAGAGATCTGGCGTTGGTGCTGAGTACAAGCACCTGTAATTCGTCTTGCACGAATCTTGCCGCGATCAGTGATGTATTTGCGCAGGGTCGCTACATCTTTATAGTCGATATAGGTGACCTTATCTCTGCAGAAACTGCAGGGCTTTTTCTTAAACTTCTTATTTAACGCTGGCGAAACCTTTGGTTTCTGCTTCAGCGTCCGGTTGGAACGTGCTCCCATTGTGGTGCTCCTTCTTTTAGGGCCCGCCTGATTAAGGGCGGAATGGTTGGTTTATATTAAAACGGTGGCTGTTCATCAGCGGTGGTGGATGTCCATCCTCCGCCACTAACGCCTGCCGGTGATGACCAAGGATCATCGCTTGATTCAGTTGGTGCGCTAAAGCTGGTGTTATTACCGCCTTGGCGTGTGGTCTTTGTGACCTTAGCGGTTGCGTTTCGAAGTGATGGACCGACTTCATCGACCTCAACTTCATAAACGGTGCGCTTTTCGCCTTCTTTAGTTTCATATGAACGCTGCTTTAAACGACCAGAGACAATTACGCGCATTCCGCGAGTAAGTGACTCGGCAACATTCTCTGCTGCTTGACGCCAGATCTGACAGTTAAGAAAGAGAGTATCTCCGTCTTTCCATTCATTTGTCTGGCGGTCCATATAACGTGGTGTTGATGCCACGGTGAACTTTGCAACTGCAGCACCTGATGGTGTGAAGCGCAGTTCTGGATCGCTAGTTAAATTACCAACGAGTGTGATTTGTGTATCTCCGGCTGCCATTTCTTATCCTCTATCTACTTTAAGTGGTCTCTACTTATCTGCGGATTTATTCTGGACGGACAACTTTTGTACGAAGCACTGCTTCATTCAGATTTAGTTGACGGTCCAGCTCTTTAATTGCTGCTGGCTCACAATGCATATCAACAACGGCATAAATACCTTCGCTCTTTTTTGCGATTTCAAATGCCATTCTTCTCTTGCCCCAGATATCAAGTTTGTCTACGCGACCACCTGATTCTTTTATGATCTTAAGATATGTCTCAAGACTTGGTGCCACTGTGCGCTCTTCTAGATCGGGATCTAGGATCACCATTAATTCATAGCGACGCATGCGTTAAACCCACCTCCTTCGGACTCATTCGGTCACGGTCTCTCCGCGACAGGAGGGTTACTTACATTTCCTTAAACCTTCTTCTTTAAGCCCCCAAAGCGGGAGCCCTTTAAAAAAGGAAAGGAGGGCGAGCCTAGCCGTAGATACTGTCAGGGAGAAAATCCAACGGGTTTTTCTGTGCATTACGCAGGCTTTGGGATCGCTCTGCCAGAGCAGCCTTAATTAGGGCCCTTGAGAAATAGGCAAGACCTGCAATTCGAATCAAAATAGCAAGGGCGTATAGATCCTCGCTTAGGCCAAACTTTGCACCAGAGTAGGAAGCTAAGTACTGCCAGATAGCAAAGTGATAAAGCGCCTCACTTGCCTGCCAAACCCAGAATGCAAAGCGTTGGCTATCTTTACTTAAAGCCAACACCGCAAGTGGAGTTAGCCAGAGGATGTACTGCGGTGAATAGACCTTACTAATAGTTACAAAAGCAGCAAGAGTTAAAAAGGCAACGGTGCTTAAATTCGCCAGATCACTTCTTGATGGGGCAGTTGCAAAGAAGAAGAGCGCAATAGCTCCAAGTGCTATTAGAAAAGCAATGATGGTTAAATTATTTATATTTCCGCCGTAAAACCCAAGGAGATTTGCGGCATACCAAATTGAGCCAAGATCGCTATCTCGATCAAGATTTAATTTAAAGAAACGCATCCAGCCTTCATAGCTATTAATAGCTACCGGCAGATTGATAACTAGCCAGGAGATTAAAGTGATTGCTAAATATTTAATTAGCGCTAAACGTTTTGCTGGCTCCAGAGAAGCAAGGAAATCGCAAAAAGGATTATTCCTGGATAAAATTTTATTGAAATAGCAACCCCTAGAAAGAGTGCTGAAAGATTAGGTCTGTTTTGAAAGAAGTAGATTGCAAGAAGAGCAAATAAAACGGCCCAAATATCCCAATTGATAAAGAGTGAGCCAAAGACTGCTGGCGCAATTGGAAATAGCGGGGTGTATTTAGGAGCAAGGCGCCAGAGGATAAAAACAGATGCAAACAACAAAAGCACAATCAAGAAAGCATTCACATCAAAGTAGGCGCGATATCCATTTGGATCATCAATTAATAGACCAGTTAAATAAGTGACTACTCCTGTTAGTACTGGATACTCCAGTGAATTATCAGCTGATGCATAAGGCCATTGATCTGTATTTATCTGTCTTGCTCCATAGAGGGCTGAAATGTCTGAATAACACATATGGATATAGACATCTGGGCTTACCCAATTGGTGCCGCGGCAGTGATTGAATTTTGCAAAGGAAAGTAGTGTGGCAATGAGCGTTACTAGCAGAGCTATCTGCAGGCTCTTGCTCTTTAACACTTTATGGTTTGTCCTTAGGAGCAGGGGTAGTAATTAGATATTTCTTTAACGCCTTTGTGCAGAACTCTTTTAGATCCTTCATAGCTCCTTCAAGATCTGCAGTAGAACACCATGCGGCAGCATCTGATGGCGCAATTGTTGCTACTGGGTCTGGAATTGGAAATGAATCAACTCCACCAATAAATGTGGGCGCAGCAAAATCCAATTTTGGTTGGCCTTTAAGAGCTGCCTTCATATATGCGTTCCAGATTCGAGCTGGAAAACTTCCACCAGTTACAGAATTTAGCCCGCCAATTCCATTTAGTGATTCAGTGGCATCATTTCTATAAAATGCAATAGATGTTGCAAGTTGCGGGGTATATCCAGTAAACCAAGCAGAAGCATTTGATTGAGAAGTTCCAGTCTTTCCGGCAGCCGGTCTACCAAATCCTCTTAAAGCCGAGGATGCAGTTCCAGCTCTTACTACCTCGCCAAGTGCGTAATTAAGATCTGCCATAACGCTCTCATCGAAGACTTGTTCAGTCTCAATCCGAGCTTGATAAAGGATTCCTTTATTTGGACCTAGCACTTCTTTAACTAGAAATGGTTTTGATTTGATGCCATTTGCCGCAAAGGTAGCAAATGAGTTAGCAACATCAATAACTCTTGGGCTTGCTACACCAAGCACTACCGAAGGAGATGGCACCATAGCAACGCTCTCTGGTATGCCAGCTCTTCTTGCAGCATCAATAACTTTATCTACACCTACTTTAATACCTAGTGGAACATAGATTGTGTTAACAGAGACAGCGCTTGCATTAAGCAGTGTGACATCTCCAAATGACTTATTGCCATAATTTGAAACTTCGTATGGCCGACCTAAAAAGTCATCAAAGATCTTTGGTCCATCTCCATTCCAAACACTTGCAAGGGATATTCCTTGTTCAAGGGCTGCAACGAGGGCAAATGGTTTAAATGTTGATCCTGCTTGGGTAATTCCTTGCGTAGCATCGTTTAATTGTCGCTCTAAATAATCTTTTCCGCCAAACATTGCCACAATCTCGCCAGTTCCAGGCCTGATTGAAACTAGACCAATACGAAGATCATCTGGGGCATTTTCTGGAGATTGTTTAAAGACTGCAGTCTCTGCCGCAGTCTGTGGGCCCTTCTCTAGGGTGGTTCGAACAATAAGTCCGCCAATCATCAACTCTTCTTCAGTAAAACCTAGAGAATTTAATTCTTTCTTTACTGCCTCAATTAAATGACCTTTGTTTCCTGCTAATTGTCCAGTGCTAAGTCGAGGACGAATTTCAGGAACCTTCTTCAAATACCTATCGGCTTCAGCTCTCTCTAGCCAACCTTCACCAACCATGTTGTTTAGAACATATTTATACCGAGCCTCTAAGCGCTCCTTATTTCCCTCTCGATACTCTGGGTCGTAGTAGCCAGGGGAGCGCAATATCGCTGCTAGAACTGCAGCTTGCGGAATAGTTAGTTGGTTTGCACTCTTGCCAAAATAGACCTTTGCCCCAGTCTCTACGCCATATGCTCCGCGGCCAAAATAAATAGTGTTTAAGTAATTTTCAAAGATTTGATCTTTTGATAATTGATTCTCAAGTTTAATAGCAACAATTAGCTCAATGATTTTTCTTTGAATTGTTCGATCTGGAGTTAGAAATGCAGTCTTTGCATATTGCTGAGTAATTGTTGAGCCACCTTGCAAGCCTCTACCAAGTGCGGTATTTATCGCCCCTCTTAATATTGCTAGTGGGTTAAAAGCGCCTTGCGAATAAAAGCCTTTATCTTCGGCAGCAAGAACTGCTCGTCTTAGATCTTGAGGTACACCAGCTAGCGGAACAATGGTGCGATTTTGTGCGCCAATTCTTCCCACTTCATCGCCATCAGAGAATTGGATTATTGTGGATTGAGAATTTACATAATCATTTGGATCTGGAATATCTGTTGTGAAGTAAGCGATAGTAAAAGCAGTGGCTCCAATGAGAAATAAAAAGCCAGAGATTCGAATTCCCAGCTTTACCCAAGGTTTTTTCAGCCATTCCATGTGCTTAGCCTAACCAAGTGAAAGCTACTAGAGAGTCTTTGCCTTTCGTGGTGGCTTGCGTTCTTGACCATCTCCTAAAAGGAAAGAGGCAGTTAAGTGATTCCATCCACAGCCTAAGCAGACTTCAACAACATAGACGCGAAACTCTCCAAATTCACTCTGCATCTCATCTAATTCTGAATCATTCTTAATACGCCCTGAGTATTGACCAAGTTGATCACCGAAGGTGTACTGCAACTCATGAACTTTATCTCTGCGACACATTGGACAATCTCGCTGCGTTAGAAGTCCATGGTGTTTAGCAGCCATTCTTAAGTATGGATGGGCGTCACAAGCATCAGAGGTGGTGTTTAGCCCGCGATAGATAGCGGCAATAGTTGCCCGCTTGCGCAAGGTGAAATCAACATAGGCTCGCTTAGACCACATCGGAGAAGGATAAAGCCAAAAGATTAACTACGCTTGAGATGTGAATTTCTGGAAAGTCATACGAAAAACGGCTGTGGGAAGACTGCTTGCCCTTCGTTGGATGGGGCAATTCACAGATGGCGTATTTCAATCAGCTCTAGCCTCCTTTGTTTTATTCTCACCGGAGCGGCAACCAGATGCAAAATCTGCTGCCGCAGCCTTTGCTGTTGTCTTACTTCCTTACTCTTTAATTGGGCCATTTGTTGGAACTATTCTTGATCGAGTTTCCAGACAGAGGGTTATTTTATTTGCCAATTTATTTAGAGCGCTCACTTTAATCTTTATTGCAGGGCTAATAAGAAATGGTGCGACAGGAATTGAGTTAACAATCTTTGTACTTCTTGCCTTTGGTGTTAATCGCTTAATCCTTGCTGGACTCTCTGCAGGTCTTCCTTTGTTAATCAATCTTGACGGAGTTGAGGGGAGAAATACTCTAGTTTCAGTTAATGCTGCTGCCGTTACTGGCGGAACAGTCTTTGTTGTAATCGGCGGAGGAGTAGGAATTGGGATTCGCACTCTCCTAGAAGGGGAAGTCAGCGCTAATCAAGCAGATGCCAGCTTAATAATTTTTGCCTCAATCTGTTTTCTCATCGCAGCACTTCTATCGCTTCGTTTAAAGAGAGAGCAATTAGGCCCTATGGCTAATGAGATTAGAAAGCAAAGTATTGCTGCGGCATATAAAGAGATGGCTGAGGGCTATAGATTCCTTCGCAAAGTCCGGGATTGTTTCTCAGGAATTGCAGCAACCGCTGTTCAACGCGGCGGATTAACAGCTCTAACTTTAATGGCGCTTTTATTGAATAGAAATACTTTTAATGACCCAGCAGATCCTGATGCCGGTCTTGCTGGCTTTGCTTTTGCAATTACAGTGGCAGGCCTTGGTATAACACTCGGTGCAATCATTGCCCCATTTGGAGTAAAGAAATACGGAAGACATGCCTGGATTAGATACTCACTTTTTGCAAGCGGAATACTTCCAATTGCTCTGGCACTTAATCAAAGTGAATTCTTTTTAGTTGCCACTGGTTTCTTTGCTGGCATGGCGGGGCAAGGCGTTAAGGTAACAAATGATGCTTTAGTGCAATCAAAGATTGATGATAATTATCGCGGCCGAGTATTTGCCGTTTATGACGTAATAGTAAATGGCGGGATTGTCTCTGGCGCAATAATTGCCGCGCTTCTCTTGCCACCATCTGGAGAATCTGCAGTATTGCCTTTAGTAATTGCGCTGACATACTTTGTCTTTGCAATATTACTTCTTAGAAAGTCGCGCTTTAACTCTGACTTCTAGTACTCCACCAATTCATTAACTCATTCTCGGCTCTATCTTTTCCAAGAGGGCCATGCTCAAGTCTTAACTCCAAAAGATGTTCATAGGCTTTCCCAACAATCGGGCCTGCAGCAATGTTAAGAAGTTTCATAATTTCGTTGCCATCAAGGTCAGGTCTAATTTTTAATAGCTCTTCCTGCTCCATCAAGACCGCAATGCGCTCTTCTAGATGATCATAATGGCGCGCTAAAGTCTCTGCTTTCTTTTTATTTCTAGTTGTGCAGTCAGCTCTAGTAAGAACATGAAGGTGAGTTAGAAGATCGCCTGCATCTCTAACATATCTTCGCACCGCAGAATCACTCCAAGCGCCATCGCCATAGCCGTGAAAACGTAGATGCAGAAAGGTTAATTCGCTAACCGCATCAACTACTTCATGATCAAAACGAAGCTTTTTTAAGCGCTCTTTGGCCATTCTTGCGCCCACTACTTCATGGTGATGAAATGTCACTCCACCGCCATCAACTAGGGCTTTGGTTTTAGGTTTTCCGATGTCGTGAAATAGAGCAGCAAGTCTGACCACAAGATTTGCGCCACCTAAACGATGCTCTAGGGCGATAGCTTGCTCAAGAACGGTCAGCGTATGCTCATAAACATCTTTGTGGTGGTGATGTTCATCGACTTCTAGCCTTAACTTTGAAATTTCTGGAAGGAACTTATCGCAAAGACCGCTCTCAACCAGAATATTAATTCCTAAGCGAGGATTATCAGAGAGCACAATTTTTATAAACTCATCTCTTATCCGCTCTGCAGAGACAATTTCTAGGCGATCTTTCATCTCGCCCATTGCACTTAGCGCCGCTTGATCAATTGCAAACCCTAATTGCGAAGCAAAGCGGGCAGCTCTTAGCATTCTTAGTGGATCATCAGAAAATGACATCTCAGCAGTTGCTGGGGTGCGCAGGATCTTCTTAAGTAAATCAGTTACTCCGTTATAAGGATCAATAAATTCAGGATTATCTGTTGTGAGCTCAATGGCCATGGCATTGACAGTAAAATCGCGTCGGCGCAGATCATCTTCAATGGTCTCGCCAAATTGGACTTCTGGTTTTCTGGTATCTACTTCATAGCTATCAGCCCTATAAGTGGTTACTTCAAATGTAGTTTCACTGCGCTTTGCACCAATGGTCCCAAACTTAATTCCAACATCCCAAATATCATCAGCAAACTTTTTTAATATTTTCTTACTCTCTTCAGGCTTTGCATCAGTTGTGAAATCTAAATCATTTCCAAGGCGATTAAGAAGAGCATCTCGCACTGTTCCACCTACAAGAGCAAGACGAAAACCGGCAGCCTTAAATAACCCAGCTAATTCAAAAGCTTCTGGGGCGCGCTCTTTAAGCGTTGCGATTGCGATCTGGCTCGCTGCCGATAGTGGAGTTTCCATTATGTCTAAGGTTACCGATGCAGGCTTACCTTCCGTTCTCGGCCATGACGAGTAGTCTTGGGCCATGACCCCGGCACCTAGTGCGGGCGGCGAAGAAATTAAGAAAAAACGAAAGCGCAAGCGCTCTCGCTCTAAATCTTCAAAACGCTCACACTCAAATAGTTCTGATAATAAAAGCCCTAATCAGGGTTTGAATAAGCGCCATAAACGCACCCCTTATGCAAAACGCGTTGATGAAGTAAGCGCTGGTGGGCTGGTAATCAATAAATCTAGAACACAAGGACTACTAATTGGTCGCCTAGATGCAAAAGATCCAAATCGAGAACGACTTCTCTGGTCCCTGCCTAAGGGCCATATCGAAGAGGGTGAGAGCGCTGAGGCTGCAGCACTTCGTGAGGTTAAGGAAGAAACTGGAATTGAAAGTGAGATTGATAAATCACTTGGCGTTATTGACTTCTGGTTTATGGCTGGGGGAAAGAGAATTCATAAAACGGTTCATCACTTCTTATTTAAAGAAGTGGGAGGAAAAATAGCTCCTCAGGTTAGCGAAGTAGATGATGTTCGCTGGTTTCCCCTAGATGAGATTGTTACGAAGTTGGCCTATCCTGATGAGAAGAAGTTAATCTCTCGCTCTAAGGACTTACTGTCTTGAAGCGAATTCTTCTTGCTTTCTTACTTATCTTGCTTCCAATATCTCCTACTCAAAGTTCAACTCTGGTAACACTAACTGCGCCAACAAATAAACTTGCTGATGGACGATTTATAAATAATGAGCTTGCAATCTCTATCTCACCTGGTGGTTCTTTAGGAAAGGCGTTAGAGATAACTGCCTCTAGCAATAGAACTTGGTTAATTGATCCAGCTTTGATTGAAGAGATCACTGATTTGGCAGATGGTTATATTTATCTTGATCAAGAGGGAAAAGACATTGAAGTTCCTGTCTTTGATCCTGCCGCTACTTGGTTAATAAAACTTAAATCTCTAAGTGCGAATAACCGAGTTGTTGCCATCACTTATGGAGCTCCATCTCAAGCCTTTCTAGATCGAATAGCTCCAGGGGAGCTTTCTACCTATAACGCTCTTTCAAACTTCGCCTGGAAGCACTCCTTAATAGAGAAGTTAGCGCACCTGGAGAATCAAATATTGAAGGTCAGCCTGCGCTGATTGCAAAAAATGCCTATACAGCCTTGCGAAAATCAATCAAAATTACTAATTCAGTAATTACAAGTAAAGATGTGGAAGACCTGCGTCTGGGACTTGCAAAGACTTTAAATCCAGATCTTTCTAAAGATAATGCGCTATTGATTTCTAAAAGCTATAGCGCAGCTATAAAGGGTGTGAATAACAACCTTCGCATCTCACCTGGTAACTACACCATCACAACTAAGAATTATGATCTTCCAGTTACTGTTATTAACGACTTCACAGAATCTGTAAGTCTTGACTTAATTATTACAACTACTAATTCTCGAGTATTAGTCGAGGATGTTCCAAGGATTACTATTGATGGACAATCTCAAATTCAAATTGAAGTTCCAATTGAGGTTATCGCATCTGGTGATACCTCCCTTCGCCTCCAGCTCTACACACCCAAGGGTGAGCTAATTGGGCTAGAGCAGAGAATCCCACTTCGACTCGCGGTCATTTCTCCAGTTACCACCTGGTTGACCACTGGGATGGCGATAATTCTTTTACTAGCCGCAATTGTGCAGAGTGTGAGACGAGTTAAGAGCAGGAGAGGCAAATGAGTGAAGATGCCAATCTAATTAGATCTTCCTCTGTTATGGGCCTTGGAACAATAATTTCAAGGGCTACTGGCTTAATTAGAAATCTTCTCCTTGTTGCAGCTCTTGGAACTGGATTATTAGGTGATGCTTTTAATGTTGCAAA
The DNA here is from genome assembly GCA_003569145.1 of Clavibacter sp. Classification (GTDB taxonomy): domain Bacteria; phylum Actinomycetota; class Actinomycetes; order Nanopelagicales; family Nanopelagicaceae; genus MAG-120802. Next base: position 111,447 of record BGOH01000004.1, on the reverse strand, counting down.
TACCACTCCTAATATTATTTATAACCTACTAATAGGTGGGGCGCTATCAGCAGTATTTGTTCCGTTAATTGTGCAATCTTTTAGACAAGAAGATGGCGGCAGCGCATATATCAGCCGCTTACTTTCATTAATTGCATCTGCGCTACTCTTTATAACAATTGCAGCGATGTTGCTAGCTCCTTTATTGGTTTCACTCTATGCCCCGACTTTCTCCGGGCGCTCTAGAGATGTAACCCTTGCTTTTGCTCTCTATTGTCTGCCGCAGATTCTCTTCTACGGCTTATATGGAATTCTGGGTCAAGTTGCCAATGCCAAAGAAAAATTTGGGCCAATGATGTGGGCCCCAATTGCTAATAATCTTCTAGTTATTGTTCTTTTCTCCTACTTCATCTCAGTAACAGATGAGATCTCACTTGAAACAATAAGTGATTCACAAATCGCTCTGCTTGGCCTGGGAAGCACGATTGGTATTGCGCTGCAAGCAATGATTCTTATTCCAACTTTGAGAAAATCAGGTTTAAAGCTTTCTTTCCGTAGGGATTGGCGGGGAGTAGGACTTGATAAGGCTTTAAAACTTGCTAGTTGGGCTTTTATATTCGTTCTTATTTCACAACTTGGTTTTCTTATAACAGTAAATCTTGCAACTAGAGCTGCAGTTTTAGCGCAAGAGCAAGGAATTGATTACGGAGTTGGTTATACCCCGTATGCAAATGCTTACTTAGTTATGTTGCTACCGCATTCAATAGTCACTATCTCAATTGTCACAGCTCTTCTTCCTGGTTTATCCAAGTTAGCATTTGATAAGAAGTTATCTGAAGTTAGAGACCAATTGAGTAAGGCGCTTCGACTTACTGCCATATTGACTATCCCTGCATCTCTTCTCTTCTTCTTCTTTGCAGAGGAAATTGCTAGCGCAATATTCTTTGGTATTTCAGAGCAATCTGCAGAATATATTGGACGAGTTCTTGCTGCCATGTCTCTTGGCTTAATACCGCTTTCAATTAACTTGGTATTAATTAGAGGGTTAAATGCCTTTGAAAATACTAAATATCAGGTGATCTCTAATTTAGTTATTAACTTAGTTGCTTTAACAATTAGCCTTTGGGCTTTCTTAAATCTAGATGTCGCGGATATAACCGTAGGGCTTGGAGCCGCTCTTGCAATCAGCTATTGGGTGGGAATCGTTTGCACCTATTACTTACTACGAAAATATTCAGGACCACTAAATATCGTCTCTTTACTGCTCTTTCATAGCAAAATTGCCATGATTGCTTTCTTTTCTTGCCTAGCCATATCTAACTTGCAATCAAGGCTTGATTTGGAGGGGAATCTTTTCTCATTACTCATTGTTCTCTTAAGCACATTTGCCCTTTATCTAGCGCTAGGGCGAGTGTTAAAGGTTTCAGAGATTAGCCAAGTATTAAAAGTTCTATTGCGAAGGTAGGGTGCTCTAGTGAGCGTTGATTACGAGAAAGTCCATGAGCTAGTAATTGTTGGCTCTGGTCCTGCTGGATATACGGCAGGGGTTTATGCCGCTCGCGCTCAATTAGACCCAGTTCTCTATGAGGGATCAGTTACTGCTGGTGGCGCTTTAATGAACACCACTGAGGTAGAAAACTTCCCAGGGTTTAAGGATGGAATTATGGGGCCTGATCTTATGGATCAGATGAGAAAACAAGCCTCTCGCTTTGGAGCTCAATTAGTTACAGATGACATCACTGAAATGAAATTAGATTCAGATGTAAAAGTATTAAAAGATGGTTCTGGAAACACGATTAAGGCTCGCGCTGTAATTCTTGCTATGGGTTCTGCATATAAAGAAATTGGTTTAAAAAATGAGAAGCGCTTATCAGGGCGAGGTGTTTCTTGGTGCGCAACTTGCGATGGATTCTTTTTTAAGGAACAAGTAATTGCTGTTGTTGGAGGCGGAGATTCAGCGATGGAGGAAGCAAATTTCTTAACTAAATTTGCTAAGAAAGTGGTTTTAATTCATCGCAGGGATCAGCTTCGAGCATCAAAGATTATGGCAGAACGCGCAAAGGCAAACCCAAAAATAGAATTTTTATTTAATACCGAAGTAATAGATGTATTAGGTGAAGATAAAGTTACTGGCCTTAAACTTAGAAATGTATTAACTGGCGAGGAAAGCAGCTCTGACTTCACCGGTCTATTTGTTGCTATTGGCCATCTTCCAAGAAGTGAATTAGTTGTTGGTCAAGTAAAGACAAATCCTGAAGGTTATGTATTGGTTGATTCAGGATCTACTAGAACCAACTTGCCTGGGGTCTTTGCCTCAGGAGATCTAGTCGACTTTACTTATCGCCAAGCAATTACTGCGGCTGGCTCTGGCTGTCAGGCGGCATTAGATGCGGAGCGATTCTTGGCTGGGCACTAAAGAAAACGAAATACTCTTAAGAAGGCGCTAAAGTTCGTAAATTAATATCAAATAGAGAGAGGCAATAAGAAGATGGCAACCGAGAAAGTAACTGCAGCAAATTTTGATGCAATGGTCTTAAAAAGCACAACCCCGGTTTTAGTTGATTTTTGGGCGGAGTGGTGTGGGCCATGCCGAGCAGTAGGCCCGATTTTGGAGGAGATCTCCAATGAATATGGCAGCAAAATTAAGATTGTTAAGCTCAATACAGATGAAGAAGGCTCAATTGCTATGAAATATGGCATCAACTCAATCCCGACAATGAACGTTTTTGTTGGTGGACAGGTTGTAAAGAGCATCGTTGGTGCTCGTCCTAAGCCAATGATTCTCAAAGAGCTCTCTGAGTACATCAACTAAAGAGCAATGATTAAGCCCGGCGATCACGGGGATGTTGTAACCGATGTTACAAACACCCTGCATCGCCTTGGCTTCATAGCAAGAGCAAGCAACACATTCTCAGATGAGGTAGGCCAAGCAGTTCGCGCTTTTCAACAAGAGCGTGGTCTGACAGTGACTGGACTAATTGATGAAACAACTCAGCTTGCAATTAATGAAGCGCGTTGGAAACTTGGTGATCGCTCTCTTAAGTTAACTGAACCTGCTATGCGCGGGGATGATGTGGCCTCTCTTCAGAGCCGACTAATTGAAATGGGATTTAACCCAGGTAGAGTCGATGGGGTTTATGGAAGTCAGTGTGAGAGCGCAGTAAAAGATTTTCAAAAATCAGTGGGTGCAAAAATTGATGGAATTTGTGGGCCTGCAACAGTAATTGCCCTTATGCGCTTGCTGCGCACAGTAACTGGAGGAGCCCCAGCGCTATTGCGAGATCAAGCAAGTAGAGAAAAGCGTGGTCCTGCCCTTGCAGATAAGGTAATTGTTTTAGATCCAAGCTCTAGATCAGATATTGCTAACCTGAGTTTTGATCTTGCTCAAAAAATTGAAGGAAGGCTTATTGCACTTGGTGTCTCAGTGTTTCTTACTAGAGGTTTAAATACCTCACCAAGTGAAGAAGAGCGAATAGCTTTTACCAATAAGACATCAGCTGATCTTTTAATATCCTTGAGTTTTGATCGATATCCCAATGAAAAAGCAAGTGGGCTTGCCACATACTTCTATGGCAGTGAGACTCATGGAATTCATTCAATAGTAGGTGAGAAATTTGCAACCATTGTGCAGCGAGAATTAATTGCAAGAACTGATCTATTAAATAATAGAACGCACGCGAAAACTTGGCCGCTACTTCGGTTAACAAAGGCTCCTGCAGTTTTGTTAGAAATTGGCTATATCTCAAATCCAAAAGATTCTGCACGATTGGCAGACCCAAGTTTTCGCGATGTCATAGCTGAGGCTTTAGTTGTCGCCATTCAAAGAATGTATTTATCTGCTGAGCAAGATGCAAAGACTGGAACTTTGCGCCTAGAGGATCTGCGCAAAGCTGGAATAAGAAAGTAAATCTGCGCCAAGCAAGCTAATTGTTATGGCAGACTTCACCAATGAATTCCTCCTCATCTGATGGTTTAGAGCGATTCCAAACGCATAAACCAGAGAACTTGCAAGAGCGTTATGCCCACCGGGCCGCGCATATGAAGCCAAGTGAAATCAGATCTTTATTTGCAGTTGCATCTCGGCCTGAAATTGTTTCACTCGCTGGAGGAATGCCAAATTTAAGCGCAATACCGATGGATATGATGGCTGGAATTGTTGAAACGTTAATTAAAGATCATGGCCAAGAGGCGCTCCAATATGGAAGTGGGCAAGGACACCCACATCTTCGCGAACAGATCTGTGATGTGATGGCTCTTGAAGGAATTAAAGCAAACCCCAATGATGTCTTGGTTACTACAGGTTCTCAGCAAGCACTGGATTTAATTTCCAGGATTTTTATTGATCCAGGCGATGTGGTTTTAGTTGAAGCGCCTTCATATGTTGGAGCTCTTGGAACTTTTGCCCAGTATGAAGCAAGTGTGGTTCACGTTGAGATGGATCAAAACGGGCTTATTCCTGAAGCGCTTCGCCAAGCAATTAAGACCTTGAGATATCAGGGGCGAAGAATTAAGTTTCTATATTTAATTCCTAATTATCAAAATCCGGCTGGGGTATTACTGCCTGCAGATCGAAGAACTGAAATCCTTGATATTTGTCGCTCTGAAAAGATCTTTATCGTTGAAGACAATCCTTATGGCCTGCTTGGCTTTGATCGCCCATCACCAAATGCGATGCGAGCTGAAGATTCAGAAAATGTCATCTATCTCGGTTCTTTCTCCAAAACGATAGTCCTGGTTTTCGAATCGGCTGGGCTCTAGTTCCGCAATCTTTGAAGGAAAAGCTGGTTATCGCATCAGAATCCTCGATTCTCTGCCCCTCAAACTTCTCTCAAATGGCTATCGCTAGCTATTTAGCTAACCAGCCTTGGCGCGAACAAATTGCCTCTTTCTGCGCGCTTTATAAAGTTAGGCGAGATGCCATGCTCTCTGCCCTCGATGCCTATTTTCCAAAGGCTGCAACATGGACCAAGCCTGCTGGTGGTTTTTATGTCTGGGTTACCTTGCCACCTGAGATAGATACAAAAGCGATGGTTCCAAAGGCAATTGCAGCAAAGGTTGCCTACGTTCCAGGGACAGCTTTTTATGCTGATGGTTTTGGATCTTGGTCGCTCCGTCTTTCTTATTGTTACCCAACTCCTGAAAGAATTACTCAAGGAGTTATGGCTTTGAGTAAAGTGGTGGAGCAAGAGATGTTAAGCCGCGGAATTACTAACTAATAACTCCCACAATCCTCTGTAAGTCTTGACCATCTGCATATTCAATAACAATCTTTCCACCAGTATTACCTCCAGCAATTGTGACCCTGGTATCTAGCGCATCTTCTAAACGCTCAACAAGCTCGGCATACTTTCCATCGCTTATTTTTGTTTTGCTCTTCTTGGATTTCTTCTGATCAGGGTTACTTAAAGCAATTAGCTCCTCGATAGCCCTAACGCTCAAGCCCTCACTGACGATTTTATTTGCAAGTCGCTCCATTTCATCAGCTGAGTTAAGACCAAGAAGCGCTCTGGCATGGCCTGCACTAATAGTTCCGGCTGCCAATCGTTTCTGAACTGATGGCGGCAGATTTAAAAGCCTTAAGGTGTTAGTAATTACCGGACGAGATTTTCCAAGTCGCTCTGCGAGTTCATCATGGGTGAAACCAAAGTCACTAAGCATCTGGTTATATGCCGCAGCCTCTTCTAGTGAGTTTAAGTTACTGCGATGAATATTTTCAACTAAAGCTTCGCGAAGTAATTCATTATCGCTAGTTTGACGAACGATCACTGGAATATTTACTAAACCAGCAAGTTTGGCCGCCCGATAGCGCCGCTCTCCCATAATTAACTCATATTGATTATCACCAATTTTTCGCACAACTGGCGGTTGCAGGATTCCTATCTCTTTAATTGATGCAGCAAGTTCTTCCAATGCTGCGTTATCAAAGACGGTTCTTGGTTGCCTTGGGTTTGGCTTGATCCAAGTTAATGGAATCTCGCTTCGCTCCCCAACTGTCTCATTACTTCCCACACGATTAATTGGGGTTGGAATAAGTGAATCAAGATTTCTTCCAAGGCCACCTTTTTTGCTGCTCATTAACCAACACCTTTCTCGCTATTTGAATTAGATGAAAGTGCGCCGCGCCTTGCAATCTCTCTTGCAACAAGGCCATAAGCCTCTGCGCCATTTGAAGCGGGGTCATAAGTCATCACTGTTTGACCATAAGAGGGAGCCTCTGAGATGCGAACTGCTCTTGGAATTGGAATGTCAATTAGCTCGGCGCTGTAATGTTTTCTCACTTCTGCTGCAACATCATTAGCTAGCCTTGTTCGGCCATCAAACATGGTAAGTAAAATAGTTGTTAGTTTTATATTTGGATTCAAGTGTTCTTGAATTAATGAAACTGTGTGAAGCAATAACGTTAAGCCCTCTAGTGAGTAGTACTCGCATTGAATTGGAATTAATAGTTCTTGCGCAGCAACTAAAGCATTAATTGTTAATAAGCCTAAACTTGGTGGACAATCAATAATTACATAATCAAATCGCTCGCCTTTATTTGCTGCATCGAGTAAATAATTATTTAAAGATTTTTTTAATCTCATCTCTCTTGCAACCATTGGAACTAATTCCACTTCGGCATTTGCAAGAGATTGTGTTGCAGGAATAACTTCAAGGTTTGGATAGCCTGGAATTTTTAGCGCTGCAGATTGCATTGGTAGATCTTTAATAATTACTTCATACATTCCATTAACTTCATCCCTTGAAATCCCAAAAGCGGTGCTGGCATTTCCTTGCGGATCTAGGTCAATAATTAAGGTTTTTAAGCCCCCCATGGCCAGGGCTGCCGCCACATTAACGGCGGAGGTGGTTTTGCCGACCCCGCCTTTTTGGTTGGCAACGGTAAAGATCCGAGTAGTTATCGGTTTAGCCATAGGCTCTCGGAAGCGCTTGGTTCCAATTACCTGCCTAGGGGCCGATGTTTCACGTGAATCACTCACGCGACCTAGTTAACCAGCCTTAACCGCCTCAATGATGCGTCCAGTCGGCAAGTCATCAAGATTTATCTCGTGTAATTGATGGGATTTGAACTTTTTGAGGTTAGTTGTGGCCATCTCTTGAGCTGCAGACTCGCCTTTGATGGCAAGAAGAGATCCCCCTGGCGCAATTAAGTGCCAGGTGCTCTCGATTAGACGAGGAAGGGGGGCAACCGCTCTTGCTAAAACGAAGTTATAGCTGCCTTTTACTGATTCGGCCTTAGCTCTAATAACCTCGACGTTTTCTAGTTTTAGGGCCTCTATTACTTCATATAGAAATTCAACCCTTCTTTGAAGGGGTTCAATTAGGCTCACTTTGAGCTCAGGGCGAGCTAGAGCGACCACAATTCCAGGTAGGCCAGCGCCCGAGCCAATATCTGCCACCTTTGCCCCGCTCATCGGAAGCAGGGTTACTACCGGAAGGCAGTTTTCAATATGGCGTTGCCAGATCCGCTCCCCTTCGGCTGGGCCGATTAGGCCTCGCTCAATAGCGGTAGTCGCTAGGAGCTTTTCGAAAGCTAGGGCCTCTTCAGGCTTATCTGGAAAGTAGCGTTTAGCCCTAGTTTCACGTGAATCAATCAGGCTGGCATCACCACAACGCAGCGATCTGGGTCTTCGCCTTCAGATTCGCTAGTTAGGCCAATTTTCTGAATGGTGTCATGGATGACTTTCCGCTCAAAAGCATTCATTGGGGCGAGCTTTATCGGCTTGCCCTTTGATTTAACCTCATCTGCTGTCTCTTCAGCAAGCTTTGCAAGCGCGCTCTTTTTATCTGCTCGAAACCCATCGATATCTAGCATTAATCGAGAGCGTTCACCTGTTGCGGTTTGAACAGCTAGGCGAGTGAGCTCTTGAAGAGCATCTAATACCTCCCCATCCCCACCCACCAGGTGGGCAAGGTCGCCGCCTTCAATAACTAGCGCTGCTCGCTCATTTTCAACGCTAATTTCGATGTCGCCATCTAGATCTGCGATATCAAGTAAGCCTTCTAGGTAGTCAGCAGCGATATCGCCCTCTTCTTCAAGGCTTGTCACTACAGTCTTTTCTTCGCTCATATCTTCTCCTTAGTATTTTGCCCCGTTTTGAGGCTTTTAATGCTATTTGCGCCTTTTCTTCTTTTTCTTCTTTGGTTGTTCCCTCTGCCCTGTTGGTTTTGGCTCCTCTATGGCAACTCCTCCGCCATTGTTTTCAGCCTCTGGCTCCTGGCCTGACTTTTTCGCTTTCTTTGCTTGGAGCTCCTCCCAGGCGGGTGATCCTGGAGTTGGATTTCTCTTAATCACATAGAACTGCTGACCCCAGGTCCAGAAATTTGTTGTGGACCAGTAAATCAAAACTCCGATTGGAAAATTAACTCCTGAGACAGCAAAGATAATAGGGAATAAATAAAGCATTATTTTCTGCTGCTGCAACATCATATTGTTTGAGGAATCTAGCTTTGGCATTCCTTTAACCATTAACTGACGTTGAGTAGTAAATGTTGTTAACGACATTAGAAATATTAGAAATACTGTCACTATCTTTACTGTTGTATTAGATGAGCCAAGAAATGTCTGTGAGATCGGAGCGCCAAAGAATTCCGCTTTTGCCATCTGAGCTGCAATTTCGCTAGTTAAAACCCACGAGCTTGTGGTGGGTTCTTTCCAATTCCATTAAGCACTGTAAAGAGCGCAAAGAATATTGGGGCTTGGGCAAGAATTGGAAAGCATGAAGCCATTGGATTTGTCTTATGGGTCTTATATAACTTCATTAACTCTTCTGATTGCTTCTGGCGATCATCTTTATATTTCTGTTGAATCTTCTTCATCTCAGGGGCTAGGGCAGTAAGAGCTCGTTGAGATTTGATTTGTTTTACAAAGAGGGGAATTAAAATAATTCTAATTAGAACTACAAGTCCCATAATAGAGAGAGTCCATGTGACTCCACTTGCTCCACCAAATACCGGCGACAATGCGCTATGGATTGCCACCATAACCCCAGAAACAACCCAATAAAGCGGATCTAAAATGCCCATTTAGCTCACCATGCTTTCTGTCTCTTTATTTGATAGTAAAAAAGGGCCAATTTTCAGCGTTTTTGGTGGGTAATCCACCCCGCCGTGGCTTAGTGGGTTACATCTAATAACTCTCCATACGCCAAGTGCTAGACCAAAAATGTGAAAGTTTTTTATTGATTCAAATGTGTATTGAGAGCAAGAAGGATAATACTTACACCTTGGCGCAAGTCCTGGAGCTATAAATTTCTGCCAAATTTTAATTATTAAAATAAATGGAAGCATAAGTAAGTCCAGTAATTTATTGATCATCTTCCCGCCTTTTCATTTAACGCGGTAAATAATCTTGGAATCTCATTATGAACATTCTGCTCAGGTTTGGTTGCTCTAATTACCACCATGGATTGTGGGGGAAGAATATGAAGACTGCTTTTTGAAGCATGTCTTAGCTGCCTTGTAACTCTATGGCGAATTACTGAGCCACCGATCGCTCTTGAAACAACAAAACCAATTTTTGGAGATAAGAGATTTGGTTCTTTACTTAAATAACCAACAAGGCTCTTTGTTGTTGAACGAATTGGAGAACGAGTAACTCGCGCGAAGTCTTCGCGAGAAGTTAGGCGATTAATGGCTGCTAGCACGCCGGTTATTACAGCTTAGGCGGATATACGAGCGCGACCCTTAGCGCGACGGGCAGAGAGAACTGCGCGTCCACCACGAGTTGCCATACGAGCGCGAAAACCATGCTTCTTCGCGCGCCGACGATTATTCGGCTGGAAAGTACGCTTCATCTTCTTCTCTCACTCCTTTAAAAACAGCTTTTAATGGAAGCTGTCGGGATTGATCAGGTCTTGAGGTAATCGCGTAGCTGCGATTGGGGGCCACAAGAGCAGGGGGCAACGGTATCTGTTGACCTGCCGATTTGGAAAACTGGGGATATCTTTTAGGGCATTTAGGGCCTTTGGGAAGATTTTGTGGATAACCACTTGCTTTTATTGGGATAAAGGCATACTTTCCGCCTCTATCCACAGGCGCGAAGGTTTTTGAGCTCTTTTCCCCAGAGATTAAGCCTAAAGTCGAAGTATAGACCACAGCCTGTGGATAACTTTGTGGATAACTAGTGAGATGAGGGGTTATGTCAATTGCTGAACCTGGAGCCCTTGAAGCCAAGGAAATCGAGGCTGACCTTTTAGAGCTTTGGAAGGGAATTGTTGATTCTGTTGCTAAAGAATCTCCTCAAAACCGAGCATTTCTTACCCTCACTAAACCTCTAGGTTTATTAAAGAGCGATGGGGGATCAAATCTCCTTCTTGCCGCCCCTAATGTTTTCGCAAAGGATGTTTTAGAGAGCCGCTTAAAAGTTCTATTAAACGATGCGCTATCTGCCAAGATGGGCGAGAAAATAAATATCGCAGTTACTGTTGATGAATCTTTAGATGCCGACCTATCTGTGGTTGAAGAGATAGATACTGAAGTTGAATCCCCGAGGGCAGGAACTGGCCGCCAAGAAGTGCAGAGTAAAAGTTCTGATCAAACCCAGCTAAACCCTAGATATATTTTTGAAACTTTTGTTATTGGCGCATCTAATCGCTTTGCCCACGCCGCGGCTGTTGCTGTCGCTGAAGCTCCTGCGAAGGCTTATAACCCACTCTTTATTTATGGTGAGTCAGGTCTTGGAAAAACCCATTTATTACATGCAATTGGGGCTTATGCCAAAGAGTTATATGGCGGGGTTCGGGTTCGTTATGTCTCATCTGAAGAATTTACAAATGACTTTATTAACTCAATTCGCGACGATAAATCCTCTAATTTTCAGCGTCGTTACCGCGATCTTGATGTTCTACTTGTTGACGACATTCAATTTTTAGAAAATAAAGAGAGAACCCAAGAAGAGTTCTTCCATACTTTCAATACTTTATATAACGCTAATAAACAGATTGTTATCTCAAGTGATCGCCCGCCAAAACAATTAACCACTTGGAAGATCGTCTACGCTCTAGATTTGAGTGGGGTTTAATAACTGATATTCAACCGCCAGAGCTTGAGACTCGTATCGCTATTTTAAGAAAGAAAGCCGCGCAAGATAAATTAAATGCCCCAGATGATGTTTTGGAATACATCGCTTCGAAAATTTCTACAAATATTCGTGAGTTAGAGGGAGCGTTAATTCGTGTTACTGCTTTTGCTTCTTTAAATCGCCAGTTGGTTGATATGAATTTAGCTGAGATAGTTCTAAAGGATTTAATTCCAGATGACTCAACACCTGAAATCACCGCTAGTTTGATTATGGCTCAGACCGCTGCCTATTTCAGTCTGACTTTAGATGATCTCTGTGGAACTTCTCGCTCTAGGGTTTTAGTAAACGCCCGCCAAATTGCTATGTATCTCTGCCGAGAGATGACTGAGTTATCACTTCCTAAAATCGGTCAGACTTTTGGCGGCCGCGACCACACAACTGTTATGCACGCAGATCGAAAAGTCCGCCACTTGATGGCTGAGCGTAGGTCGATTTTTAACCAGGTTTCCGAACTAACAAACCGGATAAAACTGCAGGCCAAGGCCTAATCTCTGAAATATCAGAGGTTGGGGATAACCTGTGGATATGTGTGGATAACCTGTTGGTAAAGGTTGGGGCTTGAAAAGGCCTGATTTTTCCAAATGGTTTGTTTTAAGAGTTACGCACAGTTTTTACACAGAGAAGAGGTGGTTTAAATGAAGGGTAAAGCGGCCTTGAACAGGGCTTTTGTTTCTTTTCCACAGTTAAACCGTTTGGTTACTACTACTAACTTTATAGATAAGAAAACTCATATGAGAGAACTGCTCTTTGTAACAAGCTTTCAATTAAACCAACTATCTAAATTAAAGACGAAAGAGTTAGGCTGAAGATTATGAAATTCACAGTAGATAGCGCAGTTTTAACCGATAGCGTTAATTGGGTTTCAAGAAGCCTTTCAACCCGGCCGATAATGACTGCGCTTCTAGGGATTGTGATCGAAGCAGGAAGCGATATCACGCTAAGTGCTTCAGACTTAGAAACCTCAGCTAAATCTTCTTTCGCTGCAGAGATAAAAGAAAAAGGAAGAGTATTGGTTCCAGGAAGGTTATTGGCAGAAATTTCCAGAGCGCTACCAAACAAACCGGTTTCATTTAATCTAGACGGAAGCCGAGTATTAGTTACAGCAGGAGCCGCCAAATTCACCCTTCCAACCCTTCCAATAAATGAATATCCAAACCTTCCAGTAATGCCCGACACTTCAGGAAGTATTGCTAGCGATTTGTTTGCAACCGCTGTTAATCAAGTAGCAGTAGCAGCAGGGCGAGATGACTCACTGCCGACCTTAACCGGAATTCATGTTGATATAAACAAAGAAGTTATTACCTTTGCTGCAACCGATCGGTATCGCTTGGCGGTTAGAGAAATTAATTGGAGCCCGAACAATCCAGAGGAAACAACAACAGCCCTACTTAGGGCGAGAACGCTGGCAGATGCGGCTAAAACAATTTCATCTAGTAAAAACATTTCATTCTCAGTAGCCCCCAACACCTCTAATGAGCGCTTAATTGGCTTCACAACTGAGCAAAAATCAATGACTTCAAGGCAGTTAGATGGCGCCTTCCCTCCCTACCGCCACCTACTTCCTAGTGAAAGTATTGCAACTGCAGTAATTGAAGTAGCGACACTTTTAGACTCTGTTCGCCGAGTAGCTTTAGTAACCGACAAAACCGTACCTCTACGTTTAAAGTTTTCAAATAACTCACTTCACCTCGAAGCAGGCGCAGGAGATGAAGCAACAGCTACTGAAGAACTTCAGATCTCCTACACAGGAGAGGCGATAGATATTGCTTTTAACCCAACATTTCTAGCTGATGGTTTAAATGCCCTTGGAACAACCTATGTAAATATTGCATTTACTGGCTCTAATAAACCGGCGGTTCTATCAGGCAAAAATAAAGTAGATGGCGAGATAGATAGCTCTTACCGCTATCTGCTCATGCCTATGCGCTACGCCTCTTAATTAACAAGCGCAAAAAATGTTTGTTTCCCATCTATCTCTAAAAGATTTTCGCTCCTATGAAAACTTAGAGCTTTCTTTAAAAGCGGGGCAAAACATCTTTATAGGTGAAAATGGCGAGGGCAAAACCAACATTATTGAAGCTTTAATGTATTTAGCCCTACTTTCATCACATCGAATATCTAGCGATCAACCTCTTATTAAATTAGGTAGCGAGCGCGCCTACATCCGAGCAAAAGTTGAATCAGAAGAAAGAACCACCCTTGTTGAGTTAGAGATAAACAACGGAAAAGCAAACCGTGCCAAAGTAAATCAAAATCCAGTAAGAAGTCAGAAAGAGTTATTAGGTTTAGTAAAAAGCGTTTGTTTCTCACCAGAGGATCTAGATTTAGTTCGCGGCGATCCGAGTGAGCGAAGGTCTTTTCTAGATCAACTACTCATTCAAAAAGCCCTCGCCTTGCTGGTGTAATAAGTGATTATGAAAGAGCTTTAAAACAACGCAATTCACTACTAAAAAGTCGAGCCCCCGAGTCATCACTTCGCTCCTGGAGCGAGCATCTAGCAACCTTTGGAGGAGAGTTAATTGCTGGTCGAATTAAATTAATTAATGAAATAGAACCACTATTTCAACTCGCATACAAAAATCTATCAAGTAAAAAACTGGCCCAATTAGGCTATAAATCAAGTATTCCTAATCCCACCACAGATAAAGAAGTAAATAGAGATTTAATATTAAAAGTAGTAGGCGAGGTCAGGACACAAGAACTAGAGCGCGGAATTTCATTAGTTGGGCCACACCGCGATGACCTCCTTCTAAACCTAGGTGAGCACCCAGTTAAAGGTTATGCCAGCCATGGCGAGTCTTGGTCAATTGCTCTAGCTCTTCGTTTAGCAAGCTATCAACTCTTTATTAATGAGGGAGCAAAGCCAATACTTATATTAGATGATGTCTTTTCTGAACTTGATGAAGGTCGACGAGAGAAACTATTAGAGATTGCAGATAGCGCAGAACAGACATTTATTACAGTTGCTGTTGAAAATGATCTACCTAAAGCAATTAAAGGCGCTAAATTTAAAGTAGAGCTAGGTAAGGTAGTAGCTTTATGAAACGTGATATTGCAAGAGAGCTTTACCGTTCTTATAGAAGTGGTTATAAGAAGAAAAAAGAAATCGTTGAACAAGAACGCAGCGCTACTGGCGAACCAGAAAAGATTTCAAACCTTATAAACGAATTAGTACAAAACAGAGAATGGCGACAAGGAATTGCAGAAGGAAATCTATTTAGTGATTGGGCGCAAATTGTTGGTAGTGAGGTGGCAGAACATGCCACACCAATTACTTTATTTGAAGGAAAATTAACGATTCAAACCTCATCAACTGCTTGGAGCACTCAACTTCGTTTGATACAGAGCGAGCTTTTGAAAACAATCCGCAAAAGCTCTCCTGGGGCTTTAGTTGATGAACTAGTGATCATGGGTCCACACGCCCCTTCATGGAAGCGCGGCTTAAGAACGATCCGAGGGGCAAAAGGGGCTAGGGATACCTTTGGGTGATATTGGAGGCTCAACTGCCTTCTAAAAACGCGCCTAATCCACCAATAACGCCCTTTTTTGGCTATCTCTAATTTGATTTACCACTAGGATTTACCAATACCTAGGCCAATAAAGAGGCGAGAATTGTCTCTGGCGGGGTCAAACTATTGATAGAACAGGGGCTTAGTGTGGCTGATAAGAAGGTGGGGCGGGCCTATGACGCCAGCGCAATCACCGTTCTAGAAGGCCTAGAAGCTGTTCGTAAGCGCCCTGGAATGTATATCGGCTCAACAGGTGAGCGAGGCCTACACCACTTAGTTTATGAAGTCGTTGATAACTCAGTAGATGAAGCTCTAGCTGGCTACTGCACCCACATCAGCGTTCTATTGCAAAAAGATGGCGGGGTTCGAGTAAACGATAACGGACGCGGAATTCCAGTAGATATTCATCCGATTGAAAAGAAACCAGCGCTAGAAGTTGTTATGACAGTACTTCACGCCGGAGGAAAGTTTGGCGATGGCGGCTACTCAGTATCTGGTGGCTTACATGGCGTTGGAATATCTGTTGTTAATGCATTAAGTAGAGATCTAAGTGTTGTAGTTCAAAGAGATGGTTTTATCTGGGAACAGAGTTATAAATTAGGAGTTCCTAACTCTCCAGTTGAAAAAGGTATTGCTACAAAAGAAACTGGAACCGAAGTTACTTTCTGGCCCTCTGAGGAAATATTTGAAACTACAGATTTTTCATTTGAGATTTTGTCAACCAGATTTAGAGAGATGGCTTTTTTAAATAAAGGTTTAACTATCTCGCTGCGCGATGAACGAGCAGGACACGTTGATGAAAAAGGTGAGCCACTAGAAGTTAGGTATTGCTACGCAGGCGGAATTGTTGATTTCGTTAAACATCTAAACACCACAAAGGGTGTTGCCCATAAATCAATTATTGCTTTTGAGACAGAAGACCTTAAACAAAAAATGTCGCTTGAGGTAGCAATGCAGTGGAATACCAGTTTTACCGAGTCGGTATATACCTTTGCTAACACCATCAATACTCAAGAAGGCGGAACACATGAAGAAGGTTTTCGAACTTCGCTTACCTCACTAGTAAATAAGTTTGCCGAGGAGTGGGGTTATATAAAGAGAAAAGAAGATCGCCTAACTGGAGATGATATCCGCGAAGGGCTAACTGCAATCATCTCAATTAAAATCAGTGAGCCACAATTTGAAGGACAAACAAAGACAAAACTAGGAAACACCGAGGCTAAGTCATTCACCCAAAAATCTTTAAATGATGCAGTAGGTGCATGGTTTGAAAAGAATCCAAGTGAAGGCAAAGAGATTGTAAGAAAAGCTATAGATGCAGCAACTGCTCGAATTGCAGCAAGAAAAGCTAGAGAT
Organism: Clavibacter sp.; assembly: GCA_003569145.1. Classification (GTDB taxonomy): domain Bacteria; phylum Actinomycetota; class Actinomycetes; order Nanopelagicales; family Nanopelagicaceae; genus MAG-120802. Next base: position 95,523 of record BGOH01000004.1, on the reverse strand, counting down.
CTTTCTCGGAGCAGAAAAGGCCTACTTGAAGGTCGCGGAATGCCTGGAAAATTAGCGGATTGCCAATGGACTGAGCCGGAAAAGTGCGAGCTCTATATTGTTGAGGGAGATTCAGCTGGTGGTTCAACAAAAGGCGGGAGAGATTCTCGATATCAAGCAGTTCTTCCTATTAGAGGCAAAATATTAAATGTTGAGAAAGCAAGAATTGATCGGGTGCTACAAAACAATGAAGTTCAAGCTTTAATCACCGCTCTTGGCACAGGAATTCATGATGATTTTGATATCGCCAAACTTAGATATCACAAAGTTATTCTCATGGCAGATGCTGATGTCGATGGACAACATATTAGAACGCTACTACTAACTCTCCTATTTAGATTTATGCGACCTTTGATTGAGAAAGGCTTTGTATATCTTGCACAACCTCCGTTATATAAAATCAAATGGGGTGGAAAAGAGCCTGTGCAGTATGCATTCTCTGATAAAGAGCGGGACGGTTTAATTCAATTAGGACTAGAGGCGGCAAAACGTTTACCAAAAGAGGATGGAATCCAGCGCTTTAAAGGCCTTGGTGAGATGCCTGCAAAAGAACTTTGGGACACCACAATGGATCCAGCTCACCGCGTGCTGATGCAAGTGACTTTAGAAGATGCAGCAGCAGCTGACGATCTCTTCTCAGTTCTAATGGGTGAAGATGTTGAACAGAGAAGACAATTTATTCAAAGAAATGCTAAAGATGTTAGGTTCCTTGATATCTAATGGAAAATCTTGACGAAAATAAAGTAGATCGCATTGAAGCTGTTGACCTTCAAGTGGAAATGGCTCGTTCTTATCTTGATTATGCGATGTCAGTCATCGTTGGAAGAGCACTTCCTGATATCAGAGATGGGTTAAAACCAGTACACCGCAGAGTTTTATATGCGATGTATGACGCGGGATATCGCCCAGATAAGGGTTATTACAAATCATCACGCATCGTCGGTGATGTTATGGGTAATTACCATCCACATGGCGATGGCGCTATCTATGACACTTTGGTTCGTTTAGCTCAACATTGGTCACTTAGATATCCATTAGTTGACGGCAATGGAAACTTTGGCTCTCCTGGTAATGATCCAGCAGCCGCAATGCGTTACACAGAAGCTCGTATGGCCCCGCTTGCAATGGAGATCATGCGAGATATTGATGAAGAAACTGTTGATTTCATCGCCAATTACGATGGACGAAGCCAAGAGCCATTAGTACTTCCATCCCGCTTTCCAAATTTATTAGTTAATGGCTCAGCTGGTATCGCTGTTGGAATGGCAACCAATATCCCGCCACATAATCTGCGCGAAATCGCAGCAGCAGTGCAATGGGCTCTTGATAACCCAGAAGCATCTAATGAGGAGACACTAAGCGCTCTTCTTGGAATTGTTAAAGGACCTGACTTTCCAACTAGAGGAATCATTGTTGGGCGCCAAGGAATTGAAGATGCTTATCGCACGGGTCGCGGCTCTATTCAGATGCGTGCGGTCGTGGAAGTTGAAGAGATTAACAAACGAACCTGTCTAGTAGTAACAGAGCTGCCATATCAAGTAAATCCTGACAACCTTGCTCTGAAAATCGCTGAGCTAGTAAAAGATGGAAAAATCAAAGGAATTGCTGATGTAAGAGATGAAGGAAATGAGCGCCTTGGTCAACGTTTAGTAATTGTTTTGAGAAATGATGCCACACCTAAAATTGTCTTAAATAATCTATATAAGCAAACCCAACTCCAAGATTCTTTTGGAGCCAACATGTTGGCCTTGGTTGATAACGTCCCAAGAACTCTTCGCCTTGATGAATTTGTTCGCCATTACATAACTCATCAAGTTGAAGTAATTATCAGACGGACGAAATTTAGATTAAATGAAAAAGAGAAGCGCGCCCATATTTTAAGTGGTTACTTAAAAGCCTTAGATGCCCTAGATGCAGTAATTGCCTTAATTAGAGCGAGCGCTACATCAGAGCAAGCGCGTGAAGGTTTAATGAAGCTTCTTGAAGTCGATGAACTCCAAGCTAATGCAATTCTAGATATGCAGCTGCGTCGCCTTGCAGCCCTTGAACGCCAGAAGATTATTGATGAATTTGAAACTTTAATGGCTGAAATTAAAGAGTTGAAGATCATTCTTAACGATCCTGCCGCTCAAAGATTGATAATCAAAGAAGAACTTAAAGAAATTGCGGATAAATATGGCGATGATAGGCGTACCCAAATCATTGCGGGCGAGAGTGATTTATCAGTTGAGGACTTAATTCCTAACCAAGATGTAGTTGTCACAATCACTAGAGGCGGATATGCCAAGCGAACTAAGGCCGATCTATATAGGTCGCAAAGACGCGGTGGAAAAGGTGTAAAAGGTGCAGCTTTAAAACAAGATGACATAGTTGAACATTTCTTTACTGCATCAACTCATGACTGGCTCCTCTTTTTAACAAATCAAGGCCGGGTCTATAGAGCCAAAGTCCATGAGCTTCCAGATGCTGGTCGTGATGCAAGAGGTCAACACGTTGCAAACCTATTAGCGTTTAAGCCCAATGAAACCATCGCCTCTGTTATTGGAATCAACGATTACGCATCACTTCCCTATTTAGTGATTGCTACAAAAGGCGGAATAGTAAAAAAGAGCCCACTTAGTGAATACGATTCACCAAGAACTGGCGGTTTAATAGCAATTTCATTAAAAGATGGCGATGAAGTTGTGGCTGCCTCTGCTATTACTGCAAAAGATGAGCTACTTTTAATTTCAAAGAAGGGAATGTCACTTCGATTCACAGCCGATGATGAATCTCTACGCTCTATGGGTAGATCTGCAACTGGCGTAATTGGAATGAAGTTTAGAAGTGGTGATGAATTGCTTGCTATGGCAACAATTAGAAGCGGCGATGAAAAGAGTTTTGTATTAACAGCAACAGATGGTGGTTTTGGAAAGCGAACTGATATCAGCGAATATCGTTTGCAATCCCGAGGCGGCATTGGTGTAAAAGCTGCCAAGGTTGATGAGGGCGCGCGAGGCGGTTTAGTTGGCGCACTGATTGTTAATGAAAGTAATGAGATTTTAGTTATTACCTCAGGAGGCGTAGTTATGCGCACCCCAGTTAAAGAAGTTCGCCAGACTGGGCGCGATACTCTCGGAGTTCGCCTGGTAAATCTTGATCAAGGCACCTTTGTAGTCTCATTAGCTAAGGTCAATGACGAGGATTAGAAAGTGAAAAAATAAGCGGAAAAAAAGTGCTATTTTTGCGCACGCCCGCAGGTCAGGTAGCCTTGCGCTTCCCGTTTTGCGGGCCTATAGCTCAGCCTGGTTAGAGCGCTTCCCTGATAAGGAAGAGGTCAGTGGTTCAAGTCCACTTAGGCCCACCATATCAACGCTCTTTTTTGCTGCGATATGGGGACTTAGCTCAATTGGTAGAGCACCTGCTTTGCAAGCAGGGGGTTAGGGGTTCGATTCCCCTAGTCTCCACATGGTTAATGATTCAATGCCGCCAATTACTCAAGCGACCCTTCATACCTCAATGGGCGACATTGTTATTGAACTATTTCCAAATCATGCACCAAAAACTGTCGCAAACTTTGTTGAGCTAGCCGCAGGAATGCGTGAGTGGGTTAATCCAAATACTGGCGAGAAAACCAATCAGCCACTTTATGACGGCACGGTATTTCATCGAGTAATTAAAGGTTTCATGATTCAAGGTGGAGATCCACTCGGAACTGGAACAGGTGGACCAGGTTATAGATTTGCAGACGAATTTCATCCTGAGTTATCTTTTAACAAACCATATCTATTAGCGATGGCAAATGCTGGTCCTGGAACAAATGGTTCACAATTTTTTATAACTGTTGCACCAACTACTTGGTTAGATCGCAAACACAGTATTTTCGGTGAAGTTAAGAATGAAGCAAGTCAGAAGATTGTTCAAGCAATATCAGAGGTTAAAGTTGGTGGAGCAGATCGCCCAGTTCAAGCGGTGAAGATAACTTCAGTATCGCTGGCATAAATTTAATGCGCCGCACTATAACTGGCTCACTACTATTAATAATCGCTGTCTCATACTTATTACAAATAACCACAGTTGGGTATGAAGATAGGTTCTTACTCAATCGTTTCTATATCGAAAATGGTGAGTATTACCGCTTATTTACTGTTGCTCTACTTCACGGTGGACTTTGGCATCTAGCCTTTAATTTACTTGCGCTTTACGCGCTAGGAACGCCGCTTGAAAACTACTTTGGCAAAGGTAGATATCTCTTAATTTTATTTATCTCTCTAATTTGTGGATCAACTCTTTCGGTTCTATTAAACCCTGCTTATGTTTATTCAATAGGGGCATCAGGGATGATTTTTGGGCTCTTGGGCGCCCTTGCCTTAGTTGGCGAAAAAGCTGGAGTTGAATGGAGATCAATTTTAATTATCGTCGGGCTTAATTTTGCTATCGGTTTTGTCTTAGGCGGAGTGGATTGGCGAGGACACCTAGGAGGCTTAATTGGTGGGGCTTTGGTTACTCTCACTCTTAACAGATCTAAGTAATACCTGAGCCACATCAATAACATTTGTATCTGAGCCTTTAGCAGTTACTCCATCGCTAACCATTACTCGACAGAATGGGCAAGCCACAGCAACTTCCTTAGCGCCAGTATTAATCGCTTCTTCCACTCGGTTCATATTAATTCGAGTACCTAATTTTTCTTCCATCCACATTCTTCCGCCGCCTGCGCCGCAACAGAAAGATCGCTCTTGGTTTCTTGGCATCTCAATTAATTCAACTCCAGTTGATTCCAATAACTCTCTAGGTGGTTCATAGATTTGGTTATGCCGGCCTAGGTAGCAAGGATCGTGATAGGTAAGAGAGTTACTGCTCTGAGTTACTGGTTTTAAACGTCCTGTTTTGACTAAAGTATTTAGCAATTGTGTGTGATGCAAGCATCTCTAATTCAAAGCCTTGCTGTTTATAGTCACGGCCTATTGTGGTGAAGCAATGCGGGCAGGTCACCACGACCTTCTTTTTTCCCTTGTAATTTGCATAAACCTCATTGAAGGTATCAATGTTTTCTCTTGAGAGAATTTGATAGAGAAATTCATTTCCAGCTCTGCGCGCAGGATCTCCAGTGCAGGTCTCTCTTGCGCCAAGGACTGCAAATTTAACCCCTGAGATATAGAGAAGCTCTGCAACAGCCTTAGTAGTTTTCTTTGCTCTCTCTTCATATGCTCCAGCACATCCAACCCAGAAGAGATACTCCACTTCATCCGGGAGAGCTCCTGTAATTACTTCGACTGGGAAATCACATTCTGTGATCCAGGCATTTCTATCAGCCCTATTAGCGCCCCAAGGGTTACCAGCTTTTTCAAGATTCCTAAATGTTCCACCAAGCTCTGTTGGAAATTCTGATTCAACTAAAACTTGAAAGCGTCTCATATTGACTATGTGATCGATATGTTCGATATCAACCGGGCATTCATTAACGCAGGCGCCGCAAGTTGTGCAGGACCAGAGAACATCAGGTGAGATTGTTTGGCCAACAACATTTCCTTCTTTAGGGATATTTGCAAGGGCGTGATCTCTAAGCGCCATTATTAATAACTTAGGTGATAGCGGTTTATCGGTATGCCAAGCAGGGCATTGGGATTGGCATCTGCCGCACTCTGTGCAGCTGGCCATATCCAATAGACCTTTCCAGGATATGGATGCAGCATCACTAATACCGAAGAGGTCATCATCTTTAGGATTTTCAAAGTCAATTACTTTTCCATTTGAAATCATCTCAGGAAGAGCGCCTAGCGTAGGTTTTTCTGAAAGCTCGCGCTTAAAGAAGATATTAAATGGCGCTAGGAATCTATGCCAAGCAACACCCATAGTTAAATTGGCAGCAATAACAATAAACCAGAGCATAGAGACAATAATTTTTAGCGATGCAACTATCACAATCCAATTTTCAATACTTTCTTTATCAAGATCAGCAAAGGCATTAACAGCAGGTTTTGACAGCGCAAAATCCCAAGGATTTCCGCTATAACCAATTAACGCTCCTTCAAGTCCGCGCAGCGTTATTACACAGAAAACAATTGCCAGAATTGTTCCTTCAACATAATAGGCTTTCCAAGAACCAGAGCCATAAAACGAGAACTACGACCTTTATTAGTAAATCTTGTGACTTGTCGAATTCCAATTAATGTAACTATTGATATTCCAGTAAGCCAAGCAAACCTTCAGTAAATAGGTTATAGACAACCCAATGTCCAATTAAAGGCAGTGCAAATTCAGGATTAATAACTTGGCCATATGCAGTAAGAAGAGTTCCTGAGAGTGCGAAGAAACCTAACATCACAAACCAATGCGCAATTCCAGATCCTGTGAACTTCAACATCTTGGCATGGGTTAAAACTTCTTTTGTCATCAGAACAAAACGTTTAGCTTTTTGATTTGATCTAGTTGGATCGCTTGGCCTGCTTTAATCCGGCGATAGAGTTCTAGAGAGCGAATAGTTATAGCCACAATTGCAATCACTGTGATTAGGTAGGCGCTAAGACCAAAAACACTTCGCATCATGCGCCTTAGGGTAGGTGGGCAAGAGCCAAACCGCAGGTAAGGGCTCTATACACAGGGGTGGATAACCTGTGGAGAATTACACAGATGTAATTAAAAAAGAGGTATTAGCGCCAGCGAGTAGCTAGGGAGAAGCCCACTCCGATGAAGGCAAAGCCCACAACCATGTTCCAAGCCCCGATATTGGGTATTGGGTATTGGGTCTGAGAGACATAGAAAATAACTATCCAAAACAGGCCTATCAAGAATGCGCCAATCATTGTTGGGGCGAGCCAGGCTGGGCTCTCCATTTCAACAGGATCTCGCTCAGCAAGAAGTATCTCTGGGCGGTTATCTTTCTTCTTCTTACGCAGTCTGGATTTAGGCATAGGCGTGAGGATACAGGAGAGGATGAGGCCATGGGAACAAGGATCTTGGTGGTTGATAACTATGACTCCTTTGTCTTTAACCTCGTTCAATATCTCCAGCAACTGGGGGCCGAGTGCACGGTAGTAAGAAATGATGAAGTTAGCGCAAGCCTTGCTGATCAATATGACGGGGTCTTAATCTCCCCAGGGCCTGGAACTCCTGAAGAAGCTGGCATCTCGATAGCGATGATTAAGTATGCAGCGGAGATAAACAAGCCGTTACTTGGAGTTTGCCTAGGACATCAAGGAATTGGAGTTGCTTATGGAGCAACTGTTAACCGAGCGCCAGAGCTACTTCATGGAAAAACATCGGTTATCACTCATAACAACTCTGGAGTTCTAAAAGATATCCCTAATAACTTTACTGCCACTCGCTATCACTCACTTGCGATAGATGAAAAGAGTTTGCCAGAGGAAATTGAAATAACTGCTAGAAGTGAGAGTGGTTTAGTAATGGCAATCAGACATAAAACACTTCCAATTCATGGAGTGCAATTTCATCCTGAATCAGTTCTTACCGAACACGGCTATCAGATGCTAGGTAATTGGTTAGTTGAATGCGGTGATAGTGGTGCTAGAGAGCGATCTGAGGGCCTCTCTCCAGTTGTTGCTCGCTAGCCTTGAGTTTTATTGATAGTAATTGTTACTGAAGAGCCAATAAGTTTTATCTCTCCAGCACTTGGCGCCTGTGCTAATACGCTTCCAATTACTTGATTTGCATCATATGCCTCAACAATTTTTACTAAGAACCCTGCTTGGGTAAGAATTGTTCTAGCTTCGATTTCGTTAAGTCCTACTAAAGATGGCACAGAGATATTTCCACTAGCGATCTCTAGAACTACCCCAGTACCTGCTTCAACTGTGCTTCCTGGCTCTGGGATGATTTTTAAAACAATTCCAGGCTCTTGCTCTGAATCAATAGCGATAGTTCTACTAACTCTTAAACCTGCAGCAGTTAAGGCTGCCCTTACTTCTTCAAGAGGTTTACCCAATAAACCAGTAGGAACAATGGCATCTCCTGGTCCATCTGAAATCGTTAACGTTACAGCTGATCCATCAGAGACGCGGATAGTGGCAAGTGGTAGTTGGCTAGCGACTCGATCTTTTGGAATTCTAGGATCTGGCGCTCTTTGGATGGTGATTGTTAGCCCTGCTAATTCTTGACGCGCCTGCGCCTCTGTTAAACCAACAACATTAGGAAGAACCCTTGTTACTGCGCTCTGGTTTGGATTAAAGATGAAATAACTAACGCCGCCGACAAGAAGTATTAAAGCAATCGAAAGGGCAGCAACTTTACTTCGCGCCTTCTCTTTTCTTAACTGTTTTGGAATTTGAGTGGTGATTCCTTCACCTTTAATCAACTTCTTTAAATCTTTTAGCATTGCATTAGCGCTTTGATATCTCTCATTTGCATCTTTAGCTAGAGCGATACTAAAGAACGCATTTAAAGCAGGATCAAGACTTTCTTGAATTTCAGTAATTGGGATAAGTGGAGCAGAGACATGTTGATAAGCAATAGCAACTGGTGTGTCTCCAGTAAAGGGAGGTCTTCCTGCCAATAGTTCATAGAGCAAACATCCAACAGAGTAAAGATCGCTTCTAGCATCTGCTTGAGTTCCAGTGGCTTGTTCTGGCGAGAGATACTGCGCTGTTCCAATTATGTTCCAAGTGCTAGTCATAGTAGCTCCGGTATCAGCAAGAGCTCTAGCGATACCAAAGTCCATTACTTTCACATCACCGTTATCTGTGATCATGATATTTCCTGGTTTTATATCGCGATGAATAATTCCATTCTTATGTGAATACTGCAGTGCGATTAAAATACCTTCAGCTATTTCGACAGCGCGATTTAACGCAAAACGCTCACCTTTATTTACTATTTCTCGCAAGGTTTTACCCTCTACATACTCCATAACAATGTATGGCATAGCCCCACTTGGGCTATCTTCTTTGCCGGAGTCATAAACCGAGACAATGCCTGGGTGATTTAGAGCGGCAACAGATAAGGCTTCTTTATTAAATCGTGTAACAAATGATGGGTCTCTAGCTAAATCACTTCTTAATATCTTGATAGCAACTTGGCGATTAAGTCTTACATCTTGGGCTAGATAAACATCAGCCATCCCGCCAGTGCCAATCATGGCTCCTAATTCATAGCGCTCACCAAGTATTTTTTTCATAGCGCAGCGCCAAAACCCTGAGTTTTAATGCTGGCCTTACTCTCGCCAATTTCAGCAACTATCACTGTGACATTATCTGGCGCTCCAGCTTTATATGTAAGCTCAATTAATGAATTCACAGCACTTATTAAGTCTTGTTGCATCGCTTTAGCAATCTGTGCTTCATCAAGTACAGCGGTTAGTCCATCACTACAAAGCAAGTATCTATCACCTTTTAATACTGGATAAGCAAGAAGAATGGGAGAGAGATTCTCTTTACCCATTAGCGCTTGGGTTAGAAAAGATCTCTGTGGGTGATCTGCAATCTCATCTGGGCTAAGCCTTCCTTGATCTATTAATTCTTGAACCACCGTGTGATCATGGCTTAACTGTTCTATTTTCTTGCCGCGCAAGCGATATGCCCTTGAATCTCCAAGGTGCAATAAAAGTAGGTTGCTATCAAAGAGAGCTATTGAAGTAAGTGTTGTTCCCATTCCTACTAACTCCGGGCGCGCAGCTCCAATCTCAGCAATTGCCGCATCCATACTTTCAATTGAGGAGCTAAGAAGATCTTCCCTGGATTCATTATCTAGCTCTGGATTTTCAAGAGTTGGCAGGAGCTGAATTAGCTTTTCAATTACAGTCCTTGATGCAATCTCGCCACCAACATAACCACCCATGCCATCTGCTACTGCAAGAAGTGAATTAGAGACTAAAGCTGAATCTTCATTACCTTGACGCTGCAGGCCAACTTCAGATCGCCATGCGATATCAGAGAAGTTCAGTTTTGCCGCCATAATATTGCCAAGCCTAACGCGCAAATCGCTATTGATAAAAGCGTATGCCTCCAAGATGGCCCTACGAGTATCCTTACGCAGTGAGAAGATACGCATATCTAGGGCCAGCTGGAACTTTCACAGAAGAAGCTCTGCGCACTATTGCAGAACCAAGCGATGAATTACACCCTTATGCAAATGTCACTGCAGCGCTTAATGCGGTTAGAAACTCTCAAGCAGATCAAGCTCTAGTTCCTATTGAAAATTCAGTTGAAGGTGTTGTCGCAAGAACCCTTGATGAGTTGGCAATAGGTGAACCTTTAGTGATTTACAGGGAGATAACTCTTCCCGTTTCCTTCTCACTTCTTGTGGCTAAAGGAAAAGAGAGCTCTCAGGTAAAGAAAATCGCTACCCATCCTCATGCTGAGGCGCAGTGCCGAAGTTTTATTGCAAAGAATTATCCAGATGCTGAAATTATTCCAACTTCATCAACGGCTGCAGCTGCAGCAGATTTAGTTAAAAGCGGTTTTGATGCAGCAATTGCTAGCCCTGCTGCAGCAAAAGAGTATGGGTTAAGTGCAATCGCTAATAACATTGGTGATAACGATGGCGCTGTTACTCGCTTTGTTTTGGCAGGAAAACCAGGATTAGTGCCAGCTCTATCTGGCCATGATCGAACATCGCTAGTTGCTTTTATTGGCACAGATCATGCTGGCGCGCTATTGGAGGTTTTGACAGAGTTTTCCATGCGCGGGGTTAATCTCACCTTTATCCAATCTCGCCCAACAGGCAAAGAATTAGGCAGCTATCACTTTATTATTGATGTGGAAGGGCATATAAACGAAGAACGCGTAGGAGATGCGCTAACTGGCCTTAGAAGAATATGTGAGGATGTCCGCTATCTAGGTTCTTATCCAAGAGCAGATAAAATTGCTCCAACGACAACTACAAAAACTGCCGATAACTCCTTCAAGCAGGCAGATGCTTGGCTTTCAGCAGTTCGCGCCGGAGAGAAGATTTAGATGATTGATATAAAGGTATTAAGAGAGAGCCCAGATTTAGTTAGAGCATCTCAGAGTGCCCGCGGCGAAGATGTATCTCTTGTTGATCGCGTACTTGCAGCAGATGAAATTAGACGAAGTGCGATAGTGGAATTTGAAGCGTTAAAGGCCGAACAGAACACTCTTTCAAAGAGCGTTGGATCTGCAAAAGGCGATGAGAAGGCAGCGCTATTGGAAAAGCCAAAGCTCTATCAGATGCAGTAAAAGCCGCCGAGAGCAAGAAAAATGCAACAGAGGCTGAGTACAAAAGTGTTGCTATGTCTCTTTCAAATATTGTTGATAAGGCAGCGCCAGTTGGCGGGGAGGCAGATTTCAAAGTACTAGAAGAGTTGGCAGACCGCGAGAGTTTAATTTCACTCCAAAGGATCATGTTGAACTTGGCAAGATATTAGGAGCAATTGATGTAGAGCGGGCAGCAAAAGTCTCTGGCGCTCGTTTTTATTATTTAACCGGAGTAGGAGCGCTTTTAGAGTTAGCGCTCGTTAACTACGCAATTACCAGCGCTAGTAAAGCAGGCTTCATTCCAGTGATTCCCCCAGTTTTAGTCAAGCCTGCCGCAATGGAGGGGACTGGTTTTCTAGGTCAAGCCGCTGAGAATGTCTTTCACTTAAAAGATGAGGATTTCTATTTAGTTGGAACTAGCGAAGTTGCTCTAGCAGCTTTACATATGGATGAGATATTAGATGCCAAATCTCTTCCAATTAGATATGCCGGCTACTCTCCATGTTTTCGTAAAGAGGCAGGATCTTATGGAAAAGACACAAGGGGAATTATTAGAGTTCATCAGTTCGACAAGGTGGAGATGTTTTCATACTGCGCTTTGCAGGATGCAGAGGCAGAGCATCAAAAATTATTGAATTGGGAGAAAGACTTCTTAAACGCTATGGAAATTCCTTATCGAGTAATTGATGTTGCAACGGGGGATCTGGGCTCTAGCGCTAATCGCAAGTTTGATTGTGAAGCTTGGATTCCAACTCAAAACGCGTATAGAGAAGTAACTAGTACTTCTAATTGCAGTGATTTCCAAGCTAGAAGATTAAATATTCGAATTAAGACTGAGTCTGCAACAACTCCAGTAGCAACTCTTAATGGAACGTTAGTTGCGATTCCAAGAATGATCGTTGCAATTCTAGAAAATCACCAACAAAGTGATGGCTCAGTTCTACTTCCCAAAGCTCTGCAAGGCCTTCTTGGTATGGAGCGATTCACTCCGGTGGCTAATTGAGTGCAGTAACTCGTCGCCCTAAATTAATTGCAACAGATCTAGATGGCACCATAGTTGCTCACTACGGGAAAATCTCAGAGCGGACCAAAGCAGCCTTTAATGCAGCTCACAATTTAGGTGTTGAAATATTTTATGTAACTGGAAGACCTCCAAGATGGATGCCAGAGATTGCAAAGGCATTTCCTTTTGGTCATGGAATTTGTGCTAATGGAGCGCTGCTCTATGACATTCATAATGAGCGAGTATTAGAAGAGTGGGCAATGTCAGTTGATAGTCAGATTGAGACAGTAAATCGATTAAGGCGAAGTATCCCTGAGATCTCATTTGCCGTTGAGTGGCATAACTATTTTCTCCGCGAGAAGAAATACGTCCCTCGCTGGGATGTTGGTCAGGACAACGTTGGCGTTGATGACATTACAGAGATTATTGATAGCCCAGCAATAAAAATGATGGCTAGATGCTCAAACCAAGAACTTAGCTCAGATCAGATGTTAAGAATTGCGCAGCTAGAGTTAGAGGGAGTTGCCACAGTGACTCACTCAAATCCTCATGATTCACTTCTTGAAATAAACGCTCATGGAATTTCCAAGGGAGAAACACTTTCCAAGATTGCTGCCAGATATGGCATAAGCGCTGATGAAACTGTGGCCTTTGGCGATAATCCGAATGATTTTTCAATGCTTGCTTGGGCTTCTCGCTCTTGGGCCATGGCTGATGGCCATCCAGATGCTGTTAAATATGCAAAGTTCGTGGCAGAACCACATGAAGAAGATGGTGTTGCAAAAGAAGTAGAGAAGTTACTGGAGCTACCTGAATGAACACAGCGCTAGCAGTTCCGCTTTGGCTGGATTTACTAACCGTTGGAATTGGCGCGCTTCAAGGTGCGCTATTTGCTATTTTTTATAAACGTTTTGATCTTGTTGGAGTTATTTCGGTAGCAATACTTACAGGTCTTGGTGGTGGAATTTTAAGAGATTTATTACTTGCTGTTGGTAGACCTGCAGCAATGCAAGATAAATATATTCTCACAGCAATTGCATCTTGCTTAGTCGCAATTCTTATTGGACGTTGGTATAAAAAAGCAAGTAGCACAGTAGTCTTTCTTGATTCAGTAGCAATGTCTCTCTTTGCTGTTGCTGGAACTTATAAAGCAATTGTTAATGGCACCTCTGAGTTAGTTGCAATATTGCTTGGGGTGTTAACTGCAGTAGGAGGCGGAGTACTTCGCGATGTAGTTTGCAGAATCACTCCACAGATATTTACTGGAGGCCCGCTATATGCCACTGCCTCTGCGATAGGAGCTACGTTATTTGTATTACTTGAGAAGAGTGCGCTTGATTTAAATGTTGCCCTTGCAGTATCTGCAATAACGATTGTGGCAATTCAGATGGCATCACTTCGCTTTCGAATTCACCTAAAGCCCGTTCTAGATTCATTGGATTTTGAAGACCCCTCTAAGTGAAGGTAAGTTTCCCCACGGAGGGCTCGCATAGTGGCCTAGTGCACCGGTCTTGAAAACCGGCAAGGGAAACCTTCGTGGGTTCAAATCCCACGCCCTCCGCCATCTACTACGCCTAGCAGCCAACTTCTTGTGGGCGATTTCATAAGGCTCTACCTAGCAGGATCTAGCTAACACAAGGAAAATAAGAAGGTATTTCCCAAGAAGTTTTAAAGGAGGCGATGAGTGGCTACAGGAGTTTTCTCTACAACTCGAGCCGCAATCAAAGAGCGCACTCTTCGAACTGATCGTTGGTGGCTACAACCACTAATTATCGTTGCAGTCTTGATCTCATTTATTATCTATGCAACGTTTCGCGCTTTTGAAAATAAGTATTACTTTGCAGAGCCTCTAATCTCACCTTTTTATTCGCCATGTCTTTCAACAGCATGCGTTGAAGGAGCTACGCACTTTGGTACACCTATTGGGACATTCACTATCTTTGGCTTTTTAATTTCACCTGCGCTATTTATTTTGATTTTCCCACTAGGTTTTCGTTTAACTTGTTATTACTACCGTAAGTCCTACTACCGCTCTTTCTGGATGTCGCCACCTGCCTGCGCTGTTGCAGAGCCTCACTCTAAATACACAGGGGAGACCAGAGCGCCACTCATTTTGCAAAATGGCCATAGATGGTTCTTCTATGCAGGCTTAGTTTTAAACGTGATTCTCACCTACGACGCAATCATTGCTTTTAAAAACCCAGAGGGCGAGTGGGGTCATATGAGCGTTGGAACTTTAGTGCTACTACTAAATGCCACCATGCTCTGGCTCTATTCAGCTTCTTGCCATACCTGCAGACACACAATTGGTGGGCGACTAAGAAATTTCTCTAAACATCCAATTCGATACAAATTGTGGAGCTGGGTCTCTGTCTTAAACCACAGCCATCCAACGTATGCCTGGATATCACTATTTGTTGTGGCATTTACTGACTTTTATATCCGCCTGGTTGCTACTGGCACCATAACCAATTACTACTTCTTCTAGGCCGGCGATGAATAACGATATTAAATTTAGTCGCTATAACTTCGATGTAGTCGTTATTGGCGCAGGCGGCGCAGGTCTTCGCGCAGCAGTAGAAGCCCGTCAAGCAGGCCTTCGTGTTGCAATCATTTGTAAGTCACTATTTGGTAAGGCTCACACCGTTATGGCAGAGGGCGGCGCAGCTGCTGCGATGGGTAATGTGAATGACAATGATGGTTGGAAAGTTCACTTTAGAGACACAATGCGCGGCGGAAAGTTTTTAAATAACTGGAGAATGGCTGAACTTCACGCAAAAGAATCTCCAGATCGCATCTGGGAGCTAGAGACCTGGGGCGCGTTATTTGATCGAACTAAAGATGGCCGTATTTCCCAGCGAAACTTTGGTGGCCATGAATATCCACGCCTTGCCCACGTTGGCGATAGAACTGGTCTTGAGTTAATTAGAACAATGCAGCAGAAAATTGTTTCAATGCAGCAGGCCGATGCCAAAGAGCATGGCGATGCCGAGAAGTATTTGAAAGTATTTGCAGAGTTAACAATTACTCAGATATTAAAAGATGGAGAGAAAGTCTCTGGTTGCTATGGATATTGGCGAGAGACTGGCGATGAAGTTTTATTTGAAGCCCCTGCTGTTGTTTTAGCAACCGGCGGGATTGGTAAGTCATTTAAAATTACCTCCAACTCCTGGGAAGGAACTGGCGATGGCCACGCCCTAGCCCTTAAGGCAGGATCTGCTTTAGTTGATATGGAGTTTGTGCAATTCCATCCAACCGGAATGGTTTGGCCACCATCTGTTAGAGGAATTCTTGTTACTGAATCTGTTCGTGGAGATGGTGGAGTACTTACCAATAGCGAAGGTAAGCGCTTTATGTTTAATTACATTCCAGAAGTTTTCAAAGACAAATATGCTGATAATGAAGCAGAAGCTGATCGCTGGTATAAAGATCAGGAGAACAATCGTCGTCCCCCAGAGCTTCTGCCTAGAGATGAAGTAGCTCGCGCAATTAACTCTGAAGTTAAAGCAGGTCGCGGATCTCCAAGAGGCGGGGTTTACCTTGATGTTTCAAAGCGCCTGCCAGCTGATGAAATTAAGCGTCGTCTACCTTCCATGTGGCATCAATTTAAAGAACTTGCAGATGTTGATATCACTGAACAACCCATGGAAGTTGGTCCTACCTGTCACTATGTAATGGGAGGTGTAAAGGTAGATCCAGATACTGCCGCTGCTTATCAAGTTCCAGGTTTATTTGCCGCAGGTGAGGTTGCAGGCGGAATGCATGGCTCTAATCGTCTTGGTGGTAATTCACTTTCAGATCTTCTTGTTTTTGGAAGGAGAGCGGGAGCGGGAGCTGCAGAATATGTGAAGAAGTTAGCAAGTAATAGGCCAGCAGTTAGCGATAAAGAAATTGCTAGAGCTCATAGCCATCTAAATGAACCATTTACCCGTGATGGCAACGAGAATCCTTATGCTCTACATGATGAGCTTCAGAATGTGACTCAAGATTTAGTAGGAATTATCAGAAACGAGAAAGAACTCTCTGATGCTCTCGTAAAACTTGAATCCATTCGAAAAAGAGCTGCACAGGTCAAAGCAAGTGGCGGAAGAGCATTTAACCCTGGCTTCCACTTAGCTTTAGATTTAGAGAACATGTTGTTAGTTTCTGAATCAATTGCTCGTTCAGCACTTGCAAGACAAGAGTCAAGAGGTGGCCATACTCGTGATGATTATCCAAAGATGGATGCGAATTGGCGCACTATCAATCATTTGAGTAAGTGGAACGGCAAGCAGGTTGAAATTGATCCTGCCAAGTCTCAAATGCTTCCAGCTGAGTTAATTGAGGTATTTGAGATGGATGAGCTAAAGAA
This sequence comes from Clavibacter sp., assembly GCA_003569145.1. Lineage (GTDB taxonomy): Bacteria > Actinomycetota > Actinomycetes > Nanopelagicales > Nanopelagicaceae > MAG-120802. The sequence goes on along the minus strand of BGOH01000004.1, from coordinate 78,980 downwards.
GTATTACACTGAAGCAGAGCTTGCGAAGGGTGGCAACTAATGTCTCGTAAAGTAAAGCTACGTATCTGGCGTGGTGATGCCAAAGAAGGCAAGCTAGAAGATGTCAGCGTTGAGGCCAATGAGGGCGAAGTAGTCCTTGATGTAATTCATCGAGTTCAAGGAACACAGATGCCGGATTTAGCAGTTCGTTGGAATTGTAAAGCTGGCAAGTGTGGCTCTTGCTCTATGGAAATCAATGGAAAACCTCGCCTTGCCTGCATGACGCGTATGAATACATTTGCAGAGGATGAAACGATAACTGTCACTCCACTTAGAGCTTTTCCAGTAATCCGCGATTTAGTTACCGATGTTTCCTACAACTATAGAAAAGCTATGGAGATTCCTTCATTTGCAGCGCCAGAGGATTTAAAGCCTGGGGAATACCGTATGGCTCAAGTCGATGTGGAGCGCAGCCAAGAGTTCCGTAAATGTATTGAATGCTTCCTCTGCCAAGATACTTGCCATGTTATCCGCGACCATGAAGAGAATAAGAAGTCTTTTGCTGGTCCACGCTTCTTTATTCGAATCGCAGAGCTTGATATGCACCCACTTGATCGACTTCGTAACCGTAAACAAAAAGCTCAAGAAGAGCATGGCCTTGGAATGTGTAACATCACAAAGTGCTGCACAGAAGTTTGCCCAGAACATATCAAGATTACTGATAACGCCATCATTCCAATGAAGGAGCGAGTAGTGGATGTGAAATATGATCCCATTCGCTGGCTTGGTTCAAAGATTCGCAAGCGCGAAGGTATTAGTTAATGAACCTAGTAAAGCGTTGGGCGATACTTGCCCTTGCTTTCTGGTTAACAACATTTATTGTCTCTGGCATAGAGATTCAAGATGGTGCTTGGAATTACTTCTGGGTAGCGGCCCTCTTTGGAGTTGTAAATACACTTCTTGGCGGCCTATTAAAGCTATTTACCCTTCCTGCAGTGATACTAACTTTCGGCCTCTTTGTATTTGTAATTAATGCAGCGATGTTGACCCTGGTAGATCGCTGGAGTGATGTTTTAACAATTGATAAATTCACATCAGCTCTAATAGGGGCTTTAATTATTAGCCTTATTTCAGGCTTTACTAATAAATTAATCAATAAAGCTTAAACGCTAGCGAATTGAAGCGTTTACTAGTAGTTGGACTTGGGGGAGCACTTGGCTCCCTGTTTCGCTATTTAACGGTTTCAAAAGGTGATGAAATAGGACTCTTTTTAGTAAATATATTTGGTGTGGCAGTTGCTGGGTTTATCGCCCTACGCCTATCTACCTCAGAGTTAATTCGCCTAGCCTTAATTCCAGGCTTTGCTGCTGGTCTTACTACCTTCTCATCAGTTGCAGTCATTCATGTTGAGGACAGTTCACTACGCAGCATCGCTTACTTCTTTGGTAGCGTCTTAGTGAGCCTTTTGATTCTCTTTGCCATAAAACCTAAGGTGAAAATATGAGAGTTAGTTATTTTCTACTAGGTGCATTTGTTGGCGCACCCGTTAGATTTGTAATTGTTGAATACTTAAAGAGCTATCTCAAATTCCCACTAGGGATATTGCTAGTGAATGTAATTGGCTCTTTTTTACTTGGGTTAATCCTTGAATCAGAGACCAACATAGCCTTTGCATTGATGGGATTCTCAGGCGCTCTTACTACCTGGTCGGCTTTTGCTATGGACTTGTTTGAGCAGGCTAAAAGGCGCGAGCAGTTGCTCTTTTTATTGAATCTCTTTGGAAATTATGCTCTTGCTCTTCTTGCTGCAGGACTTGGCATCTGGATTGCGCAATAATATGAAAGTGAAAAAAAGCGCTCTACTTCTCACCCTCTCTTATTGCTGGCCTCTTGTAGTAGCCAGGAAGAGGTTGTCGCCCCAGAGCTACCATCGGTTCCAAGTAACTGCGCAGATACAAAGGTTTTAGAATCAATATTGCCAAGAATTGCTGATGCTAAATACATTGAAACAGAGTGGGAGCCAGCAGAGGGAACTGATTTGTATGCTGCCTATAACGCTGGCGGCATTGCTTGCACCTATGGCCTGCAAGAAGCTGAAGTTGGAGCAACAATTTTATGGGCCCCTGATAATAAAACTCTTTTTTCAGAGCTAACTCCAAACTGGATTGGATTTGGTCAAAAAGAGATTGATCTTCCTGGGATAGAAGAGGAGGCTGCTTATTATCTAAGTGAAGGCATTGAGGGCCAGGGCGAGTATCACATCTGGTCAGTTAACTTATTGATAAATGGCTCATGGATTCAGGTTGGAGCAACATTTTTTAACTCACTGGAGGATGCAATACCAGTAATAAAAGCAGCCATAGATTCACTACGAACTCCAAAGCGGGCTGAAAAAGAGAAAATTACGGGTTGTTATTTAGCAGAGCTACCTAATGATCTTTATGTTTTTAACGTTCACTATCACGATAACAATACAATCTCAGCTGACTTTTATTATAAGAATATAAATGGTGAGCCATCTAAGGGATTATTTCTTGGAACCTATACCAATGGCATAGCGCGAGGTTTCTATAGTTTACCTACCAGTAATGGAACAAGTGAACGAGAGCTATTTCTAAAAGGTGATAAGAACGGTTTTGTGACAGCGAGTGCGAAGTTAGAAAAAGTAGGAAGTATTGAAAAATACGTAAGACCTTTGGATATAAAGTGGAGTCAGGAAATTAAATTTATCCCTGCTCAGGAATGTGAAGGTCTACTTAGAGGTTAAAGCTGCCATCCAGGCTTCAACTTCATCTGGATGAGAAGGCATTGCGCTACTTAAATTCTCACAACCATCTTTAGTTACCAAGACATCATCTTCGATTCTCACTCCAATTCCCCGATACTCTGCAGGAAATAGCGTGTCATCTGGCTGGATATAAAGTCCTGGTTCAACAGTTAGAATCATTCCTTCTTTCAAAACACCTTCAGTATGTGCTTCTTTTCTAGCCTTTGCACAATCATGAACATCCATTCCGAGCATATGTCCTGTGCCATGCACGGTCCAGCGGCGATGAAGTCCTACATCTGGTTTTAACGATTCTTGCGCTGGAATTGGAAGAACTCCCATCTCTTCAAGCCCTCTAGCAAGAACTTCACTAGCTGCTATGTGAAAGTCACGAAACTTTGCGCCAGGTTTGACTGCCTTCATTCCAGCTTTCTGTGCTTCATATACCAAGGTATAGATCTTGCGCTGGGCTGGAGTAAACCTGCCATTTATTGGAAAAGTTCTAGTGATATCGGCTGTAAACAAAGAGTCCATTTCAACTCCAGCATCAATTAGAAGCAGTTCACCATCACGCAGCTGTCCATCATTTCTAATCCAATGAAGAACGCAGGCATGCGAACCAGCTGCCACGATACTGTCATAGCCGAGATCATTTCCTTCGAATCTAGCTCTTGTGAAAAAAGCTCCTTCAATTAATCGCTCGCCACGCTTTTTACCGATTGCACTTGGAATTTGTTTAATCATGTCTTCAAAGCCGCGATGGGTAGCATCAATAGCTTTTCGCATCTCAGCTATTTCATATTCATCCTTAACTAAACGCGCTTCAGATACCCAGGAAGCAAGTTCTTCGTCCCCGCTATTTTCTCTAACTCTAGAATCAATATAATTATCTTCCCCACGAATAATTAAAGTTTCCTTCTCGCTTGCCAGAAAATCATCAAGGGAATCAATATGGCGAACCGTTATGCCATAAACCAGTTCACTTTCAGCTAGAGTCATTCTTCGCCCAATCCAGAACTCTCCATGTCTTGGGTTTCTATAAAACTCATCACTTCTCTCTCTTGGAGATCTTGGATGAATAAATAGAAGACTTTCATGGCTTGAGCCACTTGGTTCTAGAATCAAAATTGAATCAGGAACTGCATCACTTCCACCAATCCCAGTAAGCCAAGAAAAAGCGGTGTGAGGCCTAAAGCGATAATCACTATCGTTGCTTCTAACTTTAAATGTGCCGGCAGGAATAACAAGTCTTTTACCAGGAAATGCTTTAGATAGAAGCTCTCTACGTTTGGCAGCAAAGTCTGCAGCGTTACTCTTTTGTAGATTCTCTAGAGGAGAGGGAGCCCATCCTTGCTCCATGAATTTCATTAAAGGCTCAGGAGTAGGGATGTCGTGTGGGCGTGAGGGAAGTTTTCTTCCCACCTCTTTATCGAATGTGCTCATAAAGTAAGAGCGTACAGGCTTGATTCCAAGCTTTCATCAAGAGTGAGTAAACTCCCCTGATAACTGGAGACGTCGCATAGCCCGGTCTAGTGCGCCTCACTGCTAATGAGGTTTTCCCGAAAGGGAATCGGAGGTTCAAATCCTCTCGTCTCCGCGTGGCTGAATTTCGAATCGCAATAATCGGTGCTGGCCCTGCCGGCTACTTCGCTGCCCAAGCCTTGCAGAGCGCAGAGATCGACGGGAAAACATTTGCGATAGATATGATTGAAAAACTTCCAACACCTTGGGGCTTGGTGCGAAGCGGTGTGGCTCCAGATCATCCAAAGATTAAGAGCGTCTCTAAAGTATTTGAAAAGATTGCCACCCAAGAGGGTTTTAGGTTGATTGGAAATGTTGAATTAGGCAGAGATATTTCTTTAAAAGAGCTAGAAGAATTGTATGACGCAGTAATAATAGCTACTGGTTCAACGGTCGGAAGAAAACTTGGCATTCCAGGAGAAGAGCTAGCAAACTCAATATCAGCCGCTGATTTTGTTCCTTGGTATAACGCCCATCCGGAGTATAAAAACTTAGAGGTAGATTTTAGTAACCGGGTAGCAGTTGTTATTGGCGCAGGAAATGTTGCAATTGATGTGGCAAGAATGCTAGCCCTTAATCCAAAAGAGCTAGACCCAACAGATACTGCTCAATACGCTCTAGATAAATTACATAACTCTGCAATCAGAGAGGTACATTTATTTGGAAGACGTGGGGCCGAACATGCGGCCTTTACCTCACCGAACTTCGAGAACTACCAAAGCTTGAATACACCGATGTTTTTATTGATGAAAATGAGATAAGCGCAGCTCAACAGAGAGCTAATAACGCAGGAGAAATACCAAAAGATGTAAAGGCAAATCTTGAGGCGATGGCTGCTATCGCTACCGCTGATAAAAAGGGAGTAGATCGCAAACTCTCGCTTCACTTCTTAGCCACTCCCCTTGAAATAAAAGGGAAGGACAGAGTTGAGGAGATCACCTTTAGCGTTAATGAGGTCAAAGATGGACAAGTAGTCCCAACCGGAAAAACTCATTCAGTTAAGTGCGGATTAGTTATTAGCGCTATTGGTTATCGATGCCTAGAACTGCCAGGACTTGTCTATGAGAGTGGAAAGATTAAAAATACCGATGGCCGTATCGGTTCGAGCAATACCTATGTTGTTGGCTGGGCAAAGAGAGGCCCAACGGGCGTAATTGGAACAAATAAGAGTGATTCTTCAGAAGTCATTAAATTACTTATCTCGAATCTAACAACTCCAAAAAATAGTCGAGATCTTCTCGAGATATTAAGCTCTAGGAATATTACCTATATTTCACAAAAAGGCTGGGAGCAGATAAATAACGCTGAGATATTAGCTGGTGAGCCCAGGGAAAATCTCGCGTGAAAATTACTGATATACAAGAAATGCTAGGCTTCGCAGGCTAATTGCGCCCGTAGCTCAACGGATAGAGCATCTGACTACGGATCAGAAGGTTTGGGGTTCGAATCCCTACGGCGCGCAAGATATATTTCTTTAAGGCATCAGTTGACCAAAGTGCCCATAGAACTAAGAGCGGTTGAAATAACAGCCTTATCGCTCGCTTTCGATCGGTATCTAAACCAAAGGCGTCGATGCCATCAACATACTGACGGATATTTCCAGGGAAAATGAGAATGAAAAAGATAGCTGTGGCTAATCCAACTTCTCTACGAAATTTCCACAAAGTAAGCAATGAAATACCAAGTGCTATCTCAACATAGCCCGAGGCAAGTACTACAAAATCTGGGTCAAGACCTAACCAAGGTGGAACTTGAGCTTGGAACTCTAATCTTTGCGTTGTTAGATGTAGCGTTCCGGTATAGATAAGAGTTATTCCAAGAAGAACTTGCAGAAGTTTTCTAAGCAGATCTACTAACCTAGTAATGGTCTTAGCTCAACTCTGCGATTGCAAGCCTTGAACCCCGAGCTGCCAGCTCTAAGGCAATCTCTCTACTAGGGACATCAATAATCCAAATGCCACTTACATACTCGCTTGAGCCATTAAAACTCTCATTAATGTACTTAATATCTCCATCTCGATTATCAATCAGAATTGAATTATCTGGAGAAGCAATCCCAACAGCTAATACCCGCTGTCCTGCGGCGACAATCTCATCATTGAAGGCATTAATCGCATCGATTTCCTGCCTTGAATGCGCAGGCTTTTCTAGCCTTCAATTACATTAATAAGAAAACGCATGGTTTTTAAGCAACCTTTCAGGATTAACCAACTTAATGCGCTCAATCTATAGCAAGGTATTGACCTACTTCGTATTTAAATCACTCTGTTCTATGCTTATGCCATGGATTCAAAAGAGAGAGCAATCTTTGATCTAGCGATGGTTACGATCTTTATCGCAACCGTTTGGGCCTCCATTGAGTTGCAATGGGGCGTTGGAGTTGGAATTTGGGTCGGAGGCATCCTCTCGGCAGCCCTTCTACTTCTCTATGACTTAACTTCTAATTGGCCAGATAATTAGCCTTTAAAGACTCCGATAACTGCAATTATTAGTAACGCAACAAAAGAAAGCTTCTTCCAAGATCTTTTATTTTTATAAATTTCTTCATCACTTAAACGCTTCTTCTCTCGAAGGTCATCTTTCCAATCTTCATCGTTATACATAGCTGGTAAGAATACAAGGGTTATAGGGTTACCCTCGAGTATCGAAGCGGCGATCAAAGAGGTATTCTTAGGGAGTGAAAATCAAGCAATTTAGTTCAGCTTGGACCTTACTTTTTGCTGGGATAGTTGGGTTTTTTGCCTCCTTTATTTTAACGATAGATAAATTCAAAGTCCTAAAAGATTCTGGTTTCACGCCCTCCTGCAACATAAATGCAACAATAAACTGTAAGAGTGTGATGCTTTCAGATCAGGCAGAAGTATTTGGTTTCCCAAATTCACTCATTGGAATAGCGACTTTTGCAATGATGCTCGTAATTTCTGTAGCCTTATTTCTTGGTATTAGATTTCCAAAGCTCTTTTGGCAGCTTCTAGTTTCTGGAACAGTCTTAGCTGTAGTTTTTTGTCATTGGTTAGCCTTTCAAACTATCTTTGAAATTGGCGCACTTTGCCCTTATTGCATGATTGCATGGGTAGCGACACTATTGGTTTTATCTGTCGGACTTCGTGAGTTACTAGATTCGAGAAAAGAATCAAGCACAGATGAAGTTGATAAAGCTGCAATTGAAACTATTGCTAAATGGATGTTGCCATTCCATATTCTCTGGGCAACCATCTTGGTTGGCGCAGCATTTGTCGGCGTTTAGTTGATGTCACAGGTTTAAATTGTCTGTAAGTAAAAAAATACTCATTAGTGGCTTCGAGCCATTTGGTGGTTCTGACTCAAACTCATCACAACTTGTAGTCGACTCTCTCTCAAAAGAGAAATTCTTAGGAGTTGAGATATTTAAATTGATTCTTCCGGTGGAATTTGATGTGGCAGCGAAAATATTGCTTGCTGAGGTTAAAGAGATAAGTCCAGAGATAATAATTTCTCTTGGACAAGCAGAGGGTAGGAAAGCAATAACTCCAGAGAAGATTGCGATAAATCTCGATTCAGCTCGAATCCCCGACAATGCTGGAGAATTAAGAGTAAACCAGGTAATAATTAAAGAAGGCGCTGATGGGTATTTCAGTACGCTACCGATTGAGAAAATGGTTGGAGGGATCAAAGAGTGCGGGCTAGAAAGCGAAATTTCTCTGTCTGCTGGGGCATTTCTTTGTAATCATATTTTCTATCATCTCCAGCACCATCTCCTTGGTAGCGGAATAATGTCCGGCTTTGTTCATCTTCCATTAGTTAATGAGCAAGTAGCCCAATACCCAGATCAACCTAGCTGGGCTTTAAAAGATCTAGTTCAAGGCGTTAGAGCAGCGATTCTCAGCACTCTCTGATGAGAAACTTGGTCCTTAACTCAATATATAAGTAAAAACTCATAGAATAATTACCTAATGAGCGAACCTCGTTTAGTAATTCATGCAGGATTCCACAAATCAGGTACTACTGCTCTGCAGGAATCCTTCAACTCCCAAAGTCTTGAGTTAAGGCAAGAGGGGATTGTCTATCCAAATATTGGAAGAAAAGCTCATCACCGGGTTGCTTGGGCTCTATCTGAGAGAACTTGGGGTTGGAAAGAGAAAGGTGGTGAAAAAGCTTCTAAGAAAGAATGGACTCGTATCCTAAAGGCCATTAATTCAAACAAATCTGAGACTGTTTTACTTAGTAGTGAATTCTTCTCTGAGCTGGATACTGAAGCTATACAAACAATCTTTAATCAGATTAAAGGGCGAAGAATTGAAGCACTCTTTACAGTTAGACCACTAGTAAAGCTGCTTAGCTCTTCATATCAGCAATATTTGAAATATGGTACAACAGCAGATTATGTAACTTGGCTTCATTCAGTACTTGACAAACCAGGTGAATCTAAAATTAACCCAACTTTCTGGAAGCGGCATTTCCATGGACAGGTGGTTACAAAGTGGGCGAAAGTTTTTGGAGCAAAAAATGTGACAGTATTGATTGTCGATGAGGCAAAACCAGAATTTCTTTACGATTCTGTTAATCAATACCTAGGGTTACCCAAAGACTTTATCAAGCCTCAAAAAATAGGTAGCAACCGGTCATTAAACCTTGAAGAAATAACGTTACTTTTAGAATTGAATAAGCAATTTCCCAAAGACAGAGATTGGAATGAGTATGAAGTCTTTATCAGGGAAGGGTACATAAGGCGCTTGACGGATGAAATTCAATCTCCAACTGATTCAGCTAAGTTGCTAACCCCTAAATGGGCAGTAGATAAGGGCAACGAGATTGGAGCGCAGAACAAGAGCGAGCTACTAGCAAGCGGTGCAACAATCATTGGCGAAATCAATTCTCTAGATTCAGCATCGGTGCCCGAGGGAGATCCGGTTTATCCAACGGAGATATCCATATCATATATTGTTCAAGCAATGTTGGCTTTTGATAAGGATCTAATCAAGAGATTGCCGTTGAATTGGATTCAAAAGAATTTAGTAAATCGTTATCGGAGAAAGTTGCGGGTACAAATCTCAAAAATTCGAAATCAGATCTAATTCAACCCTTTATTCGCTCTCTCTAAATCAGCTTGAAAATCAACTTCGACAGCAAAGAGATCAGATATATCAACTGGCTCTAGCTTGATACCTGCTTTCTCTATAGCTAATTCAAGGCCTCGTTCAAAGTAGTCATTATCAGCGCATTCCTCCAGGTGAGTAATAACATGCGCTTTATCACCACTACCAATAAAGTTAATTCCTACCGCTTCACCTAAGGCATTTTTTACTTGTTTGGATAAAGAATTAATATTTCCATTTTTATCTACGGTGTATTTAATTTCCTCATCTGATGTTGCGGAAGTATTCACGCAGACAAAGGATTTCTCCTTAAGCATGCGTGATTGCACGCGCTCGAGAACTCTGGAATCAAAAACTACATCTCCGTTTAACCAGAGAACGCCGCTTTCTTGGGATGCGCGAAGCGCTTTTAGAAGACTCTTTGATGTATTTGTTTGATCATAAACTTCGTTATAAATGAATGCTGCATTTGGGTGGGCCTCCATGATCATCTCCATTTTGAATCCAACTACGATTGTTACGCGAGCTTCTTGCCCAAAGACTTTCTCAACATTTTCTAATTGTTGGGCCATAATCGAGCGTCCATCAGCCAAGGGAGTAAGCGGTTTTGGCCACGGTTTTCCAAGACGGGTGCCCATTCCAGCTGCAAGAATCACAACTTGAAGGGTCATAGATTTATACTACAGGAAATGGATAAATCCCTTACTTCTCTGATTGTTACCTCCTCAACACGGGTCAGTGAAATCCTTGAAAGATTTAAAGCTTCAAATAGCGATTTACTACTTATAGATCAGAACTCAGTTATTGCTCAACCACATTTAGAACTCCTTACTGATTATCCGAGGAAAACCTCAGTTGCTCTTGTATCAACCCAAAAGAACGGCGATACATTAGTGCGTCAAAACCGGATTGCTAGCGCTTCATCAAGCTCACATAAAGTCACAATTGGTAACCGTAATTTTGTTGGAGCTATTCGGATCTCTCAGAATCAACGAGATGAGGTGATAAAGACTTTAGAAAGTGCGGCCGATTCTGGATTATCTGGTAATGCGATAGATCTGGTCTTAGTTGCATTAACGAGAGCTAGAGTGCAAGTTGATGCAGCTGAACTTTGGGCAGCCCCCTACGCTCGCAGCTCAGATAATTCAGTAAGAGATAATGTAAAGAGCGAACTTGCGAATTTAAACATGGGCAAATTGCGGCTTAAGATAGCAAATCGAGCAAATGACGGTTTTTATTCTGTGTTTTTCCTAAGAAAGTTTTCTAAACTTCTCACTTGGTTTGCAGTAAAGGTTAGAGCAACACCAAACCAGGTAACGTTGATTTCTTTTGTAATAGGTCTTTATTCGGCATTTTGTTTTACAAAAGGGACTTTTTCGGAAACTTTATTGGGGGCATTACTTCTACAACTAAGTATCATTGTGGACTGTGTTGACGGAGAACTTGCGCGCTACACCAGAAGATTTTCCCAATTAGGAGCTTGGCTTGATGCTGTAACAGATCGCGTCAAGGAATACATGGTTTTTCTAGGACTCGCTATAGGCGCTGAGAAATCAGGACAAGATTTATGGTTCGCGGCGCTAGTAATGATGTTGATACAAACATTTAGACACCTATCTGACTATAACTTTGCTCGCTCAATAAAGCAGCGAGATGAAGAACAATTCTTGGCTCCGATTGATTTCTCGGCTGATTTCGATGGGATCATTCCTTCCGAACGTGAACCTAAAGGTCGTCTGCGTTATTGGCTTGGCAAAATTATTCAATTCCCAATAGGCGAGCGTTGGTTGGTGATCAGCGTTAGCGCTGTAATTGGGGGGGCAAGTTTTACATTCACAGTAATGCCGATACTAGCTTTAGTATCTGCGATCGTTGTTTTAAGAGGTCGAGCTATCCGCACTCTTAAAATGCAGAAGGAGCGCAGTAAGGGAATTTTAATAAGTGCGCAGCGGGACTCACTCTTTATAAGACTGACATTTTTAAAGAGATTCGACTGGATTGAGCCCTCTTTCTTAAGAGTGATTGAATCTGCTCTTTTGTTATGGATTTTCACAATGGATGAGCAGATCAATATGGTCACATACATTATTTTCTTTGCTATCGTATTTCATCACTATGACAATCTTTATCGCTCACTACAAAGTGAGAAGAAACCTATCTGGCTCTCAAAGCTTGGATTATTTATCGAGGGGCGCTTATTAGTTCTAGCAATAGCTGCATTCAGTGGTTGGGGTTTGGATTACTTTGTCTGGTATTTTTCAACACTATTCTTAGTAATTTCCTCGGTGCAATGGGTTTTAAGTCATAGAGCCAATAAGGTTGGATAATGAAAGATAGACCGAAGAATCCGACGATTGCGCAGATTCGGGAGATTTCCCAGCCAGCCTCAGTCACTGGAAGAGCCAATGCTGAGCATTGGGTTGCCGATCTCTATTTGCGCAAAGTCTCACCTTACTTAACAAGGCTTCTACTAAAAACTCCCATAACAGCTAACGGAGTGACATATTTGATGATTGCAACAGGTCTATCTATAAGTGCTGCATTACTAATCCCTGGCTATCAAGGTATTTTGCTAGCTCTTTTTCTCTCTCAGCTACAGATGCTCTGGGATTGTTGTGATGGGGAAATTGCTAGATGGGAAAATACTCAATCCCCTAAAGGCATCTTCTTGGACAGAGTCGCTCACTATCTAACTGAGAGCTTGATTCCTGTAGCTTTTGCTCTGCGTCTTTCTGGCTGGCCAGAGAATGAAATTTCTGATTGGCGGTTGCCTTTTATCGCAGCCTTAATTTCCTTAGCAATCTTATTAAATAAAGGATTTAATGATGCAGTTCATGTATCGAGAGCATTCGCCGGACTTTCAAAACTAGGAGATAGCAAAGAAAGTGGTGCCCCTACAAAGAACTGGCTAAGAATTATTAAATTGCCATTCAAAGTCTTTGCGGTTCAACGCCTATTTCACTCGGTTGAAATGTCTATCGTTATAGCCATCTTTGGCAATAATCCTGCATTGATTGAAATAGGGATATTTGTGGCCCTCTTTGTAACTATTGGTCACCTAATTTCCATTTTAGGATCAAGAAAGCTTGATGGAATGCGAGAAACTAAATGATTACTATCACAAGAGAGATGATTAGTGGGTTTCGCTATCTATTCCCTAGAGGTAAATTTCGAATCGTATTAATCGCCCTATCGGCGCTTGCCGCGACAATATCTGTCTCTGAACTTCTTGTTATGAAATTCTTTGCAACTTTAGTTTTGAACGAGGAAGAATTCACTCGAGAGTTTCTAGGATGGGCAATTGCAGGATTTTTTCTCTTCTTTATTCTGACCCGGGTAAGTCAATATTTCCAGAGAAGCTATCGAGTCAAAGCCTTCGCCAGATCCTTCAGAGCAGCTAAAAAAGACCGCACTGCGAAGGAAGAAAATAGAGAGTGGGCGATGGCCTTTGAGCTCAGCAACATTCTTAGTTTCGCCACCCAATTAGTAGCAATAATTGCCTTCTTTTTCGTTCTAAACCCACTTCTAGCCCTAATAAACACTTTAATATTAATTGTCGTTCTGCAGGCTTTGGGCTGGATATTTAATAAGCAGGTAATGGTTCAAAAAGATCTTGCAATAAGGAATCAAAAGAAACGAATAAAGCCTGAGAAACGCTACAGTGCAAGAATAAAGGCGGGAGAGTCAGGGGCGCTTGTTTCCAGCGCAGGAACGCTAGTCCTGCTTGCTGCACTTTTGTATTTAAGCGTAGATTCGCAGATAAGCCCAACAAATGCTCTAATCGTATTTCTCGGAGCGCGACTACAGAATTCTGTAATCTCTAATACTTCACGTTCGTTAATGCGTTATGCAAAGTCAAGTGCGCGAATTGATTCAGACAATGACCTTGAATGAAGTAATCTTAACAATTGCTTACTCAACATTAACTAAGCGCTTAGGAAATATTAAATACCCCAAAAGTAATCCTGATCGGGAGATTATAGTTTTAGTACAAAATCCCGATGAGAGCAATTACAATACTGAAAAGTTACAAGGAAAATTAGTTGAATTAAAAAGCAGGGGTGTAGCTAAGAGTCGTAATGCTGCAATCCAATACACCTCTGGAAAGTATCTGATTTTTGGAGATGATGACATTACTTTTATTGAAGAGGGGATACAAGAATGTATTTCCTACTTTGAATCACATCCTAATTGCTCCCTTATTCTGGCTCAAACATCTGATGAAACTGGCAAACTTCGCAAAACGTATCCAAATAAGTCACAGAAGTTAAGTAAATTAAATTCAGCCAAGGCAGCAACCTATGAGCTTATGGTTAGAACTGAATCAATTCGGAATGCCGGAATCAAGTTCGATGAGAATTTTGGTGCGGGAGCAAATAATTATCTTGGCGATGAATTCATTTTTATTTCCGATGCTTTAGATAAAGGGCTTAAAGGGGTCTATCTCCCAATAAAAATAGCGATTCACCCAGCCGAAAGTTCTGGAAGTCGATGGGGGACAGATAAAGATCTAAAGGCGCGTTCTGCTGTCTTTAATCGAGTATTTGGTCTATCAGCGCCTATCTTTCGAGCCCTCTTTCTTTTCAAATCTCGGTTATATAAACATAGAAAAGAGCCAGTGGGAATAATTAATAGCATTAGGTTCATAATCGGGCGATGAAGGTATTTGCCCATAGAGGATTTAGCCATAAGTATCCTGAAGCTACTCGTGCTGCATATGAAGGAGCTATTGCTGCGCACTCTGATGGCCTTGAATGCGACGTTCGGTTAACTCAAGACAACCAAATAGTATGTTTTCATGATCGAACCACGAAACAATTCAACGGCAAAACCAAAAGTATTTCTAAAATCACTTTAGATGAACTGCGTCAAATTTCAGATGTAATTACGTTAGATGAGCTACTTGAAATTGCCTTGAACGGAAAGCAAGACTTACTAATAGAAACAAAGCATCCGACAAAAAAGCGAGGCAGAATCGAAAGAGAAGTAATGGCATTGTTAAAAACTAAAGAAAACGAAATCCACAGCGCGGGAATTCGAATAATTATAATGTCATTTTCATTTTTCGCGGTTCAGAGAATTAGAGCTCTGTATCCTGACGTTGCCAAAGTTGTTAAATATTTAATACCTGCTTTAGTATCACGAGAAAAGAACCTTGTAATCGAGATTGGCATGCTTCGTAGGTACTCTTGGCTTTTACAGCTTAATAAAGCGGACTGTATTCTTGTTTGGACTGTTAACTCCCGCAAAGATCTCCACTGGGTGGCATCACGAGAGATTTATGGAGTTATTACTGACCGGGTAGCTCGCGCAAAGAAAATACTAGCGAGTTGAAGTTTCTCTAGTTAAAAGTTGAGAAAGATAGATTGGGATAATCGAAACTAAAATCAAAGCCGCTGCCACAACATTGACAACTGGAGCTTGGTTTGGACGGAAGAGATTTTGGAAGATCCAGATAGGAAGAGTAGTTTGCCCTGCTCCTGCTGTGAATGTAGTTACAATAATTTCATCAAAGGAAAGCGCAAAAGATAAGAGAGCTCCCGCCACAATTGCGCTGCGCAGGAGTGGAAAAGTAACGAGACGAAATGTCGTGAATCGATTGGCGCCTAGATCCATGCTTGCCTCTTCCATTGAAGAACTTAAGCGACGATAGCGAGCGGCGACGTTGTTAAAAACGACCACAATACAAAAAGTTGCATGTCCAACAATGATGGTAAATATTGTCAATTCACCGAGAAAATTAGTGAATACGTTATTCAAAGCAATTCCAGTAACTATCCCAGGCAGGGCAATAGGGAGAACAAACAGGAGCGAAATTACGTCACGTCCAAAGAATTTATAACGTGCAATTGCAGCTGCAGCAAGCGAACCTAAAACAAGAGCAATTAGCGTGGCAAATAAAGCTACAAAGAATGATCTAGAGATTGCATCACGCACGCCTTCATTGGATGCTGCTTTAGTCCACCAGGATGTAGTGAATCCGGTTGGTGGCCAAGCAAATGAAGTATTTTTGTTAAATGAATTGATAACTACAAGAGTTAAGGGCACATAGATAAAGGCGAAACCAAATCCCATCATAGTTAATAGCATTATGCGTGCAGTAAAAGAGAGCTTCATAAATTATCTAGTGCTCCCGTTTTTCGTATGCTACCAAGGTATACCATCATAATAAGCACAGGAATCAATGCGACTGCAGCAGCAAAAGGTAAGTTTAGCGAGAAGTTCTGATAAACCACATTTCCTAACATCTGAAAAGTGCCACCAAGAATTTGTACAGTTATATAGTCACCCATACTTAGAGAGAAAGTGAAAACAGAGCCTGCAATTATCGCTGGCCAAGTAATAGGTAAAATAATGCTAAAGAAAGTACGGCCTGACTTAGCCCCAAGGTCTGAAGAGGCATCAAGAACTGAATCTGGCAGTTTTTCCATTCCTGCATAAATCGGCAAAACCATGTAGGGAAGCCATAAATAAGTCAATCCAATAATTACAGCAAAAATTCCAAATCCAGGGCTTGAGCCACCAAGAGGTTGAATTAACCAATTAACAAAGCCTTTTTCTGGGTAGAACATAGTTCGCCAGGCGTAAATTTTCACTAGATATGAGGCCCATAACGGAGTAATGACAAGGGCAATGAGCACGGGGCGATATTTTGGGCGCGCAACTCGCGCCATGAAAAATGCCATTGGAATAGCAATAAAAGCACAGATGAGTGTTACGCAGATAGCAACAAACAAGGTACGAATGGTTACATTGAAATAAGCCTTATCCGTAAAGACATCGATAAAATTCTGAAAGGTGAATTCTCTAACGACCTTACTAGTGAAAGTATCAATTTTCCATATCGAAGTAATAAACAAGGCTGCAAGTGAGCCTATGTAAAGAACGACTAACCAGAATAACGGCAGGGCGAGAAGTGCGGTCACACGTGCACCGCTATTACGGTGCAGATAGCGCCTAGCTCTTATAGTTGTGGTCATTTTTGGTTATAAATAAATATGGGTGGGCGCCTTTTTAAGCAACGCCCACCGCATATCACCTAACTTTCTTTATGAGTTACGGAAGCTTGACCAAGCTTTAACCCATTCAGCGTATGGAACGCATTTCGCATCCGTACGGCCATCAAGGCATTGCTCAGTTGGGGTCTTCCAGTAGTAAACATTTGACCAATAGTCAGTCTCTTCTGCGTGATACAGCTTGCAGTGATCTGGATTAGCGGTCAATGCACATGCCTTGGAGTTAGCAGGTGCTTCTCCAAAGTATTCAGCAGCTTGTGCGTTTACATTTGGAGTAATGATGTGATTCAGCCACTTGTAAGCGCAGTCGATTGCTTCAGTCTTAGATGAAATCATCCAAGTATCTGACCAACCTGTTGCCCCTTCAACTGGCTTGACCGCACCAACAGTTGCCTTTTCGCCATTTAGAACGTTGGCAATAACCTGCCATGAAGTTCCAACGGTGATGCTGCCGCTCTGAACTGCACCAATGTACTTGGTGTAATCAGCCCAATATTCAGCAATAAGAGGCTTCTGTTGTGCAAGAAGAGCCATGGCTGCATCGAACTGAGTCTGATCAAGAGCATATGGATCGGTGATTCCAAGTTCAGGCTTTGTAGACATTAAGTAAACAGCTGCATCAGCAATATAAATCGCTGAGTCATATGCAGTTACTTTGCCCTTGGCAGGTGAATTTGGTTCCCAAACAACAGACCAAGAAGTCGGTGCTGGATTCACTTTTCCGATTGTGTATTGAAGGACGTTTGCACCACGACCATGAGGCACGCCGTAGTTCTTCCCATCTACGGTGTTCCATGGACGATCTTTCAAGTTATCAAAGATATCAGCGTAGTTTGGAATTAAATCAAGATTTACGGGCTGAAGATCTCCACCATAGATTAAGCGAAGCGATGCATCACCTGATGCTGAGATGACGTCATAGCCACCCGCTTGCATCAACTGAACTGCTTCATCAGATGTTCCGTATGTCTTGACATTAACGGTGCAACCAGTTGCTTTCTCGAATGGTGTTACCCAATCGACGTTTGGATCGGTTGAACCATCTTCTGCATAACCAGGCCAAGCAAGAACATTGATAGTTCCGGGAGTGTCTTTGACTGGTCCTGCGTATGCACCACTTCCTTCTTCATCGCTAGAGCTCGAGCAACCAGCGAGGACAAGGGTGCTTGCAGCCATAAGGGCTGCAAATTTGCGAAGTTTTATAACTCGCACTTTTCCTCCTTCGACTACCACACAACTATGTGTGGCAAACAGTGGAGTTTCCACTGTTTATCCCGCCGTGTGAGCGGGAAACCTGATTCATCCCTGGACTTGGTATTCACTTTGCAAATCCCAACTTAATACTGTCCGGCTATTACGTAAGGCCTCAACATCAATAGAGCTCTCAGATGTGTTCTGGCGCAGCGCCATAAGCGTCACCCCAGCATCTAGTTCAACCAAAAATCTGGTAGCAGGCCCTAAGTATTCAACCTCTTTAATTACACCAGCAGCGCTGCGCTCATTTTTGCCAGCTTTACCTAATTGGATCTTTTCGGGACGAACTGTAAAAGTGCCAGCCTTTCCCAGTATTTCTAAAGCTGCACTTCCACTAATCAAATTTGATATTCCCACGAAACCAGCAACAAATTTATTATTGGGCTTTTCATAGATAGTTGAGGGCTTATCTAATTGTTGAATCTTTCCATTTTCAAAAACTGCAATACGGTCGCTCATTGTGAGTGCTTCCTCTTGGTCGTGAGTTACAAAGATAAAAGTAATTCCCACCTCTCGTTGTAGTTCTTTTAGTTCTAACTGCATTTGTTGTCGAAGCTTGAGATCAAGTGCGCCAAGAGGCTCGTCTAGTAAAAGTACTGAAGGACGATTCACTAAAGCTCGGGCAAGAGCGACTCTCTGACGTTGGCCACCCGATAATTGACTTGGCTTTCGCTTTTCATATCCTGAGAGACGAACTTGCTCGAGGGCCTCGAGAGCTTTAGTTCGACGTTCTTTTTTATCTATTCCTTTAACGCGCAGCCCATATTCAATGTTGGAAGCCACATCCATATGCGGGAATAGTGCATAATCTTGAAAAACAGTATTTACATCTCTCTCATAAGGAGGCAGATAAGTAATATCTATATTGTTAAGTTTTATTGATCCGGAATCTGGCGTTTCAAAACCTGCAATCATGCGAAGCACAGTTGTTTTGCCAGATCCTGAGGGGCCTAAAAGCGTTAGGAATTCACCAGCATTGATATCTAGGTCAACTCCATCCACGGCCCTTACGGAGCCAAAAGACTTGGCTAGATTTCGAATTTCGATCAAGGCCACCGTTAAACCCTACTCATACGAACCCATTTTGTAAGGGGTTTAAAGATAACTATTTGGCAAAGATTTCCATGTGGGGGAAGATGCGGGTATGGATGAGAACCTAACGCTCTCGATTGATTGCGGAGGCCTCTATCTCAAAAGCTGCGTCCTTGATAGTTCGGGAACGATGCATTCCAAGCCAAATAGAATTCCAACTCCTTATCCACTTCCGCCAGCAACATTTGTAGAGACCATTGCTGATATCGCTTCAGGACTTCCTAAGGCCTATAGAGCCACAATTGGAATGCCAGGAATGATTAGAAATGGCGTTGTTATTTCTACCCCGCACTACATTACAAAGAGTGGGCCGCGCACAAAAATTGATCCAGAAAGCGCTGAACTCTGGTCTGGCTTTGATGCACAAAAAGCAATCTCAACAAAACTAAATGTTCCAACGCTAGTTTTAAACGATGCAGAAGTGCATGGCGCAGGAATTATTACCGGCTCTGGATATGAAGTCGTAATTACATTAGGAACAGGTCTTGGCTTTGCAATTTTCTACGGTGGGAAATTAACACCACATTTTGAACTCTCTCATGCCACAGTACGCAGAGCAACGACTTATGACACTTGGATTGGAGAGCAAGAGCGCAAGAGGCTTGGAACAATATTCTGGTCACGAAGAATTAAAGTTTTAGTAGAAGAGCTCCGCCCAGTTTTTAAGTGGGATCGGTTATATCTTGGTGGTGGAAATGCAAGATTGATTCGCCCAATAGATTTAGAGCGAATGGGTGATGATGTAGTTGTGGTGCCAAATACTGCTGGAGTTGCAGGTGGTGTTAGGGCTTGGAACTTAGAACACTATTATCGAGCTTAAGCTCGAAGTGCTTTAGCAAACTCTAAGAAATCTCCAACAATTATGTCTATCTCGCGCTGACCATGAGCAAGAGAAATGAGCCATTGCTCATCAAGTCCTGGCGGGGTCATTACATTTCTATTTAGTGACCAGAAGAAGGAAAGCTCTGCAATATCAAAGTCTGTAGCTTTGTAATCTCGATAGTTTCGAACTGGGCTGGCAGACCAGGTAATACAGCCCTTTACGCCAAAGCCAACTGTATGGGCTGGAATCTCATACTCATTAATGATTTCAGCGATTTTACTTAAAGCATCTCTATTTAAATCTTCACATCTTTTAAGGGCTTCTGGAGTACAGAGGCGATCAACTGCTCTTATTCCTGCCATTGCTAGGTAATGACCATTAAATGTTCCAAGATGATTATGTTTTCCATTTACGACAACTTCCATATATTCCTTCTTGCCGCCAAAGGCAGCAACTGGAATACCGCCACCAATTGATTTAGCGATGGCGATTAGATCAGGCTTAACTCCGAGGCGCTGAGCAGCACCTTGCGGACCTGCAGTTAGCCCAGTTTTTACTTCATCAAATACCAACAAAACTCCATATTGATCACAGAGTTCACGAACTCTCTCTAAATAACCAAGATCTGGAAGAACAATTCCAATATTTTCTAGAACTGGCTCCATAAATACACAAGCAATTTGATCTGCATCTTTCTTCAATACTCTCTCAATTGCCTCAGCATCGTTATATGGGACAACCCAGACATCGCCTGGAACTGTTGCTCCAAGAGGAACTGCATTAGGTGAGTTGGCATCACCAGCGCGGTCTATCTCTGGCTTAGCTGAAACCATTAGAGGGTCATATGAACCGTGATAGCCGCCTTCAATTTTAATTACTCCAAGTTTTCCAGTCGCAGCTCTAGCTGTTCTTAAGGCATACATCGTGGCCTCAGTGCCAGAGTTGGCAAAGCGGACCATATCTAGACCAAATCTGCGGCAGATAATTTCAGCGCCAGATCTTGTAATCGGAGATGGAGTAGCAAATAAGGTGCCAACATCTAGGGTGGCATGAGCCTCTTTTACTACCTCTTCATTTAAGTGGCCTACTAGGAGAGCTCCAAAACCCATAGAGAGATCGAGCATCTGTCGACCATCAACATCGGTTAGCCAGGCTCCTTTGGCAGCAACAATTGAAATTGGATATGGATCCCAGTGCTGGAAACTCGAAGCTACGCCTTTTGGAGTTACTTCCGAGGCGCGCCTATTTTCAACGCCAGATTCTGGAGCAAGTTTTGCAAACTTTTCTTTCTCTATTTCCAAGAGCTCATTTATGCGAGCAGCAGAGATGGGTTTAGTTTTATAAGGAGTTGATCTAAATGTTTCTGCGTGATGAGTTTTATTGAACATGGGATTGGTCTGGACTTCCCAAATACGGATCAAAAGATCCGATTTGTTGGTACCACGCCCCTATTCGTTAATCAAACTTTCCCGAATTCTACCCCCGACCCCAAAGCTCCGTCAACAGATAGGTATTTTCATGCGTGTTTATCGCATGAATAAATCACGAAGTCTGCGTGTTGTGAAATAGAGTCCACAAATAATCATCACTAGAAAATAAGAAATATGTAGCAATGTTCCTGAATCAAAATTACCAAACCAAACATCACGAACTAATTCAATTCCATGCCATGAAGGCATTAGTTGAATTAAAAACTCCAACCAATCTGGATAGACCGATATTGGATAGAGAGAGCCTGAAAATAGAAATAGTGGCAGCAGAACGATATTTATCATTCCCATCTGCTGATAGGTTTTAAAGTAAGAAGTGATAGCCATACCAAATGAGGCGAATCCAAAGGCAATAAATACTGCTGCTGGAATTGCTAAAACTGCTGATACGCCAGGAACTAAACCAAGAGGTGCGGTAATAGCTAGGAATGCAATGGCATAACTTAAACCTCGAAATAGCGCCCAGATGATTTCACCAAGTGCCACATCAAGTGGCCCAAGCGGGGTTGCTAGCATTCCTTGATAGAGCTTGCTCTCGTTTAATTTAAAGAAAACATTCCAGGTTGAGTCATAAATCGCTCCATTCATGGCGCTAGTTGCAAGCAAGCCTGGGGCGATAAAAACTGTGTAGTCAATCGTTTTATCTCCCAGAGTTACATTTCCAATTAATTCGCCCATTCCATAGCCAAAAGCAAGCAGATAGAGCACTGGCTCGACAAAGCCTGTTGCTACCGGAACCCAGGTTGAGGAGCGAAGAGCAATTAAAGATCTTTCAATGATTGCTCGAGCGCGCCCAGCATAGAGCTGATGACCAACACGGTTGGCTCTGGCATCTGCAATTGCAACTGCGTTACTCATTTAGTCAACCTCGTTGTGAAAGTTCTATTAGCTAGAGCAAAACCACCGATAAGTAGAGCAAGAAGAAATGCGAAGTGGATGATCAACATTTGAGCGCTAATTGAGTATCCGTATGAGAAGTATCTGCCAAGTTCTGTCGCATGCCATAGCGGTGAGATCCAACCAATAGGCTGCAGGTAAATAGGCATTGTGTTGAGCGGGAAAAATGTGCCTGAGAAGAGAAACATCGGCATGATTATTAAGCGCCCAAGGACAGTCATGAAGTAATCATCATTTTTAACTTTGGCGGTAATTCCCATGATAATCGCTGCAAAGGCGCCTGCAGCAAATATCGTTACCGGTATGACATCCCAAGATTGTTCAACACTCATTACTCCAAATGCAATAAGCACTGCCCAATAGCAAATCACTGTAAAGGCAACTCGAGCCAAAGCGGCGATAAAAACACCAAGTGCAATTTGTGGCCCAGTAATCGGTGTGGCATTCATTGCATAAAAGAGTTTTCTCCACTTAAAGCCCTCCATTACTGGAAACATTGCTTCATCCAAAGCTCCAGTAATTGCAGCACTTGCAAGAAGAGCTGGTGCAATAAAGGTTATATATTCCACCCCGCCGGTTCCAGAAGTTCCCGAATTCTCACTTACTAAAACGCCAACTCCGATACCAATTGCAACTAGATAAAAGAGTGGATTGCCAATTGCGACAATTGCAATGATGCCTTTCCATTTAAGCATCGCAGACATACGTGCCTCTGCTACATAGATAGCTCCGATGCTTCGCACCTTAGCAACGTTGATACCAGAATTCATTCGATCAAGGTTCTTCCAGTTAAGCGAAGGAAAACATCTTCGAGTGAGCTGCGACGAACCAGAGAGGTAGTGGGGTGAAGCTTTTTGTTTAGTATTTCTTCAAGTAGAGCTTCGCCATCTTCAACATACATCAAGATTCGATCTGGCAATTCCTCCATCCGAGAGCACATAGCCCTAAGCGTTGGAGCAATCTCCTTATTCCTATCAGAACCAAAGCGAACTTCTAGAACTTCTTTCGTTGAGTAGGCCTTGATTAACTCGAGTGGAGAGCCCTCAGCCATGATCTTGCCTTTATCCATTACAACTAGGCGATCACAGAGTTGTTCTGCTTCATCCATAAAGTGAGTAGTAATAACTAAAGTCACACCTAACTCTTTGAGGCGAAACAACCTATCCCAGAGAATGTGTCGAGCCTGGGGATCAAGGCCAGTAGTTGGTTCATCAAGCATCAAAATGTCAGGTTCGCTAACAAGTGCTCTAGCAATTGTTAATCGACGCTTCATTCCACCACTTAAGGCATCAACTTTCACATCGCGCTTTTCTTCTAATTGCGCAAATTCCAATAGCTCTTCTATTTTGGTGCGGATAAACTTTTTACTCAGACCAAAGTAGCGTCCATAAATAAATAAGTTTTCAGTAACGGTAAGTTCAGTATCTAGATTGTCTTGCTGAGGAACAACGCCTAGGTGCGCCCTGATTTGCGGGCCATGTTCTTCAGGATCTCTTCCCAAAATGGTGATTGTTCCTGAGGTGCGCTGGGAGGTGGCAGCGATAATTCGCATCGTTGTTGACTTACCAGCTCCATTGGGACCCAGTAGACCAAATGATTCACCTTTGGCGACATCAAAGTCGATGGCATCTACGGCTGTGAAATCCCCGTAGCGCTTAGTTAAGCCACGGGCAGAGATAAGGGCTTCAGACATTGTTTTATCCTATCGCGCTCTAGTAGGTCTATAGTTCTGCTACGTGCGGTTAATTCATCAACCAAATCACGATCTCACCTACGACGATGTCTTTATGATTCCGTCGCGCTCTGGCGTTAGTAGTCGCATGGATGTTGATTTAAATACTTTAGACAATACCGGGGCCACGATTCCATTAGTAGTTGCCAACATGACTGCAATTTCTGGCAGAAGAATGGCAGAGACCGTTTCACGGCGCGGTGGTTTAAGTGTTATCCCGCAAGATATTCCAATTGATGTAGTTACTGAAGTCATCTCATGGATGAAATCCCGAGATATTCTCTTTGATACCCCAATTACTTTAACGCCCGAGCAAACTGTTGCTGATGCAGCATCTCTAATTCATAAGAGAGCCCATGGCGCAATCGTGGTAGTTGAAAACAATAAGCCACTGGGAATTGTGATGGAAGAGGATTGGGAGGGCGCTGATCGCTTCACTCAATTAAGCAGAATTATGTCTAAGGATTTAATGGTAATTCCAAGTTCTGTTAGCGCGCGACAGGCCTTTGATTTATTAACAGAGAAGAATCGCCGCCTTGCTCCAGTAGTTGATGCTAGTGGCAACTTAATTGGAATTATCACCAAAATTGGCGCGCTACGGGCCACGCTATATAAACCAGCACTTGATAATCAGGGGCGATTAAGAATTGGCGCAGCACTTGGAGTTAATGGAGATGTGAAGACAAAAGCAGCAGAATTAATAAAAGCAGGAGTTGATCTATTAGTTCTGGATACTGCACATGGCCACCAAGAGAAGATGATTGAAGCCCTAAAAGCTGTTCGCTCATTAAATCCATCTATTCCAATTGTTGCTGGCAATGTTGTTACTGCAGAAGGCGTTAAAGATTTAATTGAGGCAGGGGCAGATATAGTCAAAGTTGGCGTTGGACCTGGCGCGATGTGCACAACCAGGATGCAGACCGGAGTTGGCAGACCACAATTTTCGGCAGTGATGGAGTGCGCAGAGGCTGCTAGAAAACTTGGGAAACATATCTGGGCAGATGGCGGCATCAGACATCCAAGAGATGTTGCCTTAGCACTTGCTGCTGGCGCATCATGCGTGATGGTTGGTTCATGGTTTGCCGGAACTTATGAATCTCCAAGTGATTTAAGAGTTGATTCCTCAGGTCGGTTATATAAAGAGTCTTTCGGAATGGCATCTGCAAGGGCAGTAGCAGCAAGAACTTCAAGTGAAGATGCATTTGAGCGGGCTAGAAAAGCGTTATATGAAGAGGGTATTTCAACCTCTCGTATGTATTTAGATCCAATTCGTCCTGGAGTTGAAGATTTGATTGATGAAATTATTGCTGGGCTTAGATCATCTTGCACTTATGCTGGAGCGAAGAACTTAAGTGAATTTGCGCAAAAAGCTGTGATTGGAATTCAAAGTGCATCAGGATATGCAGAGGGGCGAGCCCTTAATACTTCTTGGAGTAAGTCTTAAGCCACCCTGGCATATCTAGAAGCAAGAATCAGAAGATAAGAAAGCCCCGCTAATAACATCAAAGTCCAGCGCAGCTCAAATGCATCAGCAATAAACCCAATAAGCGGGGGACCGATAACAAAACCAAAGTAGGAAACGCCAGATACTTTTGCAACTGCTTCAGATGGAGCGATAACTCCAGAGTATTTAGTCAAAGCAATAGTTCCAGCAGCGCTAAACATCAAAGGAATAACTACCGATAAACCAATTCCAAGTAAAAACCAAGCAACCATAATTGCAGGAATCCCGCCGATCAATAAACCTGCGCTAAGACCAGTGCCAGCAATAACCCCACCTGCTGCAATGACTTTAGAGGCGCCAAAACGGTGAGCAAGATAATCACCAGAGAGCCGTCCAATAATCATCGCCGTGCAGAAGACAATGTAAGGAAGAGTTGAAATGAAGGGAGATGCACCAAAGGTTTCACGGGCTAAAACTCCGCCCCAATCACCTGCTGCTCCCTCACTTAGAGCTGCAAACAAACCAAAGAGGCCCAATATGGCAAAGATAAACGGATGCTTAGCTCTCTTCTCATCTCCAAAGTGGTGAGTATCAGCAGATGCTGGAAGAAGAAGAGGTCGCACCAGAAGAGCAGCAACGATATAAATGAGTGCAAGTGATGAGGCTTGGCTAAGTGGAGTTATCTCTAATTGCGAGAGTACTCCGCCTAATATTCCACCGAATAACGTACCAACTGAGAACATGGCATGAAATACACTCATTAATCGTCGTCCAGCACGCTGTTCAACCACTACAGCATGAGCATTCATAGAGACATCTTGGGTTGCGATTACAAATCCAAAGATAAATAAAGTTATCCAGAACCAAGTTAGGGAGAAGAGAAACCAAGAAGTAAATAAGAGAGAGCCAGTGCAATAGTTGAAAAGAAAATAACTGGTTGACTTCCAAATTTTGCTGAGTATTTACCAGCAGGTTTAAGGGCTAGAAATACCCCAGCTGATACAAAGAGCAAAGAAAGACCAAGGGTTCCATTTGAAATATCTAGAATCCTTTTAAAGTCTGGGATTCTTGCCACGAAGCTTCCAGCGCTAAAGCCATTAATAACAAAAGTTACAGTTACCGCTATGCGAGCACGGCTTAAGGCAAGATCCATAAGTTGCGAAGTCTACTCAGTCAAGGTTGAATTATCTTTAAGACTTCATTAAGAAAATAGTGGTTAGGTTTGGCGCATGAAAAATTTATCTACATTTAGCAAGGTAATGGTTGGCTTTATTGCGGGCGCATTTGTAGCTGGCAGTGTGGCTGTAGCGGTCACCCCAGATATGCCCCCAACCAAGGTCTGTGTCGATAATCGAACCAAAGCCCTTTATTCAGCCACTAATGGAAGTTGCACCAAAACTCGCACCCTGATGGAGGTTGCCGGATCTGGAGTTAATGTAGAAAGTATTGCCTCTGCTGTTTCTCCTTCAGTGGTCTCTATTGCAGTTAGCGCAACTACTGGAAGCGGTAGTGGATCTGGCGTTATTTATCGCACCAATGCTTCTTCATCTTTTATTATTACAAATAATCATGTCATTGAATCAGCAGCAACAAGTGGCAGCGTTAGAGTTGAGCTAAATAATGGCGACTATGAAAAAGCCACTATTGTGGGAAGAGATAGCACCTACGACATTGCAGTTCTAAAAATTGATCGCGGAAACCTAAAAGCAATTTCAGTTGGTAACTCCAGTAAGTTAGCAATCGGAGAGCCAGTTGTGGCATTTGGTTCCCCACTTGGGCTATCAGGAACAGTAACTAGCGGAATTGTTTCAGCACTAAATAGACCCGTTACAACTGGAAGCTTTGGCGCCGAATCATTTATCGATGCAATTCAAACTGATGCAGCGATTAATCCTGGTAATTCAGGAGGTCCATTAGTTGATGGAACAGGAGCGCTTGTAGGAATCAACTCTGCTATTGCAACGCTAAGTTCTGGAACTTCTGGATCTATTGGCCTTGGTTTTTCGATTCCTATTAATCAGGCCAAGCGAGTTGTTGATGAAATCATCGCTACTGGAAAATCATCTAGACCATTCCTAGGTGTTAATTTTGATACTAGCTACACCGGCACAGGCGCAAAGGTATTGCGATTAGTTCCTGGGGAAGCTGCTGATAAAGCTGGCATTCCAGCAGGCGCCATTATTAGAGAGATCGAAGGAAAGAAGATCAACGATCTAATAACCGCAATTGTTAGAGTCCGCTCCTTTGCCCCAGGCGATACCGTGAAGATCACAGTTGATATGCCAGGCGGTGGATCAAAGACCTTCTCAGTGGTGTTGGGCAGGGCCGACTCTCAGTAATTGTGAGTTCTAAGGGCCAGCTTAAATAACACCTGATAAGTTAAGGCTTACTCGCAGCGCTACTAGTGAATGGAGAAGTGCATTGGCCGACGAACACAACGATGATGATGTTAATGATGAAATCATTACTGAAGAAATGTTGTGGGAACGAATACCTGAAACTCAAGGTGTAGATCGAGCCAGTACTTATTACGAGTTAAGTGCGCGAATTTATGCTCGTGGCCAATACGATGAAGCTCTAGCTCTTGCCGAAACAGCTCGCGACATTTACTCAGAGCTTGGAAGCGCAGCCCCTAGTGAAGGATTAGCTCAGGCTTATTCAGCAATTGGTTATAACCTAAATCAATTAAAGCGAATGAATGAAGCAGCAACTGCTATGAGTAAAGCTGTGGAATTGCTTCGAGAGAATAAATCACCAATGGCTCTTGAATTGGCCTGCACGCTCGGTGAATGGTGGTTTAGTTCCAAGGAATATCAGAACACCATTGATTGCATGCAAGAGTGCGCCCGCGAACATTTAATTGATGGAAATGAGCTTGGAGCAGCAACTGATTTTCACTTAATTGGCTGTGCCTATCGAGAATTGAAGATGTATGAAAAAGCGCTAGAAGCATTCTTTGAGGCAAGGAAATATTTCAAAGATGCTAAAGAAGTAATTCATGTAGCAAGGTGTGATCAGAAAATTGCTCATTGCTATACCGAACTTGGTGATGCCGAATCTGCGCTAACTGCAGCCCAAAAGGCTGTCGATGTATTTACAACCGCACATGATCAACGCCGCTTAACCTATGCCTCATTTGAACTGGGCAAAGCCCAAGTCCTATCTGGCGAGGTTTATGAAGGTCTGACTACTTTGGAGCGAGTCCTTGATACCGCAGCCGAGGCTGATCTCAAAGACTTTGAATTTATAGTCTCTATTGAGCGGCGAATTGCAGCAATTCTTCACACTCTAGGTCGCTCCGATGAGGCGATTGAAATTGAACGAAGAATTAAATCAGTCTCAGAAGTAATTGAAGATTAGTGAGCGCAGTAGATCTCTCACACCTTAAGGGGCGCGATAATTTAATTATCACCATGGTCTGCTACGGCAATATCTGTCGCTCTCCAATGGCAGCAGCAGTTCTATCTAATAAAGTTTCAAAGCTAGAGCGTCCAAAGATATTTGTCGATTCTGCAGGGACTTCAAATTGGCATGTTGGCCAAGGACCAAATCCCCCCTCGAAGAGAACTTGGGAGAAGGCTGGATATTCCTTTGAACATATTGCATCGCAATTTAATTACTCACGTCTTGTAGCAGCTGATCTAGTTTTAGTTATGGATAAAGACAATCACGCCGAGGTGAGTAAATATGTCACAAGCGATGAAGAGGAGCGCAAGATCTATTACTTAAGACAATTTGATCCAAGCGGTCCTGATTCATTAGAGGTTCCAGATCCATACTCACTGCCAGATTCAGCATTTGAAAAAGTTTTAGAGATGGTAGAAAAAGCAACAGATGGGCTAATAAAGCAATTACTTATTTAAGTGCTGCATCGCCCAGGCATACATAGCAATTGCGCCAGCAGCTGAGGCATTCATTGATCTAGTTGAGCCATATTGCTTTATTGATAGAACTTGGCTGCAGACTGCTACCGCCTCATCTGACATACCAGCTCCCTCTTGACCAAGAAAGAGCACACATTCTCTAGGTAATTTAGCGCTTTCTAAAGGCTTTGATATCTCTAGGTTATCAATCCCAATGATCTCCACTTTATGATCATCAGCCCAAGCTTTGAATTCAGCGATAGTTGCGTGGTGAATCACTGTTAAATACTTATCTGTGACCATTGCTCCTCGTCGATTCCAGTCGCGTTTTCCTACGATATGGACGCTAGAGACATTAAAAGCATTTGCAGTTCTTACAACTGAGCCAATGTTTAAATCATGTTGCCAATTTTCGATTGCTATTCGAAGGCTATGTCGCTTGGTATTTAGATCACTGACAATTGCTTCAACTTTCCAATAGCGGTATTTATCAAGCACATTACGGCGATCACCATTTTCAAGTAATTCAGGATCAAAGTGTTCATCACTTGGCCATGGTTTTGGATGAGGACCTACTCCCACTACGGGATAAAACTCACCGGGACCAATTTCACCTGGCGGCAAACTCATAGATTACTTACCAACTTCTTTGCCTGATCAACAATTCTCTTTTCATGTTCTTTTAATTCATGACCTGGATAATTATTTCCATGGGCAAATGGATCAGCTAATTTCTTAACCCCACTTAGCTCTTCTAAAACAAAGAGCCCACAAAATGGCGCATATGATGCGCTATAACCACCTTCATGGGTCATCATTAATTTTCCAGCACAAACTTGGCTAGCCACATCCATAAGCTTTCTAGTCATAACTCGATAGCCTTCAGCAGTAACTAACATTCTTCCTAGCGGGTCATAAACCGAGGAATCAAAACCTGAGGCAACTGCGATGATATCTGGCTTAAATTGCTTAATTGCAGGAATTACAACTTCATCAAAGGCGTAGTAATAACCGCCATGACCAGTTCCTGGCGGAAGTGGAATATTTATATTGGTTCCAACCCCTACAACATCAACACTTCCTGTGTCATGGGGATATAACTGGTCTTGATGAAGCGAGATTGTTAATACATTTGGATCATGTAAAAATATTGATTCAGTACCATTTCCATGATGAACATCCCAGTCAATTACAGCTACCCGAAGATCCTTTTTATGTGTTTTCTTTGCCACTGCAATTGCCACTGCAAGGTTTGAAAAGATGCAATATCCCATTCCAGTTTCAGAGACTGCATGATGACCTGGCGGCCTGATGAGGGCATATCCATTATCAACATCGCCATTTAGAACGGCTTCAAATAATTCAATTGCCCCACCTGCGGCCATAGCAGCAATTTCATAGCCACCTTTAGCAAATGGCGTTGTTAAATCCCCACCATCACCACCAAGTCTTGAAGCAGATTCCTTCTTTATCCGCGCAATATGTTCTTTGGTGTGAACTGTTGCTAACTCTGTTTCGCTTGCAGCTCGTACTGGAATTCGAATTAAATGTTCAATCAACCCCGAAACCACAATTAATTCATGGATTCTCTTCTTAGTCTCAGGATTTTCATAATTCATATATGGCTGCAGACCCGCGCCAGGATCTGAAGGCATATCTCCAACAAATGTGCCTGTGTCATGCCATCCAAATATCTCGTGATAAACATAACCAGTACGCATAGGCTCAAGCCTAAAGCCAAGTTGGATAAATGACTATTACTCTTTCATCCATGGCTAAATCAAGAGTTGCTCTACTTCTAGCGCTATTGCTAGCCATTAACCCACTTGAGGCATCAGCGCTTCACTCTCTTGATAATTATGTAAATAGTAAGCATCTTGCTAAACCGGGTCTCCTAATCCTGAATCCATCAAATGGGCAGATAATTGCGCAAAATGCCCTGATTCGCTCAGAGTTCCAGCCTCAGTTCTAAAACTTGTTTCATCAACGGCAGCACTTCACTTCGTGGGTGGAGAGAGAAGGTATGTCACAACTATTTTTACAACAGAGAAAGAAAATGCCTATCTAATAAAGGGCTCGCTAGATCCCTGGATGACCAGCAATCTAACTTTAGCTAAGAAGAACGGGCAGAGATATCTGCCCTCACTTATTAGTAAAGCAAACCCAGAGAATAAAAAGAATTTAACGATTTACTACTCAGGCCTCTTTGAAAAAGATCGATATGACTTAAACCTAAATCTAAAGAGAAAAAGCATTAAGGCCACATTTAAGAAAGTTGATACAGCTAAAGCTAAAGAGATAGCAAAAGAGGAGATTGCCTCATCAACTTCACTTCCTCTTTCTGAGATGGTCAAGTTTGCAATCCTCTATAGTGATAACACCCTAGCAAATCGCCTAGCAATGGCAGCAGCTCGCGAGATTGGATTTGAGAGAACAAGTAAAGGCCTAACTCAAACCTTTAAATTAGCCTTGGAGGAAATCGGAGTTAATGGCGAAGGTCTAAAAGCAAAAGATGGCAGTGGTTTAGATAAGGCAAATCGCCTGTCAGCACAAACCGTAGTTGAGCTTCTAGTAAAAATAAAAGACAACCCTAAGTATCAAGCTATCTATGAAGGACTTCCTGTGGGTGGAATGAGCGGGACGCTAAAGAAGAGATTTATTGAAGATGGCTATGAGGCTGCAGGATTAGTTAAAGCAAAGACTGGCTGGTTGAGAAATACCGTGACTCTTGCAGGTTATGTCAAGTCTGCAGATAAGGAATATGTCTTTGCCATTCTGGCCGATGGAATAACTCCAACGCTGAGCGGAAGGAAAAAGGCCAGGGCAGCAATGGATCGATTACTTGGAACTATTGCTACTGGGAATCACTAAAGACCTTAATCGATCCGCCATAACAAGCGACCCAAACTCGCTTTTGTAATCTCTCATAAGTTACGCCTATTGGCTCATTGCAAACTTTAATCTTCTGCAAAATCTTAAAATCACTGCTTCGCACCTTCACAAGGGTGTCGCTGGTGTAATTAACAACATATAGCGCGCTGCCATCAGCTGAGATAGCAAGACTTCGTGCTGCAGAACCCGTCTTAACCGAGTCCACAACTTTTTTTGTAGCTAGGTCAAAGGCAATGACGCGTCCTGCAGAGTTAAGAGTGGCATAAAGAGAAAGTGTTATCAGGAGAAAGGACTAAGGCCCTTGGATTTGAACCAACACTTAATAGTTCTCTTTCAAAACTTACAAGATTTATCTTATGAACTACTGAGCCCCCCATCTGGGCAACAAAGGCATATTGAGAGTCATTAGAGATGGTGATTCCTCTTGGGTATGCCCCGATTTTTAAAGTCTTTATAACTTTGCCAAGCTCTGTTGAAATTATTGAAAGATCATAGGAGCACCAGTTGCTTACTAAAACGTATTTATTATCTGGGCTAACTTCGACAACTTTAGGAACTACACCAACTTTATAAGCGGCATCAATTGACCAGGACTGAGTATCGATGCGATAGAGAAATGAACGGTCATAGCTATTGCCAGGATTACATTTATCAGTACCTTCTCTGTTAAATCCCTTGCCATACATCGCATAATTTGTTACATAAAGATATTTACCATCAGGTGAAAATGCCCCTTCAACTGGGGAGCCGCGATGAAGCCCGGAATAGCCTTTGATACCGAGATCTTTAAGGTTTACCTGATCTGATATTGATTTCACTAATTCGAGGCTTTGAGCATCATAAATTGTCACGCTATGGCGATACATCATGTTGTGAGCTGAGATGAAGCCAGTATTAGAGGAGCGCACTGATTTAGGGGAGATATCACCAGTAATAGTGGCTTCCAGTTTTAACTTAAAGCTTTCAGATAGTGGCTCTGCAGAGGTAGGAATTGCGCTGGTAAATATAAAGTTTAGAGATATAGCCCACGCCAAGTAGATACGCACCAGTGCAATCTACAGGGTAATCTCAAGACATGATTTCACCATATATCGCGTTAATGAAATTGCGCGTAGTGGAATTATTACTAGTAACCACCCTTCCAGCTCTCTTTCTTGCAGCAGATGGCGTTCCACCACTTGGAATTTCCCTTGCAACACTACTTGGCGGAACTCTGGCGGCTGGCGCTGCTAATGCTTTCAATATGATTATTGAATCTGATATCGATCAATTAATGGATAGAACATCAAAGCGTCCGATTGTTAATAAAGAGGTAAGCGAGAATCAAGCTTTTGCCTTTGCAACAGCGCTAACAGTTCTATCTCTCTCTATCTTCTGGATTTTTACTAATCCTCTAGCAACAGCGCTAACAATTGGCGCAATCATTTTCTATGTATTTGGCTATACCGTAGGTCTTAAGCGGCGCACCTCCCAAAACATAGTCTGGGGCGGGATTGCAGGATGCATGCCAGTATTAATTGGATGGGCAGCAGTTGCCAATTCTCTGAGCGCAACAGCGTTCTCTTCTTTATGGTGATCTTCTTCTGGACTCCGCCACACTTCTGGGCCTTAGCTATTAAATATAAAGATGATTATGAGGCAGCAGGTATTCCAATGCTTCCAGTGGTTGCGCCAATTGCAAAAGTTGAACAGCAGATGTGGTTTCACACCATCGCAATGTTTGCTACTTCATACCTAACTCTCTACTCAGCAGGTTTGCCAAACTGGAGTTATATTGCAAATACTGTCCTCACTATTTTCTTTGCAGTACAGATGTTTAGCCTTAGAAGCTCACAAATCGAAAAGTCTGCAGCAAAGATATTTCATGGCTCAATTACCTACTTAAGCCTTTATTCCATTCTCCTGGTTGCTGCAATATTCATCACTTTTTAACTGACACACCTTCTTTCCTCCTGCATTTCCCAGCCTTGGCCTTTATCCTTTCACTCAAGCAACTGACCCCCAATCCCCAGGGAGCCACGAATTGAGATCTAAACGCGCCCGCTTCATAGCGCTTTCCACCTCTTTATTACTTCTAATTGCCCATAGCCCTGCCTATGGAAAGACTCCTAAGCCAACTCTTGCTCAAATTGAAGCAGCAAAGAAAGCTGAAGCTGAGAAAAAGAAATTAGCAGATGCGCGGCTGCCAAATTAAGCAAAGCGAATTTAACTTTAAAACAATTAACTGCAGTTGCCAACGCAGCAAGAGCTAAATATGAAGCAGCTAAAAGAGAGTTAGCAATTGCAAGAAAAGAAGCAGAATCAGCTGCAGCAGCATATGCAGTTGCGGTTAGTGAAGTAAAAGCAGCCCATGACTCAATTGGTCGCCTTGCCACCAATGCCTACATCATGGGTGGTGGATTTACTGATTTAAACTCAGTTCTTCACTCTGATGGACCACAAGATTTGATTGATCGCCTTCAACGCTGGATACGTTAGGAAATCAAAACACCCAAGCTCTATTTAGATTTAAAGCAGCAGAAGAGGCGGCAGCAAAAGCAAGAAAGCTGCGGATTACGCCAAGGCTGCACAAGAGGTAGCTACTGAAAAAGTTGAAGAAACTAAAATTGAAGCTGATGCTGCTAGAAATGCCCAGCAAAAAGAAGTTGATAAACTGCAAAAGATTCAAGATCAGGTATTAAACGAGTTAAACGCTGCAAGAAAGACCCGCGTAACTCTTGAGCAACAGAGACAACTAGCCTTATTAGAAGAGGCAAATGCAAATATTGCAACTACCACCAATGTTTACACCAAGGTTTGGCCTGACATTGGCTTCAAAGGCCGCAGCACTTCACGTTCAACTCCAGAGATGCGAGCCGAAGCTGTGGCTTTTGCTAAGAAACAAGTGCTAGCAAGAAAACCATATGTCTGGGGCGATGAAGGTCCAAATACTTTTGATTGCTCTGGTTTAGTTTATGCCGCATATCGCTCAGCTGGACTTGGCTGGCCAAATTGGGATCGTCTCAATTCATCTCTCTATTTCAGTTACACCAAGCATGTTCCGCTAAGTCAGCTTGAGCCAGGTGACCTACTTTTCTATTCCTACAAAGGAACGGTAAACACGATTCATCACATCAGCATCTATGCCGGAAACGGAATGATGTGGGAGGCAAACTCCAAAGATAAAGGCCTGCTTTTCTCCAATATCTATAGCGTTAAGGGATTAATGCCATATGGAGGCCGGGTCTAAGGCGATTACCCTTAGCCTCATGGCCGAAACCACCCCGCTCTATCAGATCCGTCTTGCTGTTAGATCTGAATTAGAAGATATTGCTGCAGGCGATAGCGTTTTGGTTGCTGCCTCTGGAGGTGCTGATTCATCAGCTCTTGCTGCAGCTTTGTTACTAGAGTGTAAAACAAAGTCAATTAAAGTAATTGCATTAATTATTGATCATGGCTTGCAGAAGAACTCGGCAGATGTCACCCATGAAACAAAGAGAACGCTGACAAAAATTGGTTATGAAAATATTGAGATTAGACGAGTCACTGTTCAAATCA
Source organism: Clavibacter sp. (assembly GCA_003569145.1). Lineage (GTDB taxonomy): Bacteria > Actinomycetota > Actinomycetes > Nanopelagicales > Nanopelagicaceae > MAG-120802. The sequence continues at coordinate 43,599 of BGOH01000004.1, read as the reverse complement.
CTGATGGCCTAGAGGCATCAGCAAGAAGAGCGCGCTATCAAGCATTAAATGATGTAGCTAACTCTCATAACGCAGTTGCTGTTTTTCTTGGACATACAAAAGACGATCAGGCAGAGACAGTGCTACTTGGTCTTGCGCGAGGATCTGGATCACGCTCGCTATCTGGAATGGCATCAAGAGTTGATCGCTATCGCAGACCACTTCTTTCAATCACTAGAGCGCAAACAGAGGCAGCATGTGAGGAAGCTGGAATTAAGTTCTGGCAAGATCCACATAATCAATCAATGGAATTTACAAGAGTGAGAGTTCGCGAAGTAGTGCTTCCGACAATGGAGAAAGAGATTGGCCCTGGCATTAGTGATGCTCTTGCAAGATCAGCTAAGTTGCTACGAGATGATGCCGATGCGCTGGATTATTTAAGTGATGAGATTTTCTCTAAGTTAGAGCCAGCATCGCTAGAAATCTCAAAGCTTGAGTCACAGCCCCGGGCTATTAGAACTAGAATCCTAAGGAAAGCTATTTATCTGGCTGGAGCCCCGCAGGGCTCACTTTCAGCTGAGCACATTGAGCCTGTTGAGGCTCTCATCACAGCCTGGAAGGGGCAAGGTCCTATCTCACTTCCCGGTGGTGTGACCGTGGCTCGAATTTCGGGCAGACTTTCGCTCTCTAAAAGCGGTGGGCAGGGATAGTTAATACAAGGCGAGAGGGCGATAGTGGATCTGGAATCAGTTAAGGGCGAGATTGAACGAGTAGTTGTAACTGATGAACAATTACAAGCCCGTCTAAAAGAGATAGCTGCCCAGATTGAAGCAGATTATAAAAATCAAGATCTATTACTCATTGGCGTATTAAAAGGCGCAGTGATGGTGATGGCTGATCTATCGCGCTATATCAATAGACACCTAGATATGGATTGGATGGCTGTTTCATCCTATGGCTCTGGAACAAAGTCATCTGGCGTTGTAAGAATTATGAAAGATTTGGATAAAGACATTACTGGAAGAAATGTATTAATCGTTGAAGATATTGTTGATACTGGCCTAACACTTGATTGGTTGAGCGCCAATCTTAAATCCCGCGGAGCAAAGAGCGTTGAGATAATGACTGTTCTTAGAAAACCAGATTCTGCTCAAGTTGAAGTGGCAGTCAAATATGTAGGCTTTGATATTCCAAAAGACTTTGTTATTGGCTATGGACTAGATTTCAATGAAAAGTATAGAAACCTTCCCTTTATTGCCGTGCTTGCTAAGCATATGTATGAGTAAACATGGCCGATAAGAAAGTAAAAGTTAAGCCTTCAAAACTTCCTGCTAAATCTGGTAAGAAGGCAGCACCTCAAAAATTCTTTAAGCGACCGTTATTTTGGATTTTAGTTGCAATTGTTGGCGTAACTATCTTTGGTCAGATTTCATCTGGCAGCAATCAATTCACCAAGATTGATACCTCAAAGGCAATGGCTGCAATTACTAGAGGCGATGTGGAATCAGCCAACATCGTTGACCGAGATCAGAAGATTCAATTAATTCTCAAACCTGGGGTGGCAATTAACGGGGCCACCAAGGTTGAGGCTTCCTATGTCACAGGGCAAGAGCCAATTCTGATTGATTTACTTACTGCAAATCAGCCTGCGAAAGAGTGGGATGTAACGGTTCCTAAGACCAACATTTTGGTCTCAATTCTCTTTACCTTAGGCCCAATTCTTCTTCTAGCATTTTTACTTTTGTTCTTCATGAGCCAATCTCAAGGAGGATCAAGAGTATTTTCCTTTGGCCGCTCTAGGGCAAAGCTTCATGACAATGAAGTGCCGCAAGTTACCTTTGCAGATGTTGCAGGAGCTGATGAAGCAATAGAGGAATTTAGAGAAATAAAAGATTTCCTTGCAGAGCCAAAGAAATATCAAGAAATTGGCGCAAAGATTCCTAAGGGAGTTCTTTTATTTGGCCCTCCAGGAACCGGAAAGACTCTCCTTGCAAGAGCTGTAGCAGGAGAGGCAAAGGTTCCGTTCTATTCCATTTCAGGCTCTGACTTTGTTGAAATGTTTGTCGGTGTTGGCGCAGCTCGCGTGAGAGATCTATTTACTCAAGCAAAAGCAAATGCCCCTGCAATTATCTTTGTTGATGAAATTGATGCAGTTGGTCGTCATCGCGGCGCAGGAATGGGCGGCGGTCATGATGAACGCGAACAGACTTTGAATCAATTACTAGTTGAGATGGATGGCTTTGAAGCTCATGAACAGGTAATTCTTATTGCAGCAACAAACCGTCCAGATATTTTAGATCCAGCACTTCTTCGTCCTGGAAGATTTGATCGCCAAATTGGCGTGGATCGGCCAGATGTAAAGGGCCGTGAGGCAATAATTAAAGTTCACTCTAAGAATAAGCCTTTAGAAAAAGACCTTGATCTCTTGGCTATTGCTAGAAGGACTCCAGGATTTACTGGAGCAGACTTAGCAAATGTTTTAAATGAAGCAGCTCTATTAACTGCTAGAGAAAACCGTAAAGTTATTTCATCAACTGATGTCGATGAAGCCATTGATCGCGTGATGGCTGGGCCGCAGCGTAAATCAAGGCTTATGAGCGAGGAAGAGCGCAGAGTTACTGCCTATCATGAAGGCGGTCATGCGCTCGTTGCGCACGCACTACCTCACACAGATCCAGTTCACAAGATAACAATTTTGCCTAGAGGGCGAGCACTTGGTTACACCATGGTCTTGCCCGATGAAGATAAATACTCCACCACCAGAAATCAGATGCTTGATCAACTTGCATACACAATGGGCGGAAGAGCTGCCGAGGAATTAGTTTTCCATGATCCAACTACTGGAGCTTCTAACGATATTGAGAAAGCAACCACCCTTGCTCGCGCAATGGTCACTCAATATGGAATGACTGAGAAGTTAGGCGCTATTAAGTTAGGAAGCGGTGATGCTGCTCCATTTATGGGAAGAGATTACGGACATCAAAGAGATTATTCAGAGGAGTTAGCAGCAACAATTGATCAAGAGATTAAAACCTTAATTGAACAAGCCCACCAAGAAGCCTATGAAATCTTGATTGAAAACCGTTCGATTCTTGATGCTTTGGTTGAAGAGCTGTTAGAAAAGGAAACCTTGCAGAAGGAAGAAATTGCGGTAATTTTCAAGCACGTTGCTTCAAGACCAAAGAGGCCAGCTTGGACTGGATCGTCCTCACGCATTCCCTCTCGAATTCCTCCGGTTGCAATAAAGCCGAGAGCAAATGGCAAAAGCGATGAAGGCGTAAAACGAAAGAAAAAGCCATCTTCGAAAGAAGCGTAGTTAAATGAGTAAATCCTTTGATCAGGATAGAGCTGAGCGAGCAATAAGTGAACTACTTGCAGCCCTTGGCGAAGACCTTGAACGCGATGGCCTACGCGATACTCCAAAGCGAGTAGCAAGAGCTCTAAAGGAAAACTTTCAAGGGCTTTATCAAGATCCAAAAGATGTATTAACTACCACCTTTGATTTAGGCCATGAAGAGCTGATAATCGTGAAAGATATTGAGGTTTACTCACATTGTGAGCATCACCTGGCGCCCTTTTTTGGCGTAGCCCATATTGGTTACATCCCAGGAGAATCAGGAAAAGTGACTGGACTATCAAAGCTAGCCAGGCTCGTAGATCTCTATGCCAGACGACCTCAAGTGCAAGAGAGGCTAACAACTCAGATTGCAGATTCAATGGTTGAAATTCTTCAACCAGGTGGTGTAATTGTCATTATCGATTGTGAGCATCTATGTATGTCAATGCGCGGAGTCAGAAAATCGCAAGCAAGAACGGTTACTAGCGCTGTTCGCGGGATGTTAAGAGATCCAGCAACTAGAGCTGAGGCAATGAGTTTAATTACTGGTAAATAATGAGCACCTTAGTAATGGGGATTTTAAACATCACCCCTGATTCCTTCGCTGATGGCGGCATGCACTTCAGAATAGAAGATGCCTTAAAGCGAGCAGAAGAAATGATTGCTGAGGGAGTAGACATAATTGATATTGGCGGGGAATCAACAAAACCTGGAGCAGAGCGAATAACGAAGACGAAGAAAGACAACGCGTTATTCCAGTAATAAGTGAGTTAGTAAAGAAAGAAGTAGCTCTCTCAATTGACACTACCAGATCTAATATCGCTAAAGAAGCAATCAAACTAGGCGTTGAATATGTTAATGACGTAAGCGGAGGTTTAGCAGATGAGAAGATGTATAAGGTAATTGCTGAAAATCCTAAGGTGCAATACATTGCAATGCATTGGAGAGCCCACTCCAAAAATATGCAAGAGCATGCCAAATACACTGATGTAGTTAAGGAAGTAAAAGAAGAGCTAGAAAATAGAGTCGAATCAGCTATTGCAGCCGGTGTTAACCCTGATCAATTAATAATTGATCCCGGTATCGGTTTTTCAAAGCTAGCCGAGCACAATTGGGAGTTACTGAGAAACCTTGATCGACTTGCACTTCTGGGTTATCCGATACTAATTGGAGCCTCAAGAAAGCGATTTTTAGGAGAACTTACCGGTTCAAGTAATACCGAGGATCGGGAGGCAGCTTCAATTGCGATAACTGCAATGGTTGCAAAGCAGAACATTTGGGCGGTTCGTACTCATTCGGTTAAGCCTCATAAAGATGCAATCGCAACTGTTAACTCATTTGCTAAAGGTAGGGTTTCAACATGAGCGACAAGATTTTGATAACAGGCATACAGGCTCTGGGCTATCACGGCCTATTAGAAGATGAGAGAAAAAACGGTCAACTCTTTGTTGTTGATGCGGAGGTAGAGCTGGATTTATCTGAAGCGGCAAAAAATGACAATATTAAAAAAAGTGTTGATTACAACGCTCTTGCTATTCTGATTCATAGTGAAATTACGGGTCCTGCAGTAAATCTAATTGAAAGCTTGGCTCATCGAATTGGTGTTAAAGCTTTGGAAACGTTTAAGGAGATAGATGAGATAAAAGTTACGGTTCATAAACCTAAAGCCCCAATAGAGGTCAGCTTTACAGATGTCTCGGTGAGCATAAAAGTAAAGCGATGAGAGTAGTTATTGCACTTGGCGCAAACCTTGGGGAGCCTAGAGCGCAATTAGAAGAGGCAATAGAGGTGCTTAGAAAAGTAATTAAGATTGAAGCAATCTCTTCCTTTTATGAAACTAAACCATTTAAAGTTAATGAAGAACAGCCCAACTACATAAATGCAGTATTAATTGGTGAAACTAATGTAGAAGCTGAGCAATTAATGAAAGAGCTTCTAGCTATTGAAGAGCGCATTGGAAGAAAGCGAAGCACTATTAACGCTGCTCGCTTAATTGATCTAGATATTATTGATTATCAAGGAATGGTAATAAATAGTGAGAACTTAACTCTGCCTCATCCCAGGGCTTTGAGCGGGAGTTTGTGCTGCGGCCTTGGATAGAAATAGATCCAGAGGCGCAATTAACTGGTTTTGGAGCGGTTAAAGAGCTTTTGGCAGCCCTTAATTAGCGGAGTAGACTTGCCATCGCCTGGTACCACTAACGGACTGGAGCTGTAAATAAGGTGAAAGAAGTTGAAGTCTTAAGCGACCTTAATAACCCATGCGCATTTGTTCCCACCATGGGAGCGCTTCACGCTGGTCATCAATCACTAATTAGGCGCGCCCGCGAATTAGCAGATGAGGTTGCCGTATCTGTTTTTGTTAATCCACTGCAATTTGAAAATAAAGATGATCTAGCTAAATATCCAACTACTCCAAAACACGATAGCGAGTTAGCCAGCGAGGCCGGAGCAACAATTCTCTGGCGACCAAGTTATGAAAGTATTTATCCAGGTGAATTTAAGAAGCTCTCATCAGGTGAGATTGGAAGAAGCTTTGAAGGAGTTCATCGCCCAGGTCACTTTGATGGGTATTAACCGTAGTTAATCGCCTCTTTGAATTATGCCGACCAAAATATGCAATCTTCGGTGAGAAAGATTTTCAGCAACTCTTTCTCATTAGAGAGATGGCAGCAAGACTCCATCCAGAGATTCAGATAATTGCTGCGCCAACTATTCGAGATAACAGTGGCCTTGCTCTCTCATCAAGAAATGTCAGATTAAGTAGTCAGGGCCTTGAAAGTGCTGAAGTTATTTCAAAAGTACTAAGAGCGGCAAGCAGCGAATCAAGTCTTACCAGCGCGCGCCAAGCTTTGAAGCAGATAGAAAAGCATGGTTCATTTACTTTGGATTATGCTGAAATAATTGATGAAGAGAGCTTTCAAGTGGCAGATGAATCAAGTCTTAAGACTCGAGTAATTATTGCTGGGTGGATTGAGGGCGTTAGATTGATCGATAATATGGCGATGCAGAACTCACTGGTGGGCGCATGAGACTTAGAGCGCCACTTCCTGGCTGGAGAGCCCAGGCCGATGTTGTAGTTATTGGCTCTGGTGTTGCAGGACTTACTACTGCGCTTCAGATTCGAGCACATAATCTCTCAGTATTGCTAGTAACTAAATCATCCATTGATGCTGGCTCAACAAAATGGGCGCAAGGTGGAATTGCTGCAGCGCTAGGACCAGGAGATTCACCAAGCCAGCATGAAGAAGACACTCTTGTTGCTGGTGCAGGGCTATGTGATCTAGCAGCAGTAAAAGTATTGGTAAGTGAAGGGCCAGAGGCGGTAAGAAAATTAATTGCAAGAGGCGCTGTCTTTGATAAGTCAGAAACTGGCGAGATTGCCCTAACTAGAGAAGGTGGTCACTTAAGAAATCGAATCCTTCATGCTGGAGGAGATGCAACGGGGGCTGAGGTATCAAGAGCTCTCCTTGCTGCAGTCTCTGATGATCTTGGAATCGAAGTTATCGAACATGCTCTGGTCTTAGATGTATTAAAGAGTAATAGTGGAAGAGTTTGCGGCGTTACCTTGCACGTTATTGGCGAAGGTAGTCGAGATGGCGTTGGCGAAGTGTTAGCAAAAGCTGTGGTGCTAGCAACTGGCGGGCTGGGTCAGGTTTATTCTCAAACTACCAATCCATCAGTATCAACTGGTGATGGCGTTGCACTTGCCTTAAGAGCAGGAGCAGAGGTCTCTGATGTGGAATTTATTCAGTTTCATCCAACAGTTCTATATATCGGCGAAGGTTCAAAAGGTCAGCAGCCTCTAATTTCAGAGGCTCTTAGGGGCGAAGGAGCATTTCTAGTTAATAATCGCGGCGAGCGATTTATGCGCGATGTTCACAAACTTGCCGATCTTGCTCCTCGCGATGTTGTTGCTAAAGAAATTTCACGCCAGATGGAGATTACTCATAGCCAACATGTCTGGCTTGATGCAAGAGGAATAAAAGAATTCTCAGAGCGCTTCCAACAATTTATGCCTCATGCAAAGAGATTGGAATTGATCCAGCAAATGATTTGATTCCAGTATCTCCTGCCTCGCACTATGCCTCTGGTGGGGTTAGAACAGATTTAAATGGTCATAGCTCAGTTGCTGGCCTTTATGCAGTTGGTGAAACTGCTTGTACTGGGGCGCATGGGGCTAATCGCCTAGCTTCAAATTCACTTCTTGAAGGCTTGGTATTTGGAGCTCGAATTGCTGAAGATATTGCTGCAAACCAACTACCTCAAGAACAGCCCGTTGCTCAGGATTCATATGACTTTCTCCTCTCCCCATCTATTCGCGGCGAGCTACAGAGAGCTATGTCAAAGGGGGCTGGAGTAGTAAGAAGTGAGGCATCACTAAAGGAAACTTTAAAAACTTTAGAGCGACTAAAAGGCGCTGCAACAATTTATGCCAGCGTTGATGCTTGGGAGACCACTAATTTATATCTTCTTGCAACTGCGATTGCTCGCTCGGCACTTGAAAGGTGTGAATCTAGAGGCTCTCATTACCGCCAGGATTATCCAGAGAGTGCAAATGCATGGCTAAAGAGAATTACTCAAAAGCTAGCAAGTGATGGCACTTGGAGCTCAACGATTATGGAGGTTAATAGTGATCTCACAATCGTTAAGTAAGTTAATAACTGATCAAGGGTTAAATCCTGATGCAATCAATAGCAAGGTAAGTGAAGCATTATCTGAGGACTCAATTACCGATGATTTAACTAGTCAGGCAACAATTAACCAATCTCAAGTAAGTGATGCCCGCTTTGTTACAAGAAAGAGTGGAGTAATTGCTGGTTGCCTTGTTGCTGCAGCTGTTCTTGAGCAATGCGGGATTAGTGAATATGAGTTATTAGTTAAAGATGGCCAGGAAGTTAGAGCTAATACTGAGTTAATCCGCCTAAAGGCAGAAACCAGAGCAATACTTAAAGCAGAGCGAACTGCTCTGAACTTTCTCTCTCATCTCTCCGGTATTGCAACAATTACTAACCTCTGGGTCAAAGAAGTTTCATCAAGTAAAACTGCTATTCGCGACACTAGAAAAACCACTCCAGGGCTTAGGGAGCTTGAGAAATATGCAGTTCGTATGGGCGGCGGCTTAAATCATCGAATGAACCTTAGTGATCAAGCTTTAATCAAAGATAACCATATTGCTGCAGCTGGCTCAGTTAGTGAGGCGATTAATCGGGTTAAAAAAGCTGCGCCAGGTGCTCTTATTGAAGTTGAGGTTGATACCTTAGAACAGTTAAAAGAAGCTCTGCAATGCAGCGTTGAAATAGTGCTGCTAGACAATATGAGTATTGAGCAGACTAAAGCAGCTGTTGAAATTGCTAGAGGATCAAACACCAAACTTGAATCATCAGGTGGCCTAAAACTGGAAAATGCTGCTGCCTATGCTGCAACAGGTGTTGATTACTTAGCAGTTGGTGCGTTAACCCACTCAGCCCCAGTACTAGATATCGGATTGGATTTCTAAATGCTATTAACTATTGATATCGGCAATACCAATACCGTTCTTGGAATCTTTTCCAAAGAAAAGATGATTGATACTTGGCGAGTTAAGACTGATGCTAGAGATACTGCCGATGAATTATGGTTGCAATATCGCTCTCTAATTACTGGCTATGAGTTAAGCGGCCTTTCAATCTGCTCCACAGTTCCCTCAGTACTTAGGGAAGCAAGATCGATGATTAATCGCCACTTTCAAGATCTACCAACAACCATTATTGAGCCAGGAGTAAAGACTGGAGTACCGCTTCTAGTTGATAATCCAAAGGAAATTGGAGCTGATCGCATCGTAAATACTCTTGCTGCTCATACGCTTTATAACCAGGGCGCATGTATCGTCGTTGATTTTGGAACCTCTACTAACTTTGATGTCGTCTCACCAAAGGGTGAGTTCTTAGGTGGGGCGTTAGCTCCAGGAATTGAGATCTCTGTTGAGGCTCTTGCATCAAGGGCTGCGCAGTTAAGAAAAGTTGAATTAGTTAAACCCAAGTCAGTGATTGGCAAAAACACTGTAGAGGCGCTTCAATCCGGAACTATCTATGGTTTTGCAGGCCAAGTAGATGGCCTTGTTGCTCGTATTAGTGATGAGCTAGATGCGCTCTATCCAGATAACGAGAAGATCTCAGTGATAGCAACTGGTGGTTTAGCGCCATTGGTGCTGGGAATTTCAGAGACAATTGATTATCACCAACCCGATTTAACCCTGATTGGCCTACGTCTTGTGCACGAGAGGAATGGTTAGACTTATCGGCACTATGTCCGAAAATGACCTTCCTGAGCAGTTAAGAATTAGACGCGAAAAACGCGAATCATTGCTTGGCCGTGGCATAGCCCCATATCCCGTATCAGTTAATAGAACAGCCTCATTAAAAGAAATCCGCGAGAGATTTAAAGATCTAGCAACAGATAGCCCATCTGGAGTAATCGAGAGCGTAGCTGGGCGAATAATTTTAAACGCGATACCGGAAAGTTATGTTTTGCAACTCTTCGCGAAGGTGATGGCACAGAGCTACAAGCAATGTTTTCGCTAGATAAAGTTGGCGAAGCTGTTCTAGAGAGTTGGAAGAGTGATATTGATTTAGGCGATATCGTGAGTGTCACTGGCGAGGTAATTACTTCAAAGCGTGGCGAGTTATCAATTCTTGCCAATTCTTATCAATTAGCCTCCAAAGCCCTACGCCCACTTCCAAATGAGCATAACCCGCTCAATGAAGAGACTCGGGTTCGCCAAAGATATGTAGATTTAATTGTCAGACCTGAAGCAAGAGCGAATGCAAGAATTAGGCCAAAAGTTCTTAAGTCAGTAAGAGATACCTTTGATAAGTATGACTTTATTGAAGTTGAGACTCCAATGCTTCAAGTCATGCATGGGGGAGCTGCAGCAAGGCCCTTTAAAACCTTTAGTAATGCCTATGACATGGATCTTTATCTAAGAATTGCTCCTGAGTTATTCCTGAAAAGATGCGTGGTAGGTGGCATTGAAAAAGTCTTTGAAATAAATAGAAATTTCAGAAATGAGGGAGCTGATTCAAGCCACTCTCCAGAGTTTGCAATGCTTGAGATGTATTGGGCCTATGCCGATTGGCAGAATATGAAATCTCTAACCCAAGAAATAGTCCAGAACGCAGCTCTTGCCATCTTTGGTTCCCATAAAGTTGAACATCATGATGGACGAATTAGTGATCTAGGTGGGAATTGGAGAGAGCTAGATTTTTATACCGCCATCTCAGATGCTGCAGGCTTAACTGTTACTCCGGCAACGAGCCGAGAAGAGCTAGTAAAGATTGCTGAAAAAGCTGGTCTAAAAGTTGATCCAGCATGGATTCATGGCAAGTTAGCTGAGGAGATCTTTGAACACTTCTATAGCGGCAAGTTAAATACCCCAACCTTTGTTATGGGATTTCCAGTTGATACCTCACCTCTGGTTCGAGAACACCGCAGCGTTAAAGGAATTGCTGAGAAGTGGGATCTTTATATCGATGGCTTTGAATTAGCCACTGGATATAGCGAATTAATTGATCCGGTTATCCAAAGAGATCGCCTAATAGAACAAGCAAAACTCGGAGCAAAAGGTGATCTAGAGGCAATGCAAGTTGATGAAGATTTCCTTCGCGCTATGGAACATGGCATGCCTCCTATGGGAGGAGTTGGAATGGGAATTGATCGACTACTGATGGCCTTAACTGGCCTTGGTATTCGAGAGACAATTCTTTTTCCATTAGTTAAGCCGGAAGATAATTAAATGAGCGTGATTGTCGGCCGGCAAGAACAACAGATGTTAAATCTGTTCGCAGGATTATTGATCAATACGCTCTGCAGCGCCGCCTGCTTTCAAAAGATACAGTAAAGCTCTATGAAGATGTTCAAGAGTTTTTTGTTGCAGAAAGTGATGGAAAAGTAATTGGCTGCGGAGCGCTTCACGTTCTCTGGGAGGATTTAGGAGAGGTTAGAACTGTTGCAGTTGATGAAGGATTTAGAAGACAAAAGATTGGCAATCAGATTCTTGAAGCCATTACTAATCGCGCTAATTCACTAGGCTTGAAGAGATTATTTTGTTTGACATTTGAAACAGAGTTTTTTGCGCAACATGGCTTTAAAGTTATTCAAGGAACTCCGGTGGAGGCAGATGTCTATCAGCAACTGCTGCGCTCCTATGATGAAGGTATTGCTGAGTTTCTAGACCTTGAGAGTGTGAAGCCCAACACCCTGGGTAACACCAGAATGCTCAAGATTCTCTAATCTTTTCGGGCATAAAAACCTAAATATGGCGGTTATAGCCCCTGTGGATTCCCATATCTAGCGCTGATTTGGGGGCAGGAAAATAGATGTCGCATCGTTTCAGGCCTTCTTATACGCTAGAGCCAGTCCGTTTTAGCAAGTCCGATAAGGAGATGAACTGATGTTTGAGCGCTTTACCGATCGAGCCCGCCGCGTTGTTGTTCTGGCGCAAGAAGAAGCTCGCATGCTCAATCACAATTACATCGGAACCGAACATATCCTCCTTGGCCTTATCCATGAAGGTGAAGGCGTTGCTGCAAAAGGTTTAGAGTCTCTAGGAATTTCACTTGAAGCAGTTCGTTCTCAAGTTGAGGAAATTATTGGCCAGGGACAGCAAGCACCATCAGGTCATATTCCTTTTACTCCAAGAGCTAAGAAAGTTCTTGAGCTATCACTTCGTGAAGCTCTTCAACTTGGACATAATTACATTGGAACAGAACATATTCTTCTTGGCCTTATCCGCGAGGGAGAAGGCGTTGCTGCGCAAGTTCTAGTAAAACTTGGTGCAGATCTCAATCGAGTTCGTCAACAAGTAATTCAATTACTCTCCGGTTATCAAGGAAAAGAAGCTGTTGCGGCAGGACCAGCAGAGGGAACTCCATCCACATCTTTAATCCTTGATCAATTTGGTCGTAACCTAACTACTGCTGCGCGCGAAGGAAAGCTAGATCCAGTAATTGGCCGTGAAAAAGAGATTGAACGCGTAATGCAGATTCTCTCCCGCCGTACAAAAAATAATCCAGTGCTAATTGGCGAGCCAGGCGTTGGAAAGACTGCTGTTGTTGAAGGTTTAGCTCAAGCCATTGTTAAAGGCGATATTCCAGAGACGCTAAAGGACAAGCAGCTCTACTCACTAGATCTAGGCGCCCTAGTTGCCGGATCTCGCTATCGCGGTGATTTTGAAGAGCGCTTAAAGAAAGTATTAAAAGAGATTCGCACCAGAGGCGACATTATTTTGTTTATCGATGAAATTCACACACTTGTTGGCGCAGGAGCCGCAGAGGGCGCAATTGATGCAGCTAGCATCCTCAAGCCAATGCTTGCCCGCGGTGAGCTCCAGACAATTGGTGCAACAACTCTTGATGAGTATCGCAAACACTTGGAAAAAGATGCTGCGCTAGAGCGCCGCTTCCAGCCTATTCAAGTAGCTGAGCCATCACTTACTCACACCATTGAAATTCTAAAAGGCCTTCGTGATCGCTATGAATCACACCATAAAGTTTCAATAAATGACGATGCAATTGTCGCTGCTGCAACACTTGCAGATCGATACATCGCAGATCGTTTCTTGCCAGATAAAGCCATTGATCTTCTCGATGAGGCTGGATCTCGCCTACGTATTCGTCGCATGACCGCGCCTCCTGAGCTACGCGCCTTTGATGACAAGATTGCTGATGTTAGAAAAGAGAAAGAATCAGCAATTGACGGCCAAGATTTCGAAAAGGCGGCATCACTGCGCGATAAAGAAAAGCAATTAATGGCTGAGAAATCTGAGCGCGAAAAATCTTGGAAAGCCGGAGATCTCGATGTAGTTGCAGAAGTTGATGAAGAGTTAATTGCTGAAGTTCTCTCAACTGCAACAGGAATTCCAGTATTTAAGCTAACTGAAGCTGAAACATCTCGCTTGCTGCGGATGGAAGATGAACTCCATAAGCGCGTTATTGGCCAAGAGCAAGCAATTAAAGCTCTCTCTCAAGCTATTCGCCGCACTCGTGCAGGGCTCAAAGATCCTAAACGCCCAGGTGGCTCATTTATTTTTGCAGGTCCATCTGGAGTTGGTAAGACAGAACTTTCCAGAACTCTTGCACAGTTCCTCTTTGGTGATGAGGATGCACTAATCGCACTTGATATGTCAGAGTATTCTGAAAAGCACACCGCATCTCGCCTCTTTGGCGCTCCTCCAGGATATGTTGGATATGACGAGGGCGGCCAATTAACTGAGAAGGTTCGTCGCCGTCCATTTTCTGTGGTGCTATTTGATGAGATTGAAAAAGCTCACCCAGATATCTTCAACTCACTGCTTCAAGTATTAGAAGAGGGTCGTCTAACTGATGCCCAAGGTCGTCAAGTGGATTTCAAGAACACTGTAATCATCATGACAACTAACCTTGGAACTCGCGATATCTCCAAGTCCTTAGCTCTTGGATTTACCAATGTAAATGATGCTCTAGGAAATTATGAGCGGATGAAGAACAAGGTCCAAGATGAGCTTAAGAATCACTTCCGCCCAGAGTTTCTCAACCGCATCGATGATGTAATCGTCTTCCACCAGTTATCTGAAGTTGAAATTGTTCAGATTGTTGATTTGATGATTACAAACCTTGAGACGCGCCTTAAGGCAAAAGATATGGGAATTGAATTGACTTCAAAGGCAAAGGCAGTACTTGCCCACCGCGGGTATGACCCAGTGCTAGGTGCTCGTCCACTTCGTAGAACAATTCAACGAGAGATCGAAGATGTCTTGTCAGAGAAGATTCTCTTTGGTGAGATCAAGAGCGGCCAGATAATCCTTATCGATGTTGAGGGAGAAGAAGGCAAAGAGACTTTGACCTTCAAAGGCGTGGCCCGCGAAGCACTTCCTGATTCTCCTGAAGATTTAGCAGAGGCTCCAACCGCTTAATTAAGCAGGTTGTGCTGAAACGCATTTAATTGCCGCTCTCATCAGGGTCAAAATATCTGCGCGTTCAAGCAATCTGCCTTAGGCTCTGCTTCTAGCAGGCTCTAGCCTGAATAAAGAGAAAGAAGAAAAATATGGATGAGAAAGCCCTATTAAAGCTCTGGAACGAAAAGCGCATGCAGATAATCATGGCTCAAGTAGCTCCAGCCTTAGTATTAATTGCAGTATTTGTTCTTGCTGCCCAAGGAACCTTTGCAACAGCTAGCGATGCAGCTGGTTATCTCACAATTGCAGTAGCAGCAGTGACTGGATTTCTTGCAATTGTTTCCCAGTATGCAGTTATTCGTGAGGCAGAGGCCCTACTTCTTGATATGGGTAAGGTTAAAGATCCATCAGCCCTAACAAAGAAGATTGCTTCATCAAGAGACTTCCTATCACTAACAGCAATTGCAGTTATCGGTCTTGGACTAGCAATTTTCGCTCTAGTTATTTGGGCGGTAATGGTTTAAATATGGAGATAGCGGTAGCGATCTTCTTGATATTCACACTCTTAGTTGGCGTGGTCATATTCAGATTTGATCACCCAACTAAGCGTGGGCCAAAGATTACTGGCCGCGGCGGGGACTTTAACGAGTAGAACTAGAGTTGGATGACTTTGCTTCCAACGATTAAGTCGTGAACGGTCCTTCGATCACTACGAAATATAAATAAGCTATCAATTACAAAAGTAATTCCATTAGTTGCACCTGAGAGAAGTTGACCAGCAAGGCCTTTAACGGCAAATTCACGTAGCGCCATTCTTGCCCAAGTGAAACGCTCTCCAGTACTTGCATCAACAACTACTTGCTTCAAGATCCGCTTGGCAGGGCTCTGTCCGGTTTGCCAGGTATATAAGCTCCAGATCACCCAGCCAATAACTAAGGTCACCACTAAAAGAGCGGCATCAAGTAGAGCTGCGCCAAAGCGTGCCTGAACTGAAGCTAATTGCTCAGAGGCAGGAGTTGGAGTATCCAGGTTTTCATTTTCCATAATTGAATTAAAGCACAAATCTAAGAAGTATTTTAAGTGGATTCTTCAAATTGGAACTGCCATAATCGTTGCGCCATGAAAGCAAAGATCAAGAACGGTTTCCCGCCAAAGATATGTCAACGCTGCGGCCTTGAGTTTGAATGGCGGAAGAAGTGGGCCAGGGATTGGTCCAGTGTTAAATATTGCTCTAAGCGCTGCAAAGCAGGCAAATAGCTACATAGGTGGAATCAACGTGTTGGCAAAGATCTGCCAAGCCAGAGCTGATTTAGCAATCAGTGAGAGCGTGATGTAGCTGCGCTCACCTCTTAGGTAATCACTCCACTTACCAACCTTCTTATATTGCAACCATTGCACTAGAGCAAAGGAATTAAAGAATAAGAAGATAGTTAGGACAATTCCATAAACAAAGGCTGGGGCGGAGGTCTCGCCAACCCCACCAATTGAAAATACATAAAACAGCAGCGCAACCCAAGGAATAATTCCAGTTATACAACCAAAGATAAATGGCAACCAACCACCATTTCCTGGGGTTTCATATTTTTCTTGAAGCCAACCAAAGAGAATCATTGAGGCATTAACACCAAATATTGCAATCAATGATGTGATATCAGCAATTCCGGTGACTTGAGCAATCAAAACAATCATTACCGATGAGCTAATTGAGTACTCCACCCATCTGAAGTAATTACGCTGGGCAAGAAGGCCTGCGCTATAGCGAGGAAAGAATTTAGGGCTAGCCACAATGAAATGAGCTAGCGCAGATAAACCAAGAAATATTGCAACTGTTAGCCCAATTGGTGTCTCAAATAAGATCACTGAAGGTGCAAATGAAGATCCTGGAGGACCTGCCATATAGGTAGCTGTTACTGGAAGTGCGAAATCACTACTTAGGGCAAGAACAGCTGCCATCTGAAATAGATGGAGTAGGCCTGCCAAGATGTTTACCTTACGAAGTCCCTGCATTGTTATCTCTTTACTCATAAGCACAAGTTACTCTCTAGTTTAAGTGGCGCAGGCATACACGCCGCCTAAAAATCACGAAATAGAGGTGACATCATCAATGAGCAGTAATACAGTTTGCTATGGCTCAAAATGAATCACAAGATGGCGAAAAATCAATAATCCCTGCCAAGTATGTAGATGTAGTTGAAGATGTATTTCACGCGATCTTGGCAATATCGCTTCTAGGAATTGGGATAGGCGCATTCTTCTATAGCGGCAAGAGGCTAATTGAAACTCAGCCTTTCTTCCCAAATGGAATGATTCAAGGCGTAAATGACATTCTATTTATCGTAATTATTCTTGAGATTTTAAGGACTGTTATTTCTCGCTTCACAGATGGCGTATATCAATTAGATAAGTTCTTGATTATTGGAGTCATCGCCGCTGTCCGGCACATTCTTACTGTCGGCGCATCTCTTACTCTGGAATCTGGAAAGAGTGACACTGCATTTGAAAGATCAATCTTTGAAATGGGCCTTAATGCACTAATTGTGGTGGCCTTGGTATTTGCAATCTTCTTATCTAAATCAGCGCACCGCAATCGCTAACTTTAAGTAAGCGTTCTTCCCCGATCAAACTGCAACGGCCAGTCAATCTTTACCCCGAGTTCCTCAGCTGCTGCCATTGCCCATCTCGGATTTCTAATCATCGCCCTTGCAAGAAATACTGCATCAGCCTTTCCTGATGAGATGATCTCATCTGCTTGTTTAGCCCCGGTTATCAATCCAACTGCTGATGTTGGAATATCTGCTCCCTGCCTTATTGCTTGCGCAAAAGGAACTTGAAAACCAGGAACTGCCTTTATTGGCGCGTTATGAAGATTTCCACCGCTTGAAACATCAACCAGGTCAACACCTAGCTCCTTCATAAGCTTTGAGAGTTCAATAGATTCCTCAATACTCCAGCCCTGCTCAACCCAATCACTTGCGCTAATGCGAACAAATAACGGCATGGAATCAGGAATCACTGCTCTTACTGCCTTAATTGTTTCAAGTAAGAATCTGATTCGATTCTCAAAAGAGCCGCCGTAGATATCACTTCTTTGATTAGAAAGAGGCGAATAGAATTGATGAAATAGATAGCCATGGGCGGCATGAATTTCAACTAAATCAAAGCCTGCTGCCACAGATCTTTTTGCAGCGCTTGCAAACGCCTTAACTAGCTCTGCTATCTCAGCAACTGTTAGTTCATGGGGCTCAAGCATGCCGTGATAGGCAAGCGGAGATGCTGAGACTGGAGTCCAGCCACCTTCTTCAATGGATGCGATTCGATGATCATCCCAAGGAAGCATCGTTGAAGCTTTGCGTCCAGCGTGAGCTAATTGAATTCCCATCTTCACATTTAAAGATTTTGCAAAATCATTAATAGGTTTAAAGGCATTTACCTTCTCATCACTTTCAAGTGAGGGACAACCAATAGAGATTCTCCCCTCCATAACCACACCACTTGCTTCAGCCATTACTAAGCCAGGTGCTCCAGTAGCGAATGCCATTAAATGGCCATGGTGCCAAGGAGAAATCAGCCCATCATTTGCTGAGTACTGACACATAGGGGAGACCCAGACTCTATTTTGAAAAGTTACGCTTCGAAGCGTTAATGGATCAAATAGATTTGCCAATTAATTAACCGATTTCATAATGGGTATTCATACTGGATAAACCCACTTGATGCACCTTTTACAAATGAATCATATAGAGCTCTAGCCTGAGTATTATCTTCCTTAGTAATCCAATAAAGCTTCTCAGCTCCAATTTCTCTTCCATATTCTGCAGCCTTTTCCAGAAGCGCTCTACCAACTCCCACCCGCGATACTTTGGATCAACAAAGAGATCTTCTAGATATAGATAGCCAACCTTGTGCCATGTAGATGGTCTGAGAAAACAATGGGCTATCCCGCAAACTGTGGAATCAATTTCTGCAACAAATCCTGTAATTAAACTCTTTGAATCATTTAGTTCACGCCAAGTATTAGCTGTTATTTCATCACTTACTTCAGATTTATAGAACTCCAAGTATCCACACCATAAATTCAGCCATTGGTCGTAATCAGAGCTAGCGATCTGCCTAACCTTCATCACAATAGAGAATCTAACCCCATATCAAAGAAGAGCCAACTTATATGACACTATTAGGAAATGAAATCGCTGAAGGCATATGCCATAGCCGCTCACTTCGGCCCAACAATGCTTATTACCTCTATCTCCTTCCTTCTTGCTGCGCGGCTCTGGTGGGAGGGGCCGGCCTATCTAATTGCTTTCACCGTCTTTCTAGGCCAGCTTCTAATTGGCTGGAGTAATGACATCTATGACTATCAAGATGACCTAAAACATAACCGAGTAAATAAACCTTTAGTAAGTGGCCAGTTACAGGTTGAAGATCTAAAGAAGGCCACATTTATCCTCCTACCCATTGCGCTGCTTGCTAACTTACTTGGACCACTTGGGCTTAAAGGTGGCGCGGTCTATCTTCTAGGTGTTGGCTGCGGTATTGCCTATAACTTCTATTTTAAATTCCGCATTACCTCTCCTCTGGTTTACTTCATCGCCCTTGCAGCGCTTCCAGCAAGTATTTTCTATGCTGTTGATAGAGATCCTCCACTCTGGGTCTTGGCAACTAGCTCTCTTCTTGGAGTTGCATTTCACTTTGCCAATGTTTTAAAAGATCTAGGCGAAGATAGAGATAGCAAGATTGGGGGCCTTCCGCAGCGAGTTGGCAAAAGAGTTTCAATACTTATCATTTTTATGCTCTTAATCATTGTCACTGCCATATTAGTTAATAGCCCGATTAGCTCTGATCTAAGAAGTGAATTTATCTAAAGTCTCAATACACAAAAGGCGCAAGTGGGCAGTAACCTTGTTTCATGGATTCTAAAGGCTTTGGCCTAACAAAGCTATTACTTCTTCTATCCTTATTACTCTCAGCTTGTTCGAGTGAGCCAGATCGGGAAGATGAATCTAATTCACAAGCAAATCAATGTAGCCAGGAAGAGATCGCTGGCGGCGCTGCTTGGATTACTGGTCAATTAAATGCCTTTGGTAGCGATGATCCAAGTGCTGCTTATAATTTTGCCTCAGAGCAATTTCGACAAGGTGTATCCCTAGAAAACTTTGTTGCAATAATCTCTGGCCAATATAGCGCTTTACTAACTCTAAAGAGCTTTGATATTGGCCGCTGCGTTGCAATAAATGAAGGTTATGTATTTCAGGTGGATTTAATCGATAATAAAAATAAAAGCTTTACCATGCAATATGTTCTCTCAAAAGTAGATGGGCAATGGGGCGTGGATGCTGCCACAATTGTCGAGAATAAAATCGATCCAACTCTTTAGTAGCACCACGCTAATTAAAAAGAATCAAGGAGTGATAAAGGATGCCTAAGGGATCTCTAGCGCTAGTTGGCTCTGGCGAATATTTGCCAGCGATGGCCTCTTTAGAGCAATCTCTTATCCAAGATGGTGTTAAAAATGGCAAGAAGGCGCGCTTCATTCAAATCCCAACTGCTGCAGGACAAGAGAGCGCAGATCGCATCAAGTATTGGAAAGAGCTTGGAAGAGCGCAAGGCGAGCGGGTAGGGGTAGAGGTTGAATTCCTAGAAATATTAAGTAAGCAAGATGCGCAAGATAAAGAGCTGGCATCTGTGATTGCAGATAGCGCCCTCATCTATCTCTCTGGAGGAGATCCACATCATCTAGCAGATTCACTAGTTGGCACCCCAGTACTTAGCGCCATCTATCAAGGCTGGGCTAGCGGTTCATCACTTGCTGGCTGCAGCGCAGGTGCAATGGCGCTCTCAACTCAGATTCCAAACTTTAGATTTAGTAAAAAGAGCCCAACCCCAGGCTTTAACTTTCTGCCTAAAGTAAGAGTAATTCCTCACTTTGACCGCTTCTTTAGATGGATTCCAGAGAGCGCAGCAAAGGTATTAATGAGTTCACCTGATGACACAATCTTGATAGGAATCGATGAGCTAACAGCATTAGTTAAGCGCAGCGACGATGACTTCTTTACAGTCGAAGGAGAGGCATCAGTGCACATACTCTCTGGGGCTAACCCTGAAAGACTAAAACCAGGTGCGAAATTTACGCTAAAGAGTCAATAACTCGTAATCTAAATTACTTAATTTCTAGAGCCTTAACCATCTCAGCGATCTCTAATCGATGTTCAGCTTCAAATCCTCGACTACAGAATTGACAATAGATCTGCCATTGCCACCAAGGCGTTGAGGAATAACCTAATTTATATTTAGAGACGAAGACCTTAGCGGGAAAGATATGGCATCTCATACATCTTTTAGGTAGGTGAAGTTTTCTTACCACCTGGCTCTCAGCTCTAAACCCTCTCTTATAGATAAAACCAATCCCAAATAGATCTACATCAATTAAGAAACATCCTGGGTTTAAGGTTAATTCAAATTTAGCATCATCAAATTCCTTATATGCATAGAAGCCACATTCACAGTCGATCACAGGAGGGATATGAGATGGATCTAAATCACAACTGGCTGCATCATCTGCTCGATACGAATCCCCGTAAGACCGGTAAGAGTCGGAGGGCGATTGGTAATGAGGGCTAATTTATAGCCAAACATCTCCTCTTTTGGAAGCAGAAAAGGATCTGAGGTAAGAAGATTCTCCCTCTTTGAGCCCATCTTCTTAAACTCTCTATCAGTAGCTCCTCCCAAAATAATAAATCCAATAATAAAGAGAAGTGGCACTAGACCAACAAAGAGATAGAGCCCAGTGATTAAGGCGCTCTGAGGAACTAGCGGATCTTCCTGCTCAGTAAATGCACCAAGAAAATAGGCAAGGGCTAAGACAGCAAGGGCCAAAATGGGATAGAGGCGGATAGCTTTTATCAGCCGGCGTTTAACTCTGGCCAGATTCATATCGGCAGTTAACACCTACTTAGCTAACTTCGCCTCTCTATCTACGCCCTAAGAAATTCATCTTGCTCAAAGCCAGTAGGTTGATAGGCTCACCTTTTATAAGTCAAGAACGAAGGAAGTGGTTATGGCTGAAATTGGAGAACCAGATCGCGTAGTTCGCCGCGAAAGAGAGCTTGAGCCCGCAATTAGCCCCCCCACTCCAGTAGTAACTCCAGAGCTTGAACCTGCCGGCAGATAAAGTTTTCTTCTAAGAGATAAAGAAGCTGGATATAGATGTCATTTGTTATGTATTCAACCTCCTGGTGTGGTTATTGCAAGCGGCTAAAATCGCAATTAGCAGACCTTGGTATTAGCTTTGAAGAGATCAATATCGAAGAGGTTGCCGGAACGGCTGAGATTGTTGAGAAAGTAAACGGGGGAAATCAAACCGTTCCAACCCTAGTTTTCTCAGATGGCAGCGCCATGACTAACCCATCAGCAAAACAAGTTCAAGAAAAGCTTGCTTCGCTGTAGTTAATCGTTCCAGTTATACCAAGTCTTTTCACCATCATATTGATACTCACACTTAATAATTTTTAGGCATAGAGCATCAAGGCTTTTAGCGCCGTTATATTGCTCCCGCTCATTATTCACGCCCCAAGTAATTACGCCAACAACTTTACCTTCATTATCAATGAGCGCCCCACCACTATTTCCTTCAGAGATATTGTTAGTGAATAAGACTTCGTCATAGGTGGTGTTAATGAT
The DNA here is from genome assembly GCA_003569145.1 of Clavibacter sp. GTDB lineage: Bacteria > Actinomycetota > Actinomycetes > Nanopelagicales > Nanopelagicaceae > MAG-120802. The sequence continues at coordinate 21,695 of BGOH01000004.1, read as the reverse complement.
ATTTCCAAAGGAGACCGAACCTTCATACCCTGCTGCGCTTCCAAGGCTCATCACCCAATACCCGGAATTCATAAAAGCGTCAGAGAGTTCTAAGGGCTTTAGCTTCATATCAACTTCCAATAAGGCTAAATCATTCTTTTTATCATAGATCAGAAGCTTTGCATCTCGTTTCTTACCAAATAGCTTAGCAACGCTTAACTTAGATCCAGGCTTGATGCAATCTTCAATGACGTGATGATTGGTAACAAGAAGAGCTTTTGCTGACTCAATTTGCAAAACCTCTTTATCAATTGCCCAAGCGGTTCCAAGAGATCCTCGATCTGCGCTCTGATCACAAAAGACGGTAAGAGTTGCATCTTGAACGGTATCTACAGTTGTTGAAATATCTCTAGCTGGTACATAACCATCATATTTAGGAGAGAAATCAAAGAAGTGATTTGAAGGAGCCCAGGTCAATAAGAGTGCCCCTGCTGCAATGGGGGCTGTGATGATTACCAGAAAAGCTATAAAGGGATTCTCGGATCTATTCATAGCGCTGAGCCTAGGGCTTGCATCTGACAAGGGCCCTTATCTTTGTCCCCACCCACCTCTAGATTAAAGCCATGGATCTTGAGCAAGTGATACTGACAGTAATGGCTATGCCAATAGTTTCCTTTACCGCCTTTGCCTTTGGAAGAAATCCTTTCATCTGGGCCTTCTGGGCCTATCTCTTTCAATTCTGGTGCTTAATCCCTCTATTTCTCATGAAGAAAAAACCAAGGCAAGAGCTTCCCCAATCAATCCTTAAATTTGCAGGTGAGATCAATATGAAGCGAGAGCTTAGAAAGATTAAGACTCCAGATGATCTCTTTGGCCAAGGAAAGATTGAGTAAGAGTAATTTCAAGGGATAATCAACCATGAGTTTTTTCCAGAACTTCAAAGCAAAGAGAGCTGCAAAGAGAGCTAAGAAGCTCTATGAGAAAGAGCTTGCTGAATATAACTATGAAAGCGAGCTATTAAGCAGAGCACTTGAGATCTTTAACGATGCCTCAAAAGGGGAAGAGCCATCAGATCAGGGTCTTGTTCAAAAAGCTGGTGAGTTGGTGCTCTGGACTGGATCTGCGGTTTATCACGAAGCAGGAAGAACTCCTTCTAAATACGTTGGTGGCTCCACTGGCTTTTCAGTTCCGGTCGTTGCTGGAATTAGAGTAAGAGTTGGATCATTTCGCGGTCATATGGTGCCAGGTGAGGAGATGCAGCTAGATAAAGATCAGGGCTTGGTAAAGCTAACTAATCAAAGACTGATCTTCTCAGGCTCCATCACCACAACAGAGTGGGCCTTCTCTAAATTACTTTCAGCTGTTAGAACAGAAGATGGCAATGACTTTCTCCTTGGAGTCTCAAGTAGAAAGAAGACATCTGGTCTTAGATTCTCAAAAGTTGATGGGCCATACTTTGCAAGGCTATTTGGGATGGCCCTCTACTGCTATGAAGAAGGCCTTGAGGCAACGATTAAGACAATTAAAGATGAGATTAAAGCCCTTGAGAGTAATAAACCTGCTCTAGTAATACCTTCCCAAGCAAAAGAGCTTAATTAAGGCACTTCTCTAACTACCCCTTGTATTATCTAGCCTATGGATGAAAACAATCTAATTAATTCTTGGAATCAACAAAGAGCTATTAGAGTCAAATCTCAATTAGCTCCCACAGTTCTTCTCTCAGCAGTATTTGCGCTCTGCGCGACAGGTGCTATTACTAGCGATAGCAATCAATATCTAAAGCTCTTTCTAGTTGGTCTTGTTGCCTCAGGGGGAGTCTTCTCAGTAACAGCTATGGTGGCAGCAGTTAGAGATAGCCTTTCTGTGATTGATTCACTAAAAGCTCTTAAATCTGTCTCAGCTCTTAGTTCATCAATAATGAAATCAGGTTCTCAATTAAAGGCCCTTGCCCTTCTCTTTATGGCGATGAGCACCTTTAACTTTGTTGCGCTCCTACTCTATTTATATAGCTAGGCCTTGATTTATCTTGCTCTTTAAGCAGCCAGGGCTAAACTAACCTTGACTTTACTCCCATTGAAAGGCGAAAATTAAAATGGCTTTCACACTCCCACCACTTCCTTACTCCTATGACGCTCTAGAGCCTCATATCGATGAGGCCACAATGAAGATTCATCATGGCAAACATCATCAGGCCTATGTTGATAAATTAAATGCAGCGATTGCAGCAAGTGAATGGGAATCAAAGAGCATCGATGAAATCATGGTCTCACTTGATAAAGTGCCAGATAAAATCAAAGCAGCAGTTAGAAATAATGGCGGCGGCCATTACAACCACTCCTTGTTTTGGCAGTGGATGAGCCCAACTGGCGGCGGGGAGCCAACTGGAAAAGTAGCAGAGGCAATTAATGCCAAGTTTGGATCCTTTGCAAAGTTTAAGGAAGAGTTTGAAGCAGCAGGAATGAGCCGCTTTGGCTCTGGTTGGGTCTGGTTAATTCAAGATGGAAGTGAGCTTTCAATAACCACCACCCCATATCAAGATTGCCCAGTAAGTGAGGGAAAGAAAGTACTTCTAGGAAATGATCTCTGGGAGCATGCTTATTACCTCAAATACCAGAATAGAAGACCGGAATACCTTGCAGCATGGTGGAATGTAGTTAATTGGAACAAGGTCACAGAGCTCTTTAATCAATAAAAATAAATGAGTGTATGAAGAATAGAAGTAAAGGCGCAGTTTTATCAGTCGTCTTTACTTTACTTCTCTCCTTATTTATTCCCACTTCTTACTCGGCTCAAAAGATTACAGCGGGCGCCACTTGTAAGGGCCTAAACAAGAAAGTTGATTACAAGAACAAAACCTATACCTGCATCAAAAAGGGCAATAAGTTAGTTTGGTCAAAGGGCGTTGCCATAAAAAGTGCGACCCCTGCCACTTCTCCATCACCAACTCCTGCGGCAAGCGCTCCTGCTGCAGAGGCAAAGGTAGATTCTTTAAGTTTGGATCCAAGAATTTCTAAAGATTCACTTCTTTCGCCAGCTTCAATCTGCAAAACAATAGATAAGACCCCTGATTATGCTCCTTTCGGAGTAACAATATCTCGCAATGGATTTCCTCGCCCTAAAGAGGCGACCTATCCCTCTGGCAAGACAAAGGTTCTTGTAATTCCTTTCACCTATACAACATATCCCTTCATTACCAAATTGCCACCTATCACCAATAGAACGGTGACAGATCTTGATGCGATCAAAAAAGTAAACAAAGAGGTCGAGGAGCTAGTAAAGCGCCTATCTGCCGGCAAATTTGAAATGGAAATATCAATACTTCCAGAGAGTGAATGGCTAACTCTTGATCCAGAATTGAGCTTTGATTCAACACCAATGACAGATAACTTTGGACCAATCAAGAAGATGATCCAAAAAAATGACGGCAAGATTGATTTTGAAAAATACGATTCTTATGTCTTTGTCTCTACTCTCAGTGCACCTATTCCACCTGTAGCCCAAGCAACTTACTCAACTGAGGTAAAAACCAGTAAGGGTCAAGCAAATAAACTCGTCTTAATGACTCAGGGCTGGTCTAGCTCATCACTGTATTTCCATGAACTGGGCCACTCCATGTTTGGTCTAGAGGATCTCTATCTCTCCAGTGAAAATAAGGCAGAGTGGTTGCCATCTGAGCTCACACCTATATTGAGTTGGGATCTGATGGCCAATGCTCAGTTAGAAACTCTCTCTAACTGGAATCGCCTATTGATGGGATGGATTACTGATTCAGAGATTCGCTGCCTTACTGATCAAAGCCAATCCACTCACTATCTCTCTGACTTCACAAAGAAAGGTCAACCTCAATTACTCCTTATCAATCTCGCTCCAGGAGTGAGCCTGGCAGCTGAATCAAGAATCTGGGGAGAGACCCAAAGACTTCTTTATATGTAATTGATACCAACATCAGCCATGGCCAGGGTCCACTTAGATCACTTAATACTCTTCTAAAAGCTGGTGAGTCAAAAGAGTTATTTGATTGGAAATTTAACGTTCTGGAGACAAGTAAAGATGGTTTATTACTTGAAGTTAGTAAAGGATCTGGCAAGGCCTATGTAGCGCCAGTAATCAAGCAAAATAACCAAGGACCTAGACAACCAGACTCACCCATTGGCCTTACTGGTGGTGAATTCACTAGAAACAGCGCAACAAGTGCTGAGATTCGCTGGAACCCAACCAACTATCAGTCTTATCGAGTCTATGTCACGGCAACAGATGACTTTCAGAAAGTTTATTTTGAATCAGATAAAGTTGATTCGACTGCAAATCCCCTGGTAGTAAAGATGACTGGCCTAGTTTGTGGCGTGGATCTTCGAGTGATGAGCATGTTCTTTACAGAAAAGCGCGGTCAGGGTCAATCAAGAGTGGAAGAACGAATTCTAAAGAGCTATCAGTGCTAGCGGGGATTTAACCCCAGGACAGAAGCCTAAGGCATCCAAAGCCCATTCAAATTTGCCGGTAACTTTAGCCACAAGGTTTAGGAATATAGCTTCTTTCTAGGCTTCAACGATTATTACTTTTTCGGAAAGTTCATAGTAAATCTATGGATACTGCATTAGAGTGCCCTCAAATAATTGAGGAGTGTCCATGGCTAAGACTTCAGTGGTGGTTAAACGTCGGATCCCACGACCTAGCGAGTTAGCTGCACTCCTAAGATTTCGTAAACCAATCTTAAGCGCCAAACGCCGACGTCTGAGCCGTGCACTCACCATCTACGATCTACGAGATATCGCCAAGCGTAGAACCCCTCAGGCTCCTTTCGACTACACCGATGGAGCAGCAGATCAAGAGTTATCTCTGGTTCGTGCTCGGAGAACTTTCGAGGCAATTGAGTTTTCACCAAACATTCTTCGTGATGTCTCAAATGTGAGTTCACGGATAAAGATGCTGGGCGTTGAGCACTCACTTCCTTTTGGCATAGCCCCAACAGGGTTCACGCGAATGATGCATACAGAGGGAGAGATAGCCGGTTGCACAGCTGCAGCCGACATCGGTATTCCTTACACGCTTTCTACGATGGGTACACGCTCTATCGAAGATGTCGCATCTGCTGCTTCGCATGGCAGAAATTGGTTTCAACTCTATATGTGGAAAGACCGCGATCGTTCTATTTCTTTAATTGATAGAGCAAAGAGCGCTGGTTTTGACACCCTTGTTTTAACAGTTGACGTCCCGGTAGCAGGGGCGCGATTGCGCGATGTTAGAAATGGAATGACCATTCCTCCATCTTTAACCTCTAGAACAATCATAAACGCGATTCCAAGGCCAGCATGGTGGCTGAACTTCTTAACTACCGATCCCTTAAAATTTGCTTCATTGGACACGTGGAATGGAACAGTAGCGGAATTACTTGATTCAATGTTTGACCCAACTATTACCTTCGATGATTTGAAGTGGATTCGTAAGAATTGGAAAGGCAAACTAGTTGTCAAGGGAATTCAAAATGTTGATGATGCCAAAATGTCAGTCACTGCCGGTGCGGATGCAATTATTCTCTCTAACCATGGAGGTCGACAATTAGATCGTGCACCTGTTCCCTTTTTGTTACTTCCTGAGGTTAAGAAGAAAATTGGCAGTAAGGCTGAAATTCATATTGATTCTGGAATTATGCACGGAGCCGACATCGTTGCTGCACTTGCCCAGGGCGCCGATTTCACCTGGATTGGCCGCGCTTACCTTTATGGCTTGATGGCAGGTGGCCGTGATGGCGTTGACCGAGCAATTGAAATCTTGAGCACTCAGATTCTTCGAACCATGAAGCTTCTCGGAGTCCGGTCCATCTCAGAATTGCGACCCTCTCATGTCAAAGTGATTCAATCACTTTCGTTATGAACTCTGAAATAGAGTCCGGCACGAGCAATCTTTCGAGTGCAAAAGCAATAATCCAAAATATTCGTAATCTTCCCAAAGCTTTTACATGGACAGCACTTTTTTCAGGGATACTTATTGTCTTCGTCTCCACAACAGGACCAATTGCCATCCTCTATCAAGCAGCAGAGGCGGGGGAATTGCCGGTGGAAACAACCAACTCTTGGCTTTTTGCCGTCTTTCTAGGTTCTGGACTCTTTGGATTATTACTAAGTTTGAGATTTGGGATACCAATCGTTGGTTCGTGGGCGGCTACGACAACAGCACTACTTGTGACTGGTTTAGTTGATCACAAGTTTTCTGATGTAATTGGTGCTTACTTTGGAGCATCAATACTTTTGATACTCGTTGGCATAACAGGTGTTTTCAATCGCATCATGCAGGTAATCCCACATTCCATCATCATGGCTATGCTTGCAGGAGTTCTTTTCATGTTTGGATTGAAAATATTTACATCTTCTCGAGTGAATCCACTTTTGGGTCTTGCGATGATTGCAGTCTATTTCTTAGGCAGAGCGCTCAAGTGGCGGGCACCAGTCCTAGTTTCTTTCTTCACAGGCTTGTTTGTGGTCTTGCTACAGAAAAAAACTGACTTCCCAACCTTGAATTTTTCACCAGTCCAACCGGTATGGACTAATCCCACATTTTCCATAGGTGCATTTTTCACTCTCACAATCCCAATATTTCTGATGGTGATGACTACGCAGAATGCCCCGGGGATCGCCCTGCTAAAAGCTGTTAATTACCATGCACCAGTTAACCAACTAGTTCATTTTGGTGGAGCTCTCTCATTGCTAGGAGCGGGATTTGGCGGCGCGGGCGTGAATCTATCTGCCATGACTGCCACAATTGCAATATCTCCAGATAGCGATCCAAATCCCAAGACTCGATACGTCGCAGGTGTTAGCGCAGGGATTGCGTACTGTATTGCAGCTCTATTCGCAGGGATTTTCTCAGCACTTTATGGCGCCTTTCCAATTGAATTGACCGCGATCTTGGCTGGACTGGCATTACTTCCTGTCATTACAAATTCACTTGTGGAAGCCCTTGAGCAGCGAAAATTTCATGATTCTGCCGTGGTGACATTTCTTGTCACGGCATCTGGAGTTTCTGGTCTGAGTATTGGTTCGCCATTTTGGGGGCTATTGGCAGGGCTTGCAATCTATAGATTTAATGAGATTCGCGAGTCACGTCAGGACCACTAGAACCGACTAAGAAATCTAGGTCTGCTCCCTTATCTGCTTGGTTAACGTGATCTATATACATGCGCTGCCATCCTCGCTCTGGATTGGCATAGGAATTGGCAGCAAGCTGCATTAGAAGCGCGCCAACCGATCGGTCGTCTCATTACTCCCGACGAAGTAGCCAATGCCATCATCTATCTGGCGCATCCAGAGCAGAAATCGACAACTGGAACGATTCTCGCTGTCGATAGTGGGCTGCATAGTCTCTACATCCCCAAGTAGGGCTCCTATCTAGATATCAAAGTCGAGCGAACCTCGAATGCAGGTGTGCTTGGCTAGCCTTGGCGGGTTTAGCCTGGAGCCTGCCGGCTAGACGATAAATCCCCACCTTAAAACCCTTGACGCCTTTGTTGGGTCAACTTAGTATTCTGGCTTGTATACAGGTTCGAATACGAATAGAGAGAGAACAGAGTTGTATCAGCAGCGAGAGTTAAACCAGAGCGCTATTCGTGACCAATATTTAGTTGCGCAGATTCAGCGTGAGATTGCCGCAGTATTGGGAGCTGAGAATGTAAATACGGATAGCGACCTATTGCATGAACAATCAGCTGATTGGTCGTGGATTTCTCAGTACCTTCGCTATAAATCATTGCCCCTCCCAACTGCCGATCTCTATGTTCGCCCTGGAACTCCCGAAGAGGTTGCCGAAGTCCTTCGAATCGCCTGCGAATACAAGATGCCGGTCATTCCTCGCGGAGGTGGCTCGGGTACCCAAGGCGGAACCTTTGCAATTTATGGTGGCATTGCGATGGATCTGCGACGGCTCAACAAGGTGCTTCATATCGATGAAGTCAGCATGGTCGTCACAGCAGAGGCTGGAATCGAGGGCCCAGAATTAGAAAAGGTCCTTAACGCAAAAGGATTTACGATGCCGCACTATCCAGGATCGTTCCATTTTGGTGCAACATTGGGTGGATATCTTGCAGCACGTGGTTCTGGGGTGGTCTCCACCAAGTATGGCAAAGCAGAAGATTTAGTACTTCAATTACAAGCTGCGTTACCACCTGGAAAACTTATTGAAACTATGAAAGTCCCAAGTCACGCATCAGGACCTGGAATCATTCAAGCGATTGTGGGATCAGAGGGAACCTTAGGCATTATTACAAAAGCCACGATGCGAATCGAGAGGATCCCAGAGTCGCTTGAGTTTTTATCCTACGGATTTAAGAATATTTCAGAAGGAATCGAAGCTGCTCGCCGGATCATGACAGATCGTTGGCGTCCGGCCGTAATTCGCCTCTACGACGAAGCAGATACTGCCAAGCTTTCGAAGTGGCTTAATCTCGGCATCGAAGGCGTGCTCCTTGTAATTATGTGCGATGGCACCAAAGAATTGACGGCCTTGGAAACTTCTGAAATTGCCCAGCTATGCAAGACAGTTGGTGGAAAATCTTACGGCCCAGAGATTGGTAAGACGTGGTGGGATGGCAAGTACGAGCCATTCAAACATGGAAATATCCCAGCACCGCCGCAGATTTTCGGAACCACCGACACTTGTGCACGCTTCGAAGATCTGGAGAAGATTTATTGGGCTAAGAAGAAAGCCATTGAAGAGGGATTTTCGGAGTATAAAGCGAGATATTCCGCTCATTTCTCACACTGGTTCCCTTGGGGTGGCATGATCTATGACCGTTTCTATATAGATAACGGTCCAGAGGATCCACTCGAGGCAATCGCGCTACATGATCGAGTTTGGGACGCAGCAATCAAAGCGAGTCTGGACAATGGTGGCTCACTAAATGAGCACCATGGGGTTGGACTAAAACTCGGACGCTTCATGCGACAACAGCATGGCGCCGCATTCGATTTACTCCTCGGAGTAAAAAACGCATGGGATCCGGACGGAATCCTCAATCCAGGGAAACTTGGATTCGGTCCGCCAAAGAACATGCGTTGATGAAAAAAACCAACGATTCTTTTTGAAAGGAGAATCATGCATCTATCAATGCATAACTGGATGCGCGCCGAGCCGCTTAAGGTAACTGTTGCTCGTCTCGCAAAGTACGGATACAAGAGCATCGAAATCAGCGGTGAACCAGAGCAATACGGACTCAATGGCAGTAAAGATACAAAGAAGCTACTTGATGACTACGGCATGAAGTGTTGGGGTTCAGTAACCCTGATGCTCGGGGAGCGGAATTTGGTAGCTGCGGACTCTAAGAAGCGTGCAGCTTCAGTTCAATACACTAAAGATTGCATCACCATGGTCAAAGAATTAAACGGCCAAGAGATGACAATCGTTCCTGCAACCGTAGGAAAGATAGTCCCTGATGCAACTCCTGACGAAGAGTGGAAATGGGCTGTTGAGAGTATGCGTGAGATCTACGCGCACTCCGAGAAAGCTGGCGTTCGCCTAGCAATTGAACCGCTCAATCGCTTTGAAACATATTTTATTAATCGTGCGGAACAAGCCTTGGCGCTTGCTGAGGCAACGGGTCCAAACTGCGGCGTCTGCCTTGATGCGTTCCACATAAATATAGAAGAGGCTGACCTATATGAAGCGATCCGTTCCACAAAGGGGAAACTCTTTGATTTCCATGTAGCAGATAACAACCGTATGCCGGCAGGGCATGGTGACTATGACTGGAAGAAGGTCGTATCCACTCTCTCTGGTATCGGTTATGACGGAGCCCTAACCGCCGAATTCGTTGCGCCAATTGATCGCACTCCTGCGAACCACTACAAGAATGCGCTAGAAACCAACTTTGATAACGTTGAGATCTCGCCAGAGCAACTCAAATTCATTATCGATCACGGCTCGAGTATCTTGACCGAATCCTTCTATGACTGGTTGGTTGAAGAAAACGCCAAGACTCTCCTTCCATTGATCTCATAACCAAATAAGAGATCAATTGTTGTGACCAAATCCGTACTCATAATCGCCACCTTAGACACTAAGGGACCTGAGGCTGCTTACATCCGAGATGGATTAAACAGACTAGGGGTAAGAACTACAGTCATTGATATTGGAATATTGGGTGAGCCCCTGGGAATTATTCCTGATATCAGCCATGAGGAACTTGCAGCTTGCGGTGGCTTAACACTGCAAGAATTGCAAAATTCGGGAACGCGTGGTCGCGCTGTAGAGCGAATGAGAAGTTATGTCATAGCAAAAGTGAAGGAGCTATCAGATGCAGGTACCGTCCTTGGCGCCATTGGGATTGGTGGCGCCGAGGGTTCGGTTATGTCAGCTGGTGCATTAATGCAACTTCCGATCGGAGTTCCAAAACTAGTTCTATCTCCTATTGCATCTGGTCGTCACGAATTTGGTCCACTTGTTGGCACAAGTGACATGCTCGTGATGCATACGATCATCGATATCTTGGGCCTAAACCACATCTCCAAGACAATTTATGATAACGCTGTTGCTGCTATGGCTGGATTGGTATCACATGGCCACAAACTCACGGCACCACCGGTAGGAAGTAAATATGTTGCAGTAACGATGTTAGGAAATACGACAACATCTGTGATGGCGCTACAAAAAGAACTACAGAATTCTGGCTATGAGGTGGTGACCTTTCATGCAAATGGCGTTGGTGGTCCTGCAATGGAGGAACTGGCCGAAGCGGGCCAATTTGTGGGCGTCATTGACTTCACCCCATCTGAAATTGTTGGAACCCTCGTCGGAGGAATTCATTATGGTGGAGCGCAACGAATGAAAAGAGTTGGCCCTCTAGCAATCCCACAAATTCTCGTACCTGCATGTGTTGATTTCTCAGTGCACCACACCACCTCAATACCTGAGGAAATGAAAAAGCGTCCCATATATGACCATAACCCAGAGTTCGCCCTAGCTCGTTGCACCAGAGATGAGATGGGTCGAATCGGTGAGTACTTTGCTGAATGCGCTAATACCTCACGTGGTCCGATAAAGATTCTTATTCCTAGCTTAGGTTTCTCAATTCCGAATACTCCAGGTGGAGTCTTTTGGGATCGCGAAGCAGATGCACTCTTTGAATCTTGCCTCCGAGCTAAGTTGAACCCAACAATTCCTATTACTAGTTATGCGATGCATGCCAACTCACCAGAGTTTGGCGTCGTTGCAGCCCATGAGTTTCTAAATCTTGTTAAATCCAAAGTTGCCTAGACAAAAAATAAAGGGGAGAGATGAGCAGCTACATAACACCACCACGAAAAGTTCCGCACATAACCACAGGAGATGAGGACTTTCGCAAAAAGTTCCGTTCCTGGAACCTTGGTGATCTCTCCTATGTCGACATCAATGAATACCTAGCCGTTAAAGATGTTGTCCTGGTGCCCATGGCAAGCACTGAGCAACATGGCCCGCATCTTCCGTTATACACCGACACAATCACAGCGATTGAAGTCTCTGCTCGAGTGTCAGAACAAATCGGCATCCTTCACACACCACCAATATGGACTGGATATTCACCGCAGCATATGTATGGCGCAGGCCAGGGCCGTGGCACCATAACCGTCCGCGCCGAAACCCTTAATGCATTGATGTATGACGTCGCCCGTTCCTTGATTCATCATGGATTTAATCGAATCATCTTCGTGAACGGTCATGGTTCCAACATCAAGGTTGTCGATCCAGTTCTACGAAAACTCCGTTATGAGACTAATGCGCTCATAGGTTTCGTTAAGCCCTATATGGAGCGATACACCGGGATTCTGGCTGGATTAATGGAGAATCCGCCAGAGGAAACTCCAGGTTGGCACTCCAGCGAGTTGGAGACTTCGCAAGATATGGCTTGGAATGAGAACCTGGTAAGAATGGAGCGAGCTGTTGATACTCGCGCTCACACGCCAGCTTTTTTACCTAAATCATTCTCAAAAAACGATGGTATGCCAGATGTTGAGTTTGAAGGTTACCAATACTTCCAATTCCCAATGGATCATCATGAATTCGTAGAGAACGGAATCATTGGTAATCCAATGCGAGCTTCGAAAGCTAAAGGTGAAGAGGCTTTTCATCGCTATAGCACCCATGTGGCCAAGGGTGTTTTGGAACTAATGAAAATGCCGGTAAGTATCAAAAACAGAGAGTTTGTGAATCGAGTTTAATGAGCACATTAAAGTCAACCACCAAGGCAGAGACTCGCTTCAAAACGAAGATGAAATCCAAAACTTCGGAGTCTCTAAGTGATGATGCTTATGAGTGGTTGGTTGCTGCCATTACCTCTTTTGCAATTCCAACGAATAGCCAAATCTCAGAAAATAAACTCGCTACAGAGTTAGGCGTAAGTCGCACACCAGTTAGAGAGGCCCTAAAACGACTAGAAAGTGAAGGGTTGATCAAAAAAGGAGAGGCTGGTCGCTTTACCGTTGCCATGCTGACCACAAAAGATGTAGATGAAGCCATTGATCTGTTACTTTTGTGTGATACCTATATGTTTCGGCGAGCGGCCGAAAATATTAACGTTGTGGACTCGAAGCTACTCAAAGAGTCAGCAGAAAAAATGGCCCATTTTGCGTCAATCGGTGATAGAGAAAACTGGATGAAGCATGACAGTATCTTTCATGAAGTAGCAATGCGAGCTGCAAACAATGAGATAATTACAGAAGTTTCTAGGGTGACACGTAGAAGAATCCAGAGATTCTGGGCAAGGTCTCTCTCTGGCGCCCATGATCTGATTGCTTGCTCTGATGAGCACCTAGATATTGCTCAAAGTATTTTAAATAAGGATTTTCTTGCCATTAGCAGCTTAGTAGAGGCTCACCTAGCCCACTTGCGGGCAAATATGCACAAAATCGTGCAGTCCACCGCAGTATTTTTCAAGAGTGGGGAGTATAACGAATGAGTAACGCAGTCAATTACTGTACTTTTTCATTGACTAACAAGCCCTATCTTTGCTTTGATTTCCAGATAAAGACCGAGGAAATCAACTCGCCAGGGGGCCTATTTTGACGCGCTTCATCTTTACCCTCCTTAATGGTTTAACTCTGGCAGGTTTATATTTTCTGGTTGCAAGCGGCCTTACTTTAATTTTTGGTCTTATGCGGGTTATCAACTTAGCGCATGGAGCTTTTTACCTGCTAGCGGGCTACATATCGTGGAACGTAGTAGATAAAACCGACAATTGGTTCCTCGGCGCAATTGTGGGCGCAATTGCACTGGGTATTTTTGGCACCTTTATTTATCTGACTTTGCTGAGAAAGTTTCAATATGAAGAGCTACGGGTTGCTCTAATCACTTTAGGTGTATCGCTGATGCTTGCTCAGGGAATGCTCGCCTTGTTTGGGGGAGAGTATTACCAAACAAGTATTCCTAAAAATCTCTCGCAATCTATTCCTATTCCGGGCCTTGATTTGTCATACCCATTTTTTAGAATCCTAGTCCTACTACTTGCCGTAGTTGTTGCCTTTGGTTTGTGGATTTTCATTTCAAAGACTCGCTATGGAGCAATTATTCGAGCGGGCGTGGATGACACCGCTATGGTCTCAGCGCTCGGAATCAATGTTCAAGCAGTATTTATCTGGATATTCTTTTTAGGCTCAGTACTAATTGGCTTTGCAGGGTCTATTGGTGCGACTACTAATTCATTTGGTATGGGAACTGATGGCGACTATCTTCTATTTTCTCTACAAGTAGTCATTATTGGCGGGTTAGGCTCCATTGGGGGCGTCGCCATTGGCTCGATATTGGTCGGAGTAATTGGGCAATTTGCAGTTGGTTACTACCCAACGCTCTCAGGAGTCATAACTTTTGCAATGCTAGTTCTTATCCTGGCATTCCGCCCTCAAGGAATATTGGGGAAGATACGATGACTAGACAGAGGAGTCTGTATCTAATAATTCTGGCAGCCGCACTGACCTTTCCTTTCTTGGTGCCAGATCCAGATTTCTGGGTTTCAAGCGGTGGTTCACGTGCATTGTGGCTGGGCGTTACGGCTTTAAGCATGTCATTTCTCAATAGAAATCTGGGCTTAATGTCGCTAGGACAACTCTTCTTCTCTGGTGTTTCTGGCTACATCGTGGCAATCAGCTCAGTTACCTACGGTGTTAAATTCGGGACATCGGTCCCCTTAGCAATTCTGGCGGGAACACTTTCAGGGGTCATTATTGGCTTTATTGCCCTAAAGACAAAGGGCGTTTACTTCTTGATGCTCACCCTGGCGGTGACTTTGGGCTTATATTCATTTGCAAACTCAGCCCAAGAAATTACTCGTGGGCACACAGGTATCAACAGCATTCCAAGTCCAGTTATTTTTGGGATGGACTTTGCATATACGAAGCCAATGTATTACTTATTCCTTTTGATTGCGATTGTGATTTTTACAGTTTGTAAGTTCTTAGAATCCACATCATTTGGTATAGCCCTCAAGGGTGTACGTGATAACGAAGAACGTATGATCGCAATGGGATATCGCATTATGACATTAAAGATGATCGCTTTTGTGTTTTCTGCGCTGATCGCCTCAATCGCAGGGGTAATGGGTGTATTTTATGTAACAAATATTTCACCAGATAGCGTAGGCCTGATTCGATCCATCGATTTATTGGTAATTGTTGTCGTTGGAGGTGCAACTTACTTAGGCGGCGCATTTGTGGGAGCAGCACTCATCGTGGTTTTTGAGGCGATAGTGCAAGATTTCACACAATACTATGTCGCAGCTACAGGAGCCCTATTCATAATTGTTCTAATGCTGGCGCCACAGGGCCTCATGGGGGTAAGTACGCAGATTCGTAACGCGAGAGCGAAAAAAGTAAGGGTAGCAAAATGAGCAAGAGGCTAAGTTTCTGTTCTTTTATGAGAACAGAATTGTTCAGAACTAGCGAAGGCGGTTCCGACACAAAGGTTGAGGAAATTCCTCAACTGCAAAGAACAGGGAGATAGATGAAAATACAACGTATACGCCGTAACGCTCTAGCAGGCGTTGTGGCAGGAGTACTTGTAGCTGGCTTGGTTATAGCACCCTCGAGCCAAGCCGCTAGTACGATCAAAATCGGTTACTTGAATGCAACGATTGGACCGTTTGCTGGTGGAGCACCACAGATCACAATTGGTTTGAACATTGCACTTGGCGAAATTAAGAGCATGGTTGCTGGCAAGAAGATAGTAATTCTTGAAGAGGCAACAGATGCAACACCTGCACTTGCTCTAGAGAAAGCCAAAAAGCTCATTGAAAAAGATAAAGTAGATATTCTGTTTGGACCTTTATCTGGAGATGAGGGCGTTGCGATAGCACGTCTATCAAAGAAGTATCCCAAGGTAACTTTCGTTAACACAACAGCTTCTGCATCAGAAGCCACTAACCAGCAACCATCAAAGAACTTCTTCCGTTTCCACGGCGATGCCGCACAGTGGTCTGGAGGCGTTGGTGAAATTGCATACAACGTGCTTGGCTATAAGAGAGTTGCAATCATCGCTGATGATTACTCATTCCCTTATGCAAACGCAGGAGGCTTTGCTAAAGGCTTCTGTAAAGCAGGTGGCGTAATTGTTGCTGCCCAGTGGCCTGCACTTGGAACTAAGGATTACTCATCACAGATTGCAGCTCTTCCAAAGGATATAGATGCAATTTATGCTGGACTTGGTGGAGCTGACGCAGTTCAGTTCTTGAAGCAAGCAAATCAGTTTGGACTTAAGAAGCCACTGATTGGTGGAGCAATCCTGGTTGATGGAACAGTTCTTGGCGCGAAAGCTGAGATCGGTGATGCCGCACTTAACACAATTGGTGGCGGACCAGTTCCTGATGACTCCTACTCATCTCCTGAGTGGGATAAGTTCAAGAAACAGTTAACCGCCGCTGGCACCGGACCAAACATTTTCAGCGTACTTGGCTACGTCTCAGCTAAGTCAATGCTGGCAGGTCTTGTGGCTGTGAAGGGTGACCTTTCAAACAATCACGCCAAGTATCGCCAAGCCTTATCAACTTTGAAGTGGAACACACCAACTGGACCACTTTCAATGGATAAGAATAGAAACGCAATTGTTTCTAACTTTATTTATCAGATTGTTTCAGATGGTGCAGGTGGCTTTAAGACTAAAGCCCTCAAGCGCCAGGATAAAGTTGCTCAAGGTACAACAGTGTATGGTCGTGTTAACTCTTGCGCAGACGCTAAGTAGTTAAACATGTCAACCACCACTGTTACTACTAACTGCGCGTTATCACTAAGCGCTGTTTCGCGTAATTTTGGTGGAATTCGTGCCGTGGCTGACATCACCTTTGATGTTAGCCACGGACGAAGAATTACAATCATTGGAACTAATGGTGCTGGTAAGTCAACGTTATTTAATCTGATCACCGGTATGTATCCCCTAAGTAGTGGATTAATCAAAATCTTTGATCAGGATGTTTCAAATCAACCTGCGCATAACAGAGCCCAATTAGGTGTTGCTAGAACTTTTCAAACCTCTAAATTGTTCCAGGGCCTGACTCTGCGAGAAAACATATTTGTAGCGCTAAGGCAGGCGCTTGGCATAAAGAAGATTGGTTGGCTTGCAAATCCCTCAGCATCAGAAGATCTCCAATTACAGAGCGTGGAGATCCTAAGGAAAGTAGATTTGCTGGAGAAAGCAGAGGTCTTAGTCTCGGATATTTCTCATGGTGAGTCGCGTCAGCTGGAGCTGGCTATGGCATTGGCGATGAAACCTAAAATCCTGATGCTAGATGAGCCGGCGGCAGGAATAAGTCCAAATGAACGTGGACGCTTGATTGAATTGTTAAAAGAGTTAGATAAAGAAATTACCTTGATACTTATTGAACATGACATGTCAGTGGCGCTATCAGTTGCAGACGAAGTGGTGGTTATGCATGAGGGTTCGATATTTCTGCATGGTTCACCTGATGAAATTCGCAATAGTAAATCAGTGAGAGAGTTATACCTAGGGAGTTCCGGTGAGTGACTTATCAATTACTGATATCGAATCAGGCTATGGGAGTGTGAAGGTTTTGCATGGAGTAAGCCTGTCAGTTTCATCAAAGCCAGTAGCACTTATGGGTAGAAATGGAATGGGGAAAACCACGTTAGCAAAGGTAATCATGGGACTTAATCCCACTTTTTCTGGGGAGATTAGATACGGTGATGTGACCCTAACTGGCCTGTCTACAACAAAGATTGCGCAGGCAGGAGTCGGATATGTCCCTCAAGGTCGGAGAGTATTCCCATCGCTGACGGTCGAAGAGCATCTAAAAATTCTACAAAAGCGAAACAGTGATTGGACTATAAAAAAAGTTTATGAACTATTCCCCAGATTAGGTGAGCGCAAGAATAATGGTGGTGCGATGCTCTCGGGAGGCGAACAACAGATGTTAGCTATTGGGCGAGCTTTGATGACCAATCCAACATTGTTGCTCATGGATGAACCATCTGAGGGACTAGCACCAGCGATTGTTGAACATCTAGCTAAATCTCTTCAAGAGCTTGTAAGGCTAGGCCAGAGAATTCTTCTAATCGAACAAAATCTAAAATTCGCCTCCACGCTCTGTGATGAAATCATCATCCTCTCCAGTGGTGAGATTCAGGCGAAAGTTACTGCACAAGAGTTGAGTTCTAGTGCGGAGTTACAAAACAAGTATCTAGGCGTAGCTTAGGAAGGATGTAACATGTCAAAGACATTACGAGTAGCAATGATCGGATATGGCTTCATGGGAAAGGTTCACTCCCATGCCTGGCGCAGCGTCAACCACTTTTTCCCCGATGCCCCACAGGTGGAGATGACGGTGATCTGCGGAAGAAGCAAGGATGCGTTAGAGAGTGCTCGAGTCACCTTTGGCTGGAATGAGGCAGAGACAGATTGGAAAAAAGTAATCTCTCGCAGCGATATCGATATCGTCGATATCTGCACCGCAGGCGATACGCATGAAGAGATTGCCATTGCAGCCCTCAAGGCTGGTAAGCATGTGATCTGCGAAAAGCCACTGGCAAATAATTCCAAGGAGGCCAGGGCAATGTCCGAGGCCGCAAACCATGCTGCGAAAAATTCTGTGAAATCGATGGTCGCTTTTAACTATCGTCGTGTTCCAGCCTTGGCCGTTGCTAAACAATTTATCGAAAGTGGGAAGATTGGAAAGATTTTCCACGTACGTGCCAATTATCTCCAAGATTGGATAATTGACCCCGAATTCCCTCTGGTCTGGCGCCTTGATAAGAAGACTGCGGGCTCTGGCGCTTTAGGCGACATCGCTGCTCACATTATTGACGCTTCATACTTTCTCACGGGTTCAAAGATCACTTCTGTTAGCGGACAACTTAAGACTTTCATTAAGGAGCGTCCGTTACCTGGTGCATATACTGGACTGACAGCTGGAACATCAAACGGCCGTGGCACTGTGACAGTCGATGACACTGCGGTGTTTACAGCAAATTTCGATAATGGGGCTATCGGGACTTTCGAGGCCACTCGTTTTGCGGCAGGAAGAAAAAATGCGATGTCTATTGAAGTAAATGGGTCTAAGGGGAGTATCTACTTTAACTTTGAAGATATGAACGAACTGCTCTATCACGATCACACCGATCCTTCATCTGAGGCAGGATTCCGAAAAATTCTTGCCACCGATGGCGCCCAACCCTATGTAGGTGCATGGTGGCCACCAGGACACATCATCGGATATGAACATACCTTCACTCATGAGATCTATGACTTTGTTCTTGCAATCAAGAACGGAACGAATCCATCACCATCGTTCAACGATGGTCTCTACGTTCAGGAAGTACTCGATGCTGTCGAAGTAAGTGCAGGAAACAACTCTCAACTCACGCAGGTCAAATAAAAGGAGAAAGCAATGCCACGTCCAGTAACACTTTTCACCGGTCAATGGGCAGATCTGCCCTTTGAAGAAATGTGTCGTCTAGCTTCATCATGGGGCTATGACGGACTTGAAATCGCATGCTGGGGTGATCATTTCGAGGTAAATCGCGCTCTCAATGAGCCGGGATATGTCGAGGGACGCCATGCGATTCTAAAGAAATACAACCTCAAGGTATTCGCAATCTCAAATCACCTTGTGGGGCAAGCAGTATGTGATCATCCAATTGATGAGCGCCATAAAGGAATATTGCCATCACGTCTATGGGGCGATGGCGACCCTGAGGGAGTGCGTCGACGTTGTGCGGAGGAGATGAAGGACACTGCGCGTGCTGCTGCAAAGCTTGGTGTCAAGGTAGTTGTGGGCTTTACCGGTTCCTCTATCTGGCACACCCTTGCAATGTTTCCACCAGTGCCACCATCAATGATTGAGGCCGGCTATAAAGACTTTGCTGATCGTTGGAATCCAATTCTGGATGTCTTTGATGAAGTGGGCGTGAAATTTGCACACGAAGTCCACCCATCAGAGATTGCATATGACTATTGGACCACTGTTCGTACACTCGAAGCAATCAATCATCGCCCTGCATTCGGACTTAACTTTGACCCAAGCCACTTTATCTGGCAAGACTTAGATCCCGTCGGATTCCTCTGGGACTTCAAAGATCGCATCTATCATGTTGATTGTAAGGAATCGAAGAAGCAACTCAATGGTCGCAATGGTCGCCTTGGATCACATCTAGCCTGGGCAGATCCACGTCGCGGGTGGGACTTCGTCTCGGTTGGACATGGAGATGTTCCATGGGAGGCATGTTTCCGTATGTTAAATGCCATCAGCTATGACGGCCCGATCTCGGTTGAATGGGAAGATGCCGGCATGGACCGTCTAATCGGCGGACCAGAGTCTCTGGAATTTATCCGCAGAATGTGTGCAATCGAGCCACCAAAGGCTGCTTTCGACGCTGCTTTCTCATCAGGTAATTAGTTCTCTTGCTAAGTCAGAGCAGAGAAAGTCTGATCACCTAAATCTGTACGAGCACGGCAATTATTTGCAAGTGTTTTACTCCAGGGATAGAAACAGGGGCCATCTAAGTAGGTGGCCCCTAACTATTTGCTATAAGAAAAAAAGCCAAAAGATAAAGCCTTACTTCCTCTTACTTGAGCCATTCTTAGCAACAAGAAGAATTACAAGTATGGCTACTGCCACAATAACAAGTTCCATATCCCAATTATCACCTAGATAAGGCAAATACCGAACTATTATTACTTTCCTATGTATGCCGTGATCTTTCGCTCCATTAGAACTAATGAGCATAGCGAGCTCTATGAGAGCCACTCTGAAAATATGGCGGAGTTAGTAAAGGCCACCCCTGGCTATATCTCTCACTACAGCCATAGAGATCCAGTCTCTAGATCTGGAGTAACAATCTCTTATTTTGAAAGCCTTGAAGCAATTAAAACCTGGCGAGAAAACCCAGAGCATAAAGAGGTTCAAAGGCTAGGAAGAGAGCTCTTCTATAGCTGGTATGAGATCCAGGTAGTTAAGGTTGATAGGCAATATGAGTGGAGCTTGGGGGAGTAAGCAAGACGTTATTCATTGTCTTGCTACCTGAAAATAGTTTTGTGGGCTACTGCCTGAATCTTTAACTCTCTTAACTAGTAGATTTAGTCGCTATGGAGCTGCAGATTATTGACTTAAATCGCGATGTATTAGAGATCATCGGATGCGATTTTGCTGGCCTTTACTCTGGCGCTCTTGGTATTAGCTCTATTGCAGGTGGTCAGAGCGCGGCGAATATGGCCTTGGCCAATTTGGATATCACTCGCTACGCCGAGGATCGCTCCGAGGTGTTGCCATTGGAACGCCGTGGAGCAACTGTCTTATCTCCATATATCCGACATAACCTCTTGACGTTAACTCAGGTCTACAAAGCGGTTAAGGATGCGCCATTTAAAGATCGTGAGAAATTCCGCGATGAGCTTTACTGGCAGGAGTATGCCCGCCATTTATATGCACGGATAGGTGTTCGCTTATTTGAAAATCTTAGATATGAAGCCAACTGGAGCAGCGAAGGTGATGGCTGGGATCGCAGCATGTTATGTATCGACACTGTGCTTAGTGAATTGGAGAGCGATGCTTGGCTGGTCAATCAAACCCGGATGTGGCTGGCATCGCAGTGGACGGTGCGCGCAGATAAAGGTTGGTTGCATGGACAAGAGCGAATGCACCGAGAGCTACTAGATGGTTCACGTGCTGCAAATCTTCTAGGGTGGCAGTGGAGCGTTGGCGCTGGAACTGGAAAGCCATATGGTTTTGCGCGATGGCAGGTGGAAAAGCGTGCACCTGGGTTGTGTTTTAAGTGTGCACTTAAGAAAGCCTGTCCGATCCAGAACTTTCCTGATGAGATTACGCCGCATCAATTGGATAAGGATCCGCTTCTTGATAATGATCCAGATCTAGCTACAACAAGAGGACCTCTTGAGCCTGTCGTTAATGGCGCACCTGGCTATGTTCTATTGACCATCGATTCACTAGGTGATGCTGATCCAGCACTTGTCGCACACCCTGATCTGATAGCTCTCTTTATCTTTAACAAAGCGGCGCTGGCTAAATTGCAGCTCAGTTCAAGACGAATTGCCTTCTATCTGCAGACACTCCAAGACTTGAGCAAGCGGCGCGAGGTGCGGGTTTATCTAGGAGATCCCTATGAGTTTGCTGCAGAGAACGCAGTAGCGGTCACCTATGCTCCAGTGCCTTCATTTAAGAAATTTAAAAAGTTAGCTGCGCTCTATCCATATCCTTGGCTTGCAACCCCACAGGCAGGTTCGGTTCGTAGTTTCACCTC
>BGOH01000003.1 GCA_003569145.1 Clavibacter sp. | reverse complement strand
ACACCTACACCTACACCTACACCTACACCTACACCTACACCTACAAAAGTCGGTTACACAATGGATCAGGTTAAAGCTAATAACACAAGTGCAAGTTGCTGGACCGGTAATTGATAACTACGTTTACAACTTAACTAATTGGATTTCTTCTCACCCAGGAGGAGCTGGGGCGATTCGCTCACTCTGCGGAGTTGATGGCACTGCTTCCTTTAAAGCACAGCACGCAAATCAATCCAACCCTGCATCGCGTCTAAACTCTTATCTTCTAGGGCCGCTCTCTAAGTAATTCTCTTTACTTCTTCAGAAACTGGAGATTAAGTTTAATCATCTTAAGAAGTAACTTCTCATCTACCTTCCAATCAACGGGTACTTGTACTGTCTTCTTATTTACTTTGTAGCCCTCTAAATCCTGCTTCATAGCCAATAAAACCTTCTGGTTCCAGGGCGCTATAAGTATGTGGTTTTTAAGAATTGATGCTCCAAATAAATACTCATTGCCCAATTTCAACATTGGCTGATTCCAAGCAATTACAAGCTCTAATTTTGGATATTTCTTTTTGATTACTCTAAATATCTTCTTAACAGTTTTGCTTTTCACTTCATTGTGGCTCTTTAGATATCCCTCTAGATCATCAAAACGCTTAGAACTCTTTGAGCCCCTGGAATACATCACCAATGCATTGGCATGAGCCTGGCTAAAGCCATGTTCTTCTCTTAAATAAGAGATCTGCTGCAGGTATTTAAGATCAGAAATATCTTTCATAACAGCAAACCAATAGCGCATTGGTTGGCCATACTTTGCTTCTATTTTTGGAAAGTGGGCCTGGCGACTACCCTTATCTTTTTCTGCCACTATTTTTTAGCGAGGCCCTGCAGCTCTATGACCACAGCCTTGCGGCTTACTACAGCAGCAGGTGCAATTGCCTTCCGGGCAGCCACAAGGGCATTTGAAATCTTGGCCAGTATCACTCACTGATCTAATCCTTATCTATCAAACTGGTGAATGCCCAGCCCCAAGCAAGGCAGAATAGAAAAACTCCGAGAATATAAAGTAAGTCGCTCATGCCCAGATACTACTTTGTAAATCAGATTAGGGCAGGATGACTAATTAATATAAGTGACTGGTGGGCGCTGAGGGTTTTGAACCCCCGACCTACTCGGTGTAAACGAGCCGCTCTACCGCTGAGCTAAGCGCCCTATCAAAATACTTGCGCAGTCTATAACGAGGCTAGCGCGCTTCTGTAATCCTCGATTTTTCTCGCCTCAGCAGGGCTATTTATTACGCTCCAGCGCACAATTCCTGCCTTATCGATAATAAATGTGCCGCGTAGCGCAAGACCGCGATCTTCATTAAATACTCCATATTTCTTCGCAACTGCGCCATGGGGCCAGAAGTCAGAGAGAAGTGGGAAGTTATAGCCCTCCTTTTCTGCAAAGACTTTCTGGGTAAACATCGCATCACATGAGATTGCAAGAAGTTCGATATTTTCATTTTGGAAAGCTGATAGATCATCTCTTAGCGCGCAGAGCTCTCCGGTGCAGGTGCCAGTAAAGGCAAAAGGAAAGAAGACTAGAACCACATTCTTCGTGCCTCTAAATGAGGAGAGTGAAACTTTCTCTCCAAATTGATTTACCAATTCAAAATCAGGAGCAAGATCTCCAATACTTATTGCCATTATTTTCTTCCACTCTTTCGCGCAACCAATCTAGTTGCAGTCCAATCCTTTGATGCTGGAATTGTTGAGGTAAGGCTTAAGCCTGCAGTCTGGGCAGCATCTTGAATATCACTTGGCTCAACATGTCCTGGCCTTGAAACCTTTGGTGTTAGAAGCCAGATCGGTCCTGATTCACTTAAGTAGGTAAGGCAATCGACTAACTCATCGATTAGATCGCCATCATCTTCGCGCCACCAAGTAATAACGGCATCTACTACCTCTTGAGAATTTTCATCAAGAAATTCACTTCCAGTAGCAGTTGAGATCTCGCTACGAATTGCTTCATCGCAATCACTTCCAAAGCCTCGCTCTAATACGAGAAAACCGCTCTGGATTCCCATTCGGGATGCCAGTTGCCCTGGCCCCACCGGCGGGGTGCTCAATGCCTTCTCCTTAACATTCTTAGCTCGCTCAAAAGTTGAGCCTTATGGGCTAAGTCCACACTCTTAAGGGCTAGAAAGCAACTTGGTAAAAGGGGCAAACTCACACTCCTTGGATTTCACTCAAAGCGCCATTTAAGGCAAAGATAGCCCTGTGAGCCCAGGCCCAGAGAATATGAATAATCTCCAAGACCTCCATGTGGATCAGCTAATCGATGCCAATCCCGATGAGACCGCCGAGTGGCACCAGAGCCTTGATTCCTTAATTAAGCATGCCGGACCAGCGCGGGCTCGCTACCTAATGCTCTCACTAATTAAGCGTGCTCATGAGGCAAATATTCAACTTCCAAATCTACGTCTTACCGATTACATGAACACCATTCCACCTGAGAGTGAACCGCAATTTCCTGGTGATGAATTTCTAGAGCGAAGAATTCGGGCATACATCAGATGGAATGCAGCGATCATGGTCCATCGCGCCCAGCGCCCTGGAGTTGGCGTTGGTGGACACATTTCAACCTTTGCATCATCTGCTGCGTTATATGAAGTTGGTTTTAATCACTTCTTTAAAGGAAAAGATCATCCGGGCGGCGGCGATCAGATATTTTTCCAAGGACATGCATCACCTGGAATGTATGCCAGAGCATTTCTTGAAGGACGACTTAGCGAGCACCAATTAGATGGATTTAGACAAGAGCTCTCACACTCAGGTGGCGGACTCTCCTCCTATCCACATCCAAGACTTATGCCAGAGTTCTGGGAATTTCCAACTGTCTCTATGGGACTTGGTCCGATTAATTCAATTTATCAAGCCCGTTTTAATCGCTATCTTGCTAACCGCGGAATTAAAGATACCTCGGACCAACATGTCTGGGCATTTCTTGGCGATGGCGAGATGGATGAACCAGAGAGCGTTTCAGCGCTAACTCTTGCTGCTAGAGAGAATCTAGATAACTTAACCTTTGTTGTTAATTGCAATCTACAGAGACTTGATGGACCGGTGCGTGGCAATGGAAAGATTATTCAAGAACTTGAAGCCCTATTTACTGGCGCTGGATGGAATGTAATCAAAGTAGTTTGGGGAAGAGAGTGGGATCCACTCTTTGCTATGGATAAAGAAGGCGCGCTGGTTGAGCTTATGAATAAGACGCCGGATGGAGATTTCCAAACTTATAAGGCAGAAAGCGGCGCCTTTGTGAGAGAGAATTTCTTTAATCGCGATCCAAGAACAGCTGCGATGGTGGCTAATTGGAGCGATGATGATATTTGGAATCTAAAACGCGGCGGCCATGATTATCAGAAGCTCTACGCTGCTTATCAGTCATCGATGAACCATAAAGGCCAGCCCACTGTAATTCTTGCTAAAACCATTAAGGGCTGGACCCTGGGATCACATTTTGAAGGACGAAATGCCACCCATCAGATGAAGAAGCTAAAGCTTGACGATCTAAAGCGCTAAGAGATCGTCTCTATCTAGAAATAGATGATGAGAAATTAGATGAAAAACTTCCACCATATTTCCATCCCGGAAAAGAATCTCCAGAATTCCAATACATGATGGAGAAGAGAGCAGAACTTGGTGGTTCAGTCCCAAGAAGACGATCAAAGTCAAAACCCCTTCCCCAGCCGCAAGATTCAGATTTTGCAGTAATGACAAGAGGCTCTGGAGCGCAAGAAATTGCCACCACAATGGCCTTTGTTCGCCTACTTAAAGATCTAGCAAAAGTTGAGGGACTTGGACATCGAATTGTTCCAATCATTCCTGATGAAGCTAGAACTTTTGGTATGGATTCACTCTTTCCAACAATGAAAATCTACTCACCACATGGCCAGCAATATCTAGCAGTAGATAGAGAGTTGATGCTCTCTTATAAAGAATCTACCTCTGGAGTAATTCTGCATGAAGGTATTAATGAGGCTGGATCAACTGCTTCATTTACCGCTGTTGGTACCTCCTACTCAACTCATGATGAACCAATGATTCCCGTTTATATTTTCTACTCCATGTTTGGTTTCCAGAGAACTGGAGATGCATTCTGGGCAGCAGCAGATCAGATGGCCCGCGGTTTTGTTATGGGAGCAACCGCTGGAAGAACAACTCTTAATGGCGAAGGTTTGCAGCATGAAGATGGACACTCACAACTTCTAGCCTCAACCAATCCAGCCGTCGTTGCCTATGATCCAGCATTTGCCTTTGAACTAGGCCATATTGTTAAAGATGGTTTGAAGAGAATGTATGGCGAAAATAGCGAGAATATTTTCTACTACCTCACTGTCTACAACGAGCCTTATGTTCAACCAGCAGAGCCAGAGAATCTAGATGTTGAAGGTTATTAAAAGGTATCTATCTCTATTCAAAGGCTAAAAAGCAGCGCAGAGCTAAGCGCCAAGTTAATCTGTTGGCTTCAGGAGTAGCTCTTAATTGGGCCCTTAAAGCGCAGAATCTGCTTGCTAGTGATTGGAAGATTAGCGCTAACGTATTTAGCGTCACTTCTTGGAATGAGCTAAGGCGAGATGGCCTAGAAGTTGATCGCCATAACCTGCTAAACCCTCTAGATAAAAAGAGCGCTTACCTCACAACAAAACTTAAAAACTATAAAGGAAGCGTTCTTGCAGTTAGTGATTACATGAGAACGGTTCAAGATCAAATTGCGCCATGGGTGGAGCAGAACTTTGCCTCCTTGGAACCGATGGCTTTGGTCTATCTGATACCAGAGGCGCACTACGTCGCCACTTTAAAGTAGATGCCGAGTCAATCGTTGTCGCAGCTCTTTCACAACTTGCTAATCAAGGCAAAATCTCTCCTAAAGTTGTAAAGAAAGCCATTGAAAAGTATCAGTTGAATAATGTCACTGCTGCAGATCCAGGAAATACTGAAGGCTCTGGATGATTTCTCGCTTTGGAATAATTGATATCTCTCCAGCAACTTTCTTTGGTGGAGAATTTATCGGTGCCAAAGCTGTAGTTAATGAGGCAGTTGCAATCTCTGCAACCATAATCAGAGAAGGTCATGAAGGCTTTGATGCATTTGCTGTTTTAGTTGATGAAAGTGGCAAGATTGCCTCGCGCGAAAAGATGGTTGAGATTTGGCCAAATAGCCAGAGATTTGAGGCCTTTCTAAGACCAAAGGCTTTAGGTAATTGGAGTTTTTATATTGAGGTAAGTGCAGAAAATCCTGGAGAGTTTGCTAAAACTCTAATGACAAAATCAGAGAGTTATCCAATTAAAGTCGAGCGTGAGAGAGCTCTAATTGGCAATTGGTATGAATTCTTTCCTCGAAGCGAGGGCGCTAAGAAAAATAGTGATGGCTCAATAAGTTCTGGAAACTTTAGAAGCGCAGCAGAACGAATTGAAGATGTAGCCAAAATGGGTTTTGATGTTTTATATCTCCCGCCGATTCATCCAATTGGATACTCCCATCGCAAGGGAAGAAATAATTCACTTACCGCAGGCCCACTAGATCCAGGGGTTCCTTGGGCTATTGGCAATGAATCAGGAGGCCATGATGCAATAAATCCTGAGCTTGGCAGCCTTGATGACTTTAAATACTTTCTTAAAGTTGCCAAGAAAAACAATGTGGAAGTTGCACTTGATTTAGCCCTGCAATGCTCCCCCGATCATCCGTGGGTGAAGACAAATCCAGAGTGGTTTACAAAGAGGGCTGATGGCTCAATTGCTTATGCCGAGAATCCTCCAAAGAAATATCAAGATATCTATCCCCTAAATTTTGATAATGATTATCCAGGGCTCTTTGCAGAAATCTATCGAGTAGTAACGCTATGGATAGAACTTGGAATCAATATCTTTAGAGTTGATAATCCACATACTAAGCCAATTAATTTCTGGGCAGATTTTATTGCAAAGATAAATCAAAAATATCCTCAAGTTGTTTTTCTTGCAGAGGCTTTCACAACTCCTGCGATGATGCATGCCCTTGGGAAAGCTGGTTTTCAGCAGTCCTATACCTATTTCACCTGGCGAGTTACCAAGTCTGAATTAGAGGAATATGCCAAGGAAGTTGCCTATCAAACCAGCGCTTTCTTTCGCCCAAATTTCTGGGTTAATACCCCAGATATTCTTCCCTTTCATTTGCAGAGCGGAAATCCTGCAGCCTTTGCGCTTCGAGCAGTTCTAGCTTCAACTCTTAGCCCATCTTGGGGAATGTATGCCGGATATGAACTCTATGAACACATCCCTATTGGTGAGGGTAAAGAGGAGTATCGAGATAGTGAGAAGTATGAAATTAAAGTACGCGACTGGCAGGCTGCAGCCAAGAAATCTCTAACTCTGCGCCATTTATCACCAAGTTAAATGAGATAAAGAATCAAAATGTTGCCCTTCAGCGCCTAAGAAATATTACTTTTCATCAGAGCGACTCTGATCAAGTAATCGCCTATTCAAAGAAAGAGGGCGATAATCTCATTCTGGTGGTTGTTAATTTAGATCCATTCAAAGCCATTGAAACCATGGTCCATTGGAATCTTTCAGCGCTCGGCCTTTCAGATAAGGGATTTGAGGTTACCGACCTTCTAGATCAAGCAAAATACAGCTGGAGTAGCGATACTTTCATTCGCCTTGATCCCACACGTCCTATGGGAAGAGTTGCCCATATCGCACGCGTCAAGAAGTAATTAGGCTTAAGCCCTATGCGCCGCTTGTTTAAGAATTTATTTTCAAAGCGAAGCGCTTTTCAATCACCTCCTGCTGGATATTTAAATCCGCATAGCACCCTTGGTGAGTTAGATATGTATTTAATCACCGAAGGAAGGCATGAATCACTCTGGGAAGTACTGGGAGCTCATGTTAAAAGAGATGAAATGGTGAGTTGATAGGAACTGCTTTTAGCCTTTGGGCACCTAATGCAAAACGAGTGAGTTTGATTTGTGATGCAAATTTCTGGGATAAAGAGATTAATCCGATGATTCCTCTTGGTTCTAACGGGTTATGGGAAGTTTTCATCAAAGATGTTGGCCCGGGACTTAAATATAAATTTGCTATTCAAGGCAGGGATTCTCGCTGGGTTGATCACGCAGATCCGTTAGCTAGGCAGAGCGAGCGACCGCCACACACTGCATCTATTGTTAATGAGAGCAATTACCAATGGAGTGATAGTAAGTGGATGGATAGCCGTGGCTTATTTCAACCCTGGAAGAGTCCGGTATCTATCTATGAAGTTCATTTAGGTTCATGGCGAGCTGGACTTTCATATCGCCAACTTGCTCAAGAGCTTGGTCAATACTTAATTGAATATAAATTCACTCATGTTGAATTTATGCCAGTTAGTGAATATCCCTATGATCCTTCTTGGGGCTATCAAGTAACTTCATATTTTGCTCCAACTTCGCGCTTTGGAAGCCCTGATGATTTTAGATATCTGATTGATCACCTACACAGCCTTGGAATTGGAGTCATTTTAGATTGGGTTCCTGCCCATTTTCCGAAAGATGAATGGGCACTAGCTCGCTTTGATGGCACTTGTCTCTATGAACATGAAGATCCTCGTTTAGGTGAGCACCCTGATTGGGGGACGCTGATCTTTAATTACTCAAGAAACGAAGTGCGCAATTTCCTAGTAGCTAGCGCTCTTTATTGGCTCGAGAGCTTTCATATTGATGGGCTTCGAGTCGATGCTGTGGCATCGATGCTCTATCTGGATTACTCACGCAAAGAGGGAGAATGGATTGCTAATGAATTTGGGGGACGTGAGAATCTAGCAGCAGTGAGGTTTTTGCAAGAAGCAACTGCAACAGCCTATAAACGCTTTCCAGGAATCATGATGATTGCTGAAGAATCAACGGCCTGGGCTGGAGTGACTAAACCAACTTCTGAGAACGGTTTAGGTTTTGGGTTTAAGTGGAATATGGGATGGATGCATGACAGCTTGCAATATCTCTCTCATGACCCAATTCATCGCCTCTATCACCATAATGAGATTACCTTTTCAATTCTCTATGCCTTTAGCGAAAACTTCTTACTTCCACTTTCTCATGACGAAGTTGTTCATGGTAAAGCAGCCCTAGTAAATAAATTCCCTGGAGATCGCTGGCAGAAAGTTGCAACACTTCGCGCGCTCTATGGCTATATGTGGTCTCACCCTGGAAAGAAATTACTTTTTATGGGCTCTGAATTTGCCCAAAATGATGAGTGGAGCCATGACAAATCACTTGATTGGCATTTGACTCAATATGGCGAACATAAGGGAGTTCAAGATTTAGTCAAAGATCTAAATGCTCTCTATAAAGAAATCCCAGCTCTCTGGCAGAGAGATAGTTCAAGCGATGGTTTTACCTGGTTAGTTGGAGATGATGGAGCAGGAAATACTCTGGCATATCAGCGCTTGGCTGATGATGGATCTCAAATAATCTCAATTACAAATTTCTCCCCAGTTCCCCACGAGCAATATCACCTTCCGATTCCTAAATCAGGAAATTGGATAGAGGCGCTAAACACAGATGATGTTAAATATGGTGGATCTGGCGTAATAAATAATCAGATAAAAGTTGACCAGATTCAACACAGAGGTTTTGATTATTCGGCAGTTATTCGCCTAGCTCCTCTTGCAACTATCTGGCTAAAGCTTAATTAGCCTCGCTTAGGCTGACTTGCTGCTGATACAAAGAAAGCCACGAGAATCAACATCAGACCAGGAATTGCCATCGCAATAGGCAGAGTTGCAGCCCCTGCAACAAGGGAGATTACTCCGCGGCAGATGAAAGTGAGCACCTGATTCATTGCGCCAAGTTCTGCCACTGCAACTCCACCTGGTTTGTTGGAGCGGGCGCTGGCATAGCCGAAAAATAAAGGACCAACAAATGAAATTCCAAAGCCTGTAAGTAAAAATCCTAGACAAAAGATGGTGTATCCAAGAACTAAGTTGCTCTCTTTTATCTGCATGCTAAGTGCCAGACAGGTAAGAAATACTGTTCCGCCCATAACTACGAAGGGTTGAACAAGCTCTTTATCACTGCGATTACCTTTGATTCGACTATAAGTCAGGCGACCAATAATCATCGCTCCCATAAATAAGAAATAAGGCGTAACTGCAACGGATTTACTCACGCCAAATTCTTGACGGGCCATAATTGTTGCCCAATCGCCGATTGAAACCTCAAGAAGCAAGCACATAAAAAGCCAAGGCTGACAACCCAATCAATTTGAAACGAGGTAATCATCTTTTTAAAGGTTATGACCTCATCATCTTCAGTAACCTCATGGCCTTGCAAGTAGATATGCCTTAGATGCCTTTATTGAACGAAGAGTAAGTAAATAAACCAGGGAGATTAAAGTCAGAATGTGCCAGTTCAATGAAACAAATGATGAAATTAAGAGAGCAATAAATGCTGTAGTAACGGCTCCCGCGCTCCAAAGGCCATGAAGCATAGGAATTATCTGTTTGCCGCTTTCATGCTGACGATGTAGTGCCTGGGCATTGATTGCGATGTGATAGGAAGCCCAAGCAAAACCACAGAGGACATTAACCACTAGATAAATCGGTGCGCTTTTTAATTCAATCAAGATGCCAAGAGTTAAATATGTAAGTGTTGAGCTATAGATCAAAACTCTATAAACCCCTAGTCGATGAACGATGTGGCCCATAACCAATTGAGCAGATAAAGCACCAATTGAGCCTGTGCTCATCAAGAACCCAAAGTAGGAGGTGGAAACATCAAGATTTGCTTTGATATCAGGAAGCCTGGGAGCCAGGCACATAATTCCAAGTCCAAATAGGAAGAAGAAGGCTTGTAGGTGGCGTAATTCGCTACGTTCTAGAGGTTTATTCAAAACAAGGCGCTCGCTAACTCATTTCTAGAACGGATCAAATCAGGATCGGCAGGATCTACTAACTGGAAGAGCAATAATAGGTGCTCTTTGGCTCTCTTCTTCTCATCCCCACTGGAGTTTTTAACAAAATTTATTAGCCTTGCAAATGCGTTTTTCTGTAGCCCTTGTGCAATCTCAACATCGGCTGCCATTACCGCCTTCTCTATCGAAGTGGGATCACTATCGGCATCTTTGATAGTAAGAGATGGATTGAGGGCTGAGATACGAATCATTAACTCGCACTGTGCAAGTCCAATTTTGGCAACTGATTCATCAGGTTTTCTCATGAGCCAATTTCGATAAGCCATTGCAGCTCCTGAGTAATCACCCTTCTCTAAAGCACTTAGAGCAGCTGCCTCCTCTGGCTCCATTGGAATCTCTTTAACTTCTGGGACATCAACATTTAAACCCTGCTCTTTGGCTAATTCAAATAACTTAGTAATCACCATGACAATCTGTTCTCTTGGATAGACTCGATCAAAGAGCGCTACAGGTTGCTCATTTATAAATGCAATTGCAAATGGAACAGCAGTAATTTTAAGCGCTTGCACCAATTGCACTTGAGTATCGGCATTAATTGCTCCAAAAATCCAGCTATCGTTATCTTCCTTTGCAATACTTGCCATTAATTGTCTTAATTCAACCGTTGCCGCGCTTCTTGGTGAGTAGGCCAGAAGGACAACAGGCTTTTCTTTAGAACGGCCAACATAATCAGCCATAAAGTTTTCAACAGTTGCCTCATCACTTGAAGTGGCCCCTACTTCAACTTTTGGTTTAGTCAGCGAGCTCAAATCAAAAGCTCTACCAAAACCAGCAGGAGGCATGCTCATAGCGTTATTCTCTCAAAGAGTTGGAGCACCAGAATCCATTCTCTCTGGCAATACCTTTGAAATGTAGTCATTGGTGGCAAATTCAAGGCCTAAATCTCGCCCTGCCTTTTCCCCCAAATACCAGCGATGTTCAAGTACTTCATGAAATAGCTGTGCATCCTCTACTCGCCCGCGCATTGCAGTTGGAACTGCATTTATGACCTTATAGAAAACTTCATTAAGCCAGCGTTTGGCAGCTTCTTCTTTCTTAGGAGTCTTTTCAATTTCGCGGGATCTAAAGCGATCAAACGAGGCCAATATCCGTTTTGCTTGTAGCTCTTCCGTTTCAAGGCCCATCAGTTCAATTAATCTTTGTGAGTGATAGTTAGGAGCCACTAGCTTTGGAATAAAGGTAACCGTTGATTTATCCCCTGCTAATTGAATATCAACTTCTTCAACTGCAAAACCAATATCTTGAAGCGATCGCATCGCTCTTTCGACTGCATGTCTATCTCCAGCTGGCAAGATCTGCGGTTCACTTAAGGATTTCCATATTTTTCGATAGCGAGTAATTACCGATTCACTCGCTCTAATTGGATCCATGGCTGGAAATAGAACGCCAGCAATCTTTAAATCTTCAAGCTCTGCGGCTACATTAAATCTTGCAAGCTCTAAATCATGCTCTCGCTGCCCATCACTTAACTTTTTTTGAAATTCTCCAGTTTCAGCATCAACTAAATAAGCAGCAAAGCCCTCAGCATCTCTTCGAAACAAAGTGTTTGAAAGAGAACAATCTCCCCACCAAAATCCTAGTAAGTGAAGGCGGACTAATAAATATGCCAGAGCATTGGCCATATTTGTAATCTCATGTTGGGTTATCTGACCACTTAATATAACTCGATAGGGAAGTGAATAAGGCAAGAATCTAGTAACTATTGCGCAAGGAAGTTCTTCACCGTTTTGACTATAGCGATTAGTGACAATTGCTACCTGAGCAACGGCTGGCGCTCCCCTAAGACTTAATTCACGCAAGGCTTCATATTCCCGCACAGCAAACTCTTCAACTGTTTCTTTTACTGCATATATTTCACTAGCAGGATCCGGTGTTGAGCGAACCAATCTGACAATATGACGAGAAATACCGCGTTGCGCTGCCAGAGTTTCATCTTCTGGCCACTGCTCCAATGGAGTATGCCAGGGCAGGTTATATAGGGCTGAGATTTCCTCGCCAAGTCCCTTTATATGTAGTTGTTTATCTGTCGCTGCCACTGCTGCATTCTTTCAGGCTTTAGACTAGATGTATGGCGAAAATTAGAGGAGTTCTTAAAAAAGTTGGAGCAAGACCATCTAAAGTTCAAGAAGTTCAAGATTTTGGAAAAAAAGGTGCTCCACTTAACACGCAACACCCCTTCTATTTTGGCTTTCTTGCAGCCTCAGGTGCCTTAGTAGCCATAACCCTGCTTCGAGCACTTCAATCGGCAAGCCAAGTATTTGTCTTAATAATTATCTCCCTCTTCCTTGCCATGGGACTTAATCCCACAGTCGATGCCCTGCAATCAAGAAAACTAAAGAGATCATCAGCTGTAGCTGTTGTGGTTGTAGTCGCCTTGGCAATTATTGCCTTATTTGCCTTGATTGTAATACCACCAGTTGCGACTCAAGCCAATGATTTAATCGAAAGCGCCCCACAATTACTTGATTCACTAAGAAGTAATGCCACTTTAAATCAACTTAATGTTGATTATGGGTTTATTGATTCACTCGAGAAGAAATTCGAAGAGTGGATATCAGATGGAAAGATACTAACTGGCGCATTTGGAGGAGTTCTTGGCGTAGGTAGAACAGTTTTATCTGGAGCTTTTTCAGCTCTAACTGTCTTAGTTCTCACTCTCTACTTTCTTACCTCTCTGCCATCAGTGACCAAAATCTTTTATCGCCTAGCTCCAGCATCAAGAAGAGCACGAGTATCAAGCATTGGCGATGCAATAATCTCTCGAGTTGGAAGCTTTGTGGGAAGTCAGGTATTAATCGCTGGCCTTGCTGCTTTATTTGTTTTTGCACTAGCCCTTGGACTTGCTCTGCCCTATGCGGCAGCCCTATCCATGGTCATTTTATTTGTTGCTTTAATTCCTTTAATTGGTCACTTTCTGGGTGCCAGCATTGTTATTTTGGTCGCCCTTACCCAATCTCCAAGTAAGGCTCTTCTTGCTCTAATTCTTTATACCGCATATGTTCAGATTGAGAATTTCATTATCACACCAAGAATTATGAAACGCTCACTTGCCATTCCAGGCTTAGTAACAATTGTTGCAGCTCTTCTTGGAACATCACTTCTTGGTTTAGTTGGCGGAATCCTTGCTGTTCCAATCGCTGCTGCGATATTGCTAATAATGGATGAAGTGGTCTTTCCAAAAACTGATAATTCTTGAATTAAATCTCAAGCGGTATAGGCAATCGTTCAGGAGAAATGACTTTAACTATTTCACTCAAAACTCTATGAACAAAGGGCTCACCTACCCATAAATGTTTGCCATCTTTGATGGCGATGAGTTCTGCTTGAGGAATTGGAGCAAATCGCTGCTTAGCCTGATCTGGCTTTAAGTAATCATCAAACTCTGGAATTAGCGCAGTGATACCTCTGCCGTCTTGCCCCCAGAAAGCAAGGTCTTCATCGGTTGAAAATCTAAGTGGCGGTGAGAGAAGTATTAGACCCATTACTCGCTTATCTCGCGCATACTTCAAAGCTAAATCACTTCCAAAAGACCATCCGCTAACCCATAGATTCTTTATTCCAAGTTGATCGAAAGAGTAATTTATTGCAGCAATTACATCTTCTCTCTCAGTGATTCCCTCCCCAAACTGACCTTCACTTATTCCTTGATCACTTTTGGTGCCACGAGTGTTGAAGCGAATCACATTAATTCCTGCTAGGTGTGGAAGGCGATTTGCAGCTTTTTTATAGATGTGGCTATCCATCATCCCGCCATGGGTTGGAAGAGGATGAAGGCAGAGCAGGCCGATTCCCTGGTTATCTTGGATGGGTCTTGCAATTTCACCTATCAACTTGAGCCCATCGCTGGTGAGAAAGGTAATAGCGCTGCGCTCGGCGGGCAGAACTGTGCTGGGTCGTATCAACTCCGCCATGCCTGTAAGTTTATCCCTGAGTATGAAAACCTTCGAATCCTTAAATCCAGCAACTGGCGATGTAATTGGCGTTTTTTCCCAAACATCTGCCAAAGAAGTTGATGAGGCTGTTGCTAAAGCAAGTATCGCAAGTGAGCATTGGGCTTCGTTAAGTTTTAGAAAACGCGGAATAATCCTGCGTGATTGGGCATCTTTATTAACACGCGAGATTGAAAGCAGCGCAGATTTAATCCATCGCGAGACGGGAAAGCCTTTAAGTGATGCTCGCCTTGAAGTCAGCATTGCAATAGAACATATTGGCTGGGCAGCAAAATATGCGCCAAAAGTGTTAAGTGATCAATCACGCCCTTCAGGTTTATTGATGTTTAATATGGCAGCAAAAGTTCAGAGATCCCCTTTTGGTGTAATCGGAATCATTGGACCTTGGAACTATCCATTTTTTACTCCTGTTGGCTCTATTGCCTATGCCTTGGCCGCTGGAAATACCGTAGTTTTTAAGCCAAGTGAATTTACTCCAGCAGTTGGTGCATGGCTTGGAGAGAGTTGGAAACGTATCGCTCCCTTTGCAGATATCTTCACAGTAATAACAGGTGGAGCTGAAACTGGAGCTGCACTTACAAAGTCAAAAGTGGGCAAAATTTCCTTTACTGGATCGACTAAAACTGGAAAATTAGTTGCAGCAGCTTGCGCTCTTAATATGACTCCAGTGCTACTTGAATGTGGTGGAAAAGATGCAGTATTAATTGATCGCGATGCTGATTTGAAGAAAGCTGCTGAAGTAACGCTCTGGCACGCTATGGCTAATGCTGGTCAATCTTGTATTGCAGCCGAGCGGGTTTATGTCCATAGAGATGTTGCTGAGAAATTTTCTTCTTTAATTGTGGAGCAGGCAACAAAAATCAAAGCAGGTTATGAAGATGGCGCCAACTATGGACCTGCCACTATGCCTTCTCAACTAAAGGTCATCAAAGCCCATATCGATGATGCTGAAAAACGCGGCGGACGCTTTCTCTTTGGCGATAGGTCTGCTGTAAAAGGCAATTTTGTTAGCCCTGTGATTTTGGCTGATGTGCCTGAGGATTCAAAAGCAATAAGTGATGAGACTTTTGGCCCTACTTTAATCATCAATACAGTTAGAAATATGGATGAGGCAGTTGATCTAGCAAATGCTAGTAACTATGGCCTTGGTGCTGCCGTCTGGTCAAAGAAGAATGGCAAGAGAATCGCCTCGCTACTTAAGTGTGGAATGGTTTCAATTAACTCAGCTTTTTCAAATACTGCAGTAAGTTCTCTCCCCTTTGGTGGCATTAAAGATAGTGGGTATGGAAGAACTCATGGCGCAGAGGGCCTTCTTGAATTCACCTATCCAAGAGCAATAATCAAGCCTAGATTTAGAATTCCAATTAATTTCACAACTTTTGATAGAAGCCAGAGAGCTGATCGAATAGTTATGTTGTTAACAAAGATTTTGCATAAACGTCGCAGACGCTAAAACCTAGGAGCGTTTCTACTTCTCTCGATTTTTGGTTTTCTCTTATCTTTCTTACTCCAACAAGCGCTATGCCAATGACGACGAGACTCCACATCATGTTCGATCCAAGCAACGATATGTGGTGTTGCCATAGGAATTAATTGATCACAACCTGGGCAGCGATATGGCTTATTAGACGATGATCCAGTGATTTTGCGGACCATATAGATGCCTTCGCTATGCTCTTCAATGCTTTGATGCGAGGGGGAATCACTTTCTTCATCGCTTTTTATCTTGCGACCACGCTGCTTTGGTCTATTTCTCCGAGGACTCACAGGGATATTCTCTCGCAATTGAGGCAAGATTACCTCCGTGAACTCAAAGCTTGTAACAATATTAATCACCTGCCTTGTCGCAGCTCTGCTTTCACCTGCAACTGGCCAAGCAGATCAGGTCAAAGTCGTTGCAAAGAAAACCGCTAAGCCCATCCCCTCTCCTGCAGCTAAATGGCCCCCTGAAGGTTTTAAAGGCAAAGAAGGTGTCTATGCCAAAGTTCCAAGTAGCAAAGATGTAATCGGCTTACTCTCTGCCAAGAAGTCACTTCAACCTCTAGTTAAAACTTGTGAAGAATTTGCTTGCGGCGCAGTTTTTGTTGCCTCTGAAACCGGATGTAAGTGGTGGGAGGTTAATTCCTCAGTATTTAGCCTAAAAGCCTCAGATTTGAGTAAGGAAAAAATTGGAACACTAGCTACTTATCACACCAGCAGTAAAGCAAAGGAGCAAGCCACTATCTTTCTTATCAGTGGAGCCGAAGTAACTCCAGGAACTTCTATCGGCGCAATAAAGGTAATTTGCCATAGGGATTCAACAAATAAACCAAAACCAGGCAATATCTACTCACCCATTGTTGCCCCCACTCCAACTGCTAGCCCAAGTAATTCGTAGGAGGTAGTAATGCTTGGTGGAATAAATAACACTCTCTTTTTCACATCATTTGCTGGCTTTGCAGTAATGGGCTTATTTATTATTTTGCTTAAATGGGCTTTTTCTCGTGGCTCATCTTTAGTTGAAAAACCTAAGAAGATTGGCGATGAAGACGAATATGGTTTATTAAAGGTTGTTGCCTCACCAAGTAACTTTGTAGAGGGCGAAATGTTGAGGTTGAAATTAGGTGAACATGGAATTAAAGCAACTTTGACTCAAACTAAGAGTGGTCCAAAAATACTCGTTTTTGAAAAAGAGATTAGCGTTGCTCAAGCAATCTTAAGGAGCTAGCGATTCTTTCCTGGAACCCAGAGTTGATCGCCACTCTCTCTATTTTCATACCGAGCAAGGACGAAGAGTAAATCTGATAAACGATTCAAATACTTTGCTGTTAGTTTATTTACGCCCTCTCCAAATGAGTGGATTGCCTGCCAGGTTCTGCGCTCAGCGCGCCTAACCACAGTTCTTGCAACATGCAGGTGAGCCGAAGCTGGAGTTCCTGAAGGAAGAACAAAGGACTTCAAAGGAGCAAGGCTTGCGTTGTAATGATCGATTTGGGCTTCAATGTAATCAACTTGAGATTGCAAAACTCTCAGCGGTTCATGCTCTGGGTTATCTACTACTGGGGTACAGAGATCTGCTCCTACATCAAATAAATCATTCTGAATTCGAACTAATAATTTTGAGATTTCTTTATCTAAATTGGCGCTAGCTAGCACTACTCCGATATAGGAATTTGCCTCATCAACGGTGGCATATGCCTCAAGACGTGGGTCATTTTTAGAGGTTCGACTCATATCCCCAAGTGATGTCGTGCCATCATCGCCAGTTTTTGTATAAATACGAGTCAGATTTACCATGGGCTCACCCTAATAGAGTCGTTACGATGTAGCCACTTAGGTAGGCAAATACTTGGAATTGGGAAGGAATTAAGAGGAGTTTATGGCCAAGCTCTATCCCATAGCCGGGCAGATAAACCCCGATCGCTTCCGCGTCGTTGGTGGCGCGCGATTAGTTGGCGATGTCTATATCTCTGGTGCTAAGAACTCGGTTTTAAAGTTAATGGCAGTCTCACTGCTTGCGCCAGGAAGCTCAACGATTAGAAATGTTCCAGACATTGCAGATGTTGCCATGATGGCAGAGCTACTAGAGACGCTAGGTTGCAAAATATCTAGAGATTTTGAAAGTAAGAGCATCACAATTGATGTGCCAGAAACACCAGGTCATCGCGCGGAGTATGAATCAGTTAGAAAACTTCGCGCATCAATAAATGTTTTAGGTCCACTGGTTGCAAGACTTGGCAAAGCAGAAGTTGCTCTTCCTGGCGGTGATGCCATTGGTTCAAGAGGACTTGATTTTCATACTAAGGGCCTTGTCGCACTTGGAGCTGAAGCTCACAACGAACATGGTTACATCATTGCAAGCGCTGCAAAAGGATTAACTGGAACGCAGATTGAACTTGAATTTCCTAGCGTTGGCGCTACTGAAAACATTATGAGCGCAGCAGTTCTAGCATCAGGAGTAACCACGCTTGAAAATGCTGCAAGAGAGCCAGATATTGTTGATATTGGAAACTTCTTAATTGCCATGGGGGCAGATATTCAAGGACTTGGCACCTCAACAATCACTATTACTGGAGTTAAATCACTTAAAGGCGCGACTCACACTGCAATTTCTGATCGAATTGTTACTGGAACTTGGGCATTTGCAGCGACTATGACCTTAGGTGACATCAGCATCCATGGCGCAAGGCCTGAACATTTAGAGCTACCTTTAGAAAAACTAGTTTCAGCAGGGGCGGTAATCACCAGTATTTCCGATGGAATAAGAGTGAAAATGGATAGAAGGCCAACAGCTATCGATGTAGCAACCCTGCCCTACCCTGGATTTCCAACTGATCTACAGCCCTTTGTAATCACCTTAAATGCAATCGCCGAAGGTGATTCACTAGTGACTGAAAATGTCTTTGAAGGACGTTTCATGTTTGTCAATGAACTCTTGCGCCTTGGAGCAAAGATTAGAGTTGATGGCCATCACGCATCAATTACTGGAATCAAAGAGCTATCTTCAGCCCCTGTCGTTGCCTCAGATATTAGAGCTGGAGCGGGCCTTGTTCTTGCAGGTTTAGTTAGCGAAGGAATAACCTTTATTGAAGGTGGCCATCACATAGATCGTGGCTATCCAGATTTTGC
Source organism: Clavibacter sp. (assembly GCA_003569145.1). Classification (GTDB taxonomy): domain Bacteria; phylum Actinomycetota; class Actinomycetes; order Nanopelagicales; family Nanopelagicaceae; genus MAG-120802. Next base: position 47,473 of record BGOH01000003.1, on the reverse strand, counting down.
CCAGCAACTTCAAGGACTTGGAGCAGATGTAACTAGAGTTGATTAAAGCTTTAGCCAACGCTCACTTTAGTAATAAAACCTGACTCAACACTTACGGTGACTCGATTGGTTCGATAATCCTTAGTCAGCATAAATTCTTCACCATCTTTTTTGCCAATACGATAAATCCAAGAGTTAGCAGCTGCGCAAACCTCTGCTTCTACTTCGCTCATGGAGATCAACTGGTTTGCTCTACCTTCTGAGATTAAATCCTCGTTCTTCAATGTTATTGGACAAGTTCTGGCGCTACTTCCAACTTCTAGATACTCGCCCCTGGTTTCAGTTCTGCCAATTGCCAAGACAGCAGATGACTTTCTCTTTGCAGTAGCTGTGATGGAGTAAATTCCAGCTTCAGCGCTCTGGGTGATTCTTGAGAGGAAGAAGTAATTCTTCTTGCCATATGGTTCATAAAAAGGTGAACGCTCATTAATCTTCATCATAATTTTCTTTCCCGATGGCGTAGTTATAGTGACTCCTGGAAGTTGGGAGCTCTTTAACTTATTAGTTGGGGCCGCATCAACAATCAAGTATTCGACGTTTAATTCATCGCCTTCTTTCAAGGCAAAACGAACGCTTCGCTGATCTTTAGCCTTAGCAAAGTCTGCATAAACAGCAAATGAGATAGTGCCATCAAGCAGAATTGGACTCTTTGAGACAGTGTTATGTGAAGCCTTTAGATTGACTGGGTAATGCGCAAGTGCTGGCCCAGCACTCAATGTGAGCGCAAGGGCGATTAAGAAAAAGCTATTGCGTCGCACTCTCACCTAAAACTGAAATGCGATTATTAGCAACTGAGATGAATCCGCCACTTACTTCAAACTCTTGCACGCTGCCGTCAACGCCCTCAATACTGACTTTGCCATCTACTAAAACCCCTAGAAGTGGTGCGTGATCTACCAATATTCCAAGATCACCTTCTAGCGTTCTAGCAGAGAGGGAGATCGCTTTGCCAGAGAAGACTCGCTTCTCTGGCGTTACGAACTCAACGGTTAGCGTTTTATCTGACATCTTTTACTTCTTTGCCAACTCTGCAGCTTTACGTTCGACATCTTCTAATCCGCCGCACATAAAGAAGGCCTGCTCTGGAATGTGGTCATAGTCTCCATTTGCTAGAGCATCAAATGCTGCAATGGTTTCAGTTAGTGGAACAAATGAACCATCAAGTCCGGTAAAGACCTTAGCTACGAAAGTATTTTGCGATAGGAAGCGCTGAATACGACGAGCGCGACCAACGAGAATTCGATCTTCTTCAGAGAGTTCATCGATACCAAGGATGGCGATGATGTCTTGAAGATCTTTATATCTCTGCAAGATCTGCTTCACGCGGTTTGCTACTCGGAAGTGATTCTCTCCAATATAGCGAGGGTCAAGAATGCGCGAAGTTGAATCAAGTGGATCCACCGCAGGATAGATACCAAGTTCTGAAATTGGACGAGATAGAACTGTGGTGGCATCAAGGTGGGTGAATGTGGTGTGCGGCGCAGGGTCTGTAATGTCATCAGCTGGGACATAAATAGCCTGCATCGAGGTAATTGAGTGGCCTCTAGTTGAGGTAATACGCTCCTGAAGCACGCCCATTTCATCAGCAAGAGTTGGCTGATATCCCACAGCAGATGGCATACGACCAAGAAGTGTTGAAACCTCTGATCCTGCTTGAGTAAAGCGGAAGATGTTATCGATAAACAGGAGCACATCCTGCTTCTGCACATCACGGAAATACTCCGCCATTGTTAGAGCTGAGAGTGCAACGCGAAGACGCGTTCCAGGTGGTTCATCCATCTGACCAAAGACTAGAGCTGTCTTATTGATAACTCCGGTCTCAGTCATTTCCAAAAATAGATCGTTACCCTCACGAGTACGCTCACCAACGCCGGCAAATACTGAAACGCCACCGAAGTTTTCAGCAACGCGATAGATCATCTCTTGGATAAGAACAGTTTTACCAACTCCAGCGCCACCAAAGAGACCAATCTTTCCACCCTTAACATAAGGAGTTAGAAGATCGATAACTTTAATTCCGGTTGCAAACATCTCAGTCTTTGACTCAAGTTGATCAAAGGCAGGAGCAGTTCTATGAATTGGCCAACGCTCTTTGATATCAAGAGATGAGGTTGGCACATCAAGTGATTCACCGAGGGCGTTAAATACATGGCCCTTTGTGACATCTCCGACTGGAACAGAGATTGCCGCTCCGGTATCACTTACCTCAACGCCACGAACCATTCCATCGGTTGGTTGCATCGAGATAGCGCGCACCAAGTTATCGCCAATGTGTTGGGCGACCTCTAGTGTGAGCTTTCGCATCTCACCGCCAAGTGTTACCTCTACGTTTAACGCGTTATAGATCGCAGGCATCGAATCTGCTGGAAATTCGATATCAACGACCGGTCCAATTACGCGCGCTACGCGTCCGGTTGCTGTCTTAGTTGTCATTATTCGCTCCCTGCGCTTGCTGAGGCGAGCGCGTCTGCGCCGCCGACGATTTCACTGATTTCTTGCGTAATTTCGGCCTGACGGGCCGCGTTTGCAAGTCTGGTCAACGACTTTATTAGCTCATCAGCATTATCTGTGGCTGACTTCATCGCACGTCGTCTTGCTGCATGTTCGGAGGCTGCCGACTGCAGAAGTGCGTTATAGACGCGCGACTCGATATAGCGTGGCAGAAGGGCGTTGAGAACTTCTGCTGCATTAGGTTCAAATTCATACATTGGTAGAAGCCCTGCAGGAGCTGGGCCTTCAGCTTCAACGACTTCTAGCGGAAGCATCCGCTTATTCATCGCAATCTGAGCAATCATTGATTTAAATTCGGTATAAACAATATGGAGTTCATCCACACCATTGATATCTGTTGCGGCATCGGCAATAAATGCTGGAATTAATTCATCAGCAATTGTTTTAGCGTGAGCATAAGTTGGATTATCAGAAAAGCCAGTCCAAGAATTCTTAATTGGGCGATTACGGAATTTGAAGTAGTTAACTGCTTTTCTTCCCACCAGATAGGTGTTTACCTCAAGACCGCGCTCCTTAAGTGTGATGACTAGACCATCTGCTTCCTTAATTGCACTTGATGAGTAAGCCCCAGCCATTCCTCGATCTGCAGTAATGATTAATACTGCAGCGCGCTTTGGATTTGTCGATTCGGTAGTTAGCGGGTGATCAGTATTTGAAAATGTGGCAACTGCGCTCACTGCACGCGTTAATTCATTCGCGTACGGGGTCGAGGCTGCTACTCGTTGCTGCGCTTTGACGATACGCGATGCCGAGATTAACTCCATGGCACGGGTGATCTTCTTAGTCGCTTTAACCGAGCGAATGCGTCGACGATAGATGCGTAGTTGAGCGCCCATTTATCTACTTCTTATATTTCGTAATCTGCTCGGTGCCATCGCTGCCTTCTGCTTGAGCAGGGGCCTCATTAACAGCAGATGCTGATGAAGAAGCAAATTGCTCTTTGAAGGTATTAATAGCTGCGGTCAATTTGGCAACAGTGTCATCGGTTAGCTCTTTGCTCTCAGCGATAACATCAAAGATGGCCTTTTGTTCGCGCCCAACATAATCAAGAAACTCTGATTCAAAGCGGCGGATATCAGCAACTGGAATTGAATCTAGCTGTCCTGTGGTTCCAGCCCAGATCGAGACAATCATTCTCTCGAGTGAGAATGGTGTGTATTGCTGCTGCTTGAGTAGCTCCACCAAACGTGCGCCGCGCTCTAGTTGTGCCTTAGAAGCTGCATCAAGATCTGAACCGAAGGCAGCGAATGCCTCTAGCTCGCGAAATTGTGCAAGGTCAAGACGGAGGCGACCAGCGATTTTCTTCATCGCTTTAGTCTGAGCCGAACCACCAACGCGAGAAACTGAAATACCAACGTTGATAGCAGGGCGAACTCCTGAGTTAAAGAGATCGGTTTCAAGGAAGCACTGTCCATCGGTAATTGAAATAACGTTTGTTGGAATGAAGGCTGAAACGTCATTACCTTTTGTTTCAATAATTGGAAGACCAGTCATTGAGCCGCCGCCTAACTCATCAGAGAGTTTTGCGCAGCGCTCAAGAAGACGAGAGTGTAAGTAGAAGACATCGCCAGGATATGCCTCACGACCTGGTGGACGGCGAAGCAAGAGTGAGACTGAGCGATAAGCCTCGGCTTGCTTGGAGAGATCATCAAAAACAATTAGTACATGTCCCCCGCCATACATCCAGTGCTGACCAATAGCAGAGCCGGTGTAAGGAGCGAGGTATTTAAATCCTGCTGGATCAGATGCAGGCGCTGCAACAATTGTTGTGTACTCCATCGCTCCAGCTTCTTCTAACGCTCCTTTAACAGATGCGATAGTTGAACCCTTCTGACCAATTGCTACATAAATACATTTAACCTGCTTCTTCTTATCACCACTTCTCCAGTTATCGCGCTGGTTAATAATGGTGTCAATTGCAACCGCAGTCTTTCCAGTCTGACGATCGCCGATAATCAACTGACGCTGACCGCGGCCGATTGCAGTCATTGCATCAATTGCTTTAATTCCAGTAGCTAATGGCTCTTTAACTGGCTGTCTTTGAACAACTGATGGGGCTTGTAGTTCAAGTGCGCGAGTAGTTTCTGCCTTGATTTCGCCTTTGCCATCAATTGGGCGACCGAGGGCGTCAACAACTCTTCCTAAAAATCCATCACCAACTGGAACCGAGAGAATCTCTCCAGTGCGGCGAACTGTTGTTCCCTCTTCAATTCCGGTGAATTCACCCAAGATAACAACACCGATTTCGCGCACATCAAGGTTTAGCGCAAGTCCTAAGGTGCCATTTTCAAACTTTAGAAGCTCATTAGTCATTGTCGATGGAAGTCCTTCCACGCGAGCAATGCCATCGCCAGCTACCACGACGGTACCTATCTCATCGCGTGATGCGCTACCTGGATCGTATGACTTAACAAAGTTTGCTAAGGCATCACGAATCTCTTCAGGTCGAATCGTTAATTCCGCCATGATTTTTTCTCTCCCTATACTGCGAGCGCTCTGCCCGCGTCGGCCAAACGATTGACGATTGTGGCGTCAATCAATTCATCTGCAAATCGGATGGATAGACCACCCAAAACTTTTGGATCAAGTTCAACATTTAATCTCACTGGCTGTCCGATCTTGCCAGAGAGGCTGCTTGCTAATTTATCTTTCTGCGCCTGGCTTAACTCAACTGCGCTCTTAACATGAGCAATTACTCTCATCTTTCTTGCAGCAGCGGCGCTGGCATAAAAGGCGATGGTTTTTTCAATACTTCTTCCCCGCATTCCACTTACCAATGAGGCAAGTAGTCTTGAAGTTGAAGGACATACCTTTGATGCCAATAATTTTGCAACAAGAACTCGCTTGCCCTCACTTGAATATTTTGAAGAGTTGAGAATCTGACGAAGTTCGAGATCACTAGCCACGATTCTTGAGAACTGAAAAATCTCCTCCTCAAGTCGATCTAGCTCGTTATTTTGATTAGCAACTGATGCCTCAGCTTCAACGGCTAATTGCTCAATTACATCGCCAAGATTCGATGGGCTCGACCAACGAAGGGCGGTGAGGCTAATTAGCAGCTTGATGCTCAGATCAGATGTGCTCTTAGCAAAGAGTTCTTTTGCAAGTTCTGCTTTGGAATTAGCATCCCTTGAGTTATCAGTTAGCGCGCGGCGAAGTGGAGTTGAGGAATCAAGAGTTGCAACAACGGCAAATAAATGAGCAGAGAGCGCAGATGCTTCTGCTGCAGATAAGCCCTTTAAGAGCTCATCAAGTGATTTGCGAGCAGCGATAAGTGATTGGCGTGACGCCCCACCCAGTGCTGCCATTGCTCTACTCATTTTTACTTACTCTTCTCCAGATCTTCTAGGAAACGATCCACAATTCTTGACTGACGGACCTGGTCATCAAGTGCTTCTCCGACAATCTTTGATGCTAACTGCGTTGCAAGAGTTCCAACTTCATTACGAAGTGAAGTAAGCGCTGCTTGACGCTCAGACTCGATGGCAGCTTGCGCGCTTGCAGCGATACGAGTTGCCTCTTCTTGAGCTTTGACTCGCATCTCTTCAATGATTGCAGCGCCTTGCGCTCTTGCTTCCTCTCGAATACTTGCAGCTTCGCCGCGAGCATCTTGGAGTTGAGCTTTATATTGCTTAAGAGCTGCCTCTGCTTCAAGCTGAGCCTTCTCTGCTCGCTCCATACCGCCTTGAATCGCATCTGTTCTTTCTGCAAATGCTTTTTCAAAACGTGGAACAACCGCGCGTCGCAGCACCATATAGAGAAGTGAGAAGGCGATGAAGCCAACAATTATCTCTGCGGTATGCGGAATTAAAGGATTTAACTCCTCTGCCGCCAATTCAATAGAGCGCATGCTTATTTGCTTGACTCTAGAGAACGAATGCTAGAACTAGACCGAATAGCGCTAGAGCTTCAGCGAGTGCGAAGCCTAGGAATGCGATCGGCTGGAGAACGCTTCGAGCCTCTGGCTGACGTGCTACTCCATTGATATATGCGGCGAAAATAAGTCCGGTTGCAATACCCGGTCCAATCGCTGCCAGGCCAAAACCGACCAGGTTGAGTGTGCCTTCCATGTTTCTTACCTTTCCTTCTTCTTTATCCTTCACAATAACCGAGCGTTATCGTGAGTAAATCTGGTTATTTAATGCTCATCTGCTAACGCTCCGGCGATATATAGAGCGGTTAGAAGCGTAAAGATATAGGCCTGCAGGCATTGGACCATAAATTCAAAGAATGTCAGCGCAATACCGATGGCAAAGGCAAATGGGCTAATCAATTTAAGTCCAATTACTCCTTGCAGCAAGTGCTCTCCGCCCAAGATAAATACCAAAAGTAGTAGGTGACCAGCAAACATATTGGCAAAGAGACGAAGACTTAAAGTCAGTGGGCGAACTAAGAAGTAAGTGGCAAGCTCAAGAGGGGTGATCAAGATGTAGGCAGGTTTTGGAATTCCTGGCAGGAACATGATCTCTTTCATATATTTGAAGAAACCTTGTTTGCGGATTCCCACATAATGAAAGATAAAGAATGTGAACGCGGCTAGAACATAAGGAAATGAGATTCTAGACATTGTTGGAAATTGCAGCATAGGAACAATTCCAAATACGTTGTTCACTAAAATGAAAGTGAAGAGAGTAAATAGATATGGGACAAAGCGCATAAACTCATGGCCAATTACTTCGCGACCTAAATCATTTCTTACAAATGAATAGACCGACTCTCCTGCAAATTGGAGTTTTGAGGGAACTAATGCTGCCTTTCTTGAGGCGAGTATGAAGAAGATTGAAATCAAAATTACTGAGAGAAAAACTAGAAGAATTGGCTTAGTTGCAAACTCATTACCTTCAATGAATGGAGGGAGGTTGAAGTCTCCGGCATCGGGGGGATTAAATCCCTCATCCTTGCCAACCTCGGCTGCATAACTAAGCAAGAAAGAACTCCTTGAAGCGTTATTGGACCTTATTTCATAGGGAAGACGGGGTAACCCTATGGGCAAGAGGCCAGGTTGAGAAATTCAATTTAGCCAAAATAGGGGTCAAAAGGGTTACTTGCCTTACTTAAATTCGAGGGGGCTTACTTACTTTCGCCCAAAACGGAGCCAGACTAGATAAAGAGCTGATCCCATTCCCAAAAGAAGGCCGGCCAGAAGGAAGAAGCCGGTATTAAGCCATTGATCAAGCCCCCAGCCAATGCCGCCCCAGATTAGAAGCCCTGAGAGCATGTATCCAAAGATGGTCCAGAAGGCATTGTCTTCGCTCGGTCTTTTTGGCTCATTACTGCTCATCATCACTCCTTTGATTGGCTCTTAGGTTGAGGTAACTCTAGTCGTAGTTTAAAGAAAGCCCGAACCTCGCCAGATAGCCATGCGGCAGAGATTGCCAGAGCGCTTATCCCAAAGGCAGACCTATCAAGTGAGTCAGGCTCACTTAAACGCGTGACCGCAATTAGAAAGAGGGCAATTAGCAAGAGCTTGGTGAAATAAGACATTAAGGCAAGGGCCATGACTGAAATTGGATCTGAGTTTCTGCTTAATATCCCAACGAGGATTGAAACGGAAAAAAATATCAAAACCACAAAACTTGCAAGTGCGCTTCCAAAAAAACCTGGAGCGCCTAAATAAATAGTAAAAAAGACAATTGCGATTACAGTTGCAACAAGTGATGCGCTTAAAGCTCCGCGCCACATCTGCTTATTAGATGATGCAATATCCATCTATGCCTTGACCTTCTTCTCTCGCTTAGTGGTAATCATGGCGCTAAGTAGCAGTAGAGCGCCAACTAAAAGCGCTGCCCATAATGGAATAAATGCTGAGAGCATCGCAGGAAGAGCAAGCATGGCGGTGACTAAATAGAGAATTACTGCGCTTCTTTGTTGCGAGTTTCCCCATGCCATTAACTTATGATGGAGATGCTCTTGATCGGGAGCAAAGGGCGAGCGTCCCGATTTAACTCTGCGCAGAACTGCCAGCGCTAGATCAAGTAATGGAATAGCAAGAACTGCAAATGGCAAGAGAAGTGGAAGAGCGGCAGGTCCAATATTTTCTGCAAATAGCGCGTTAGCATCAATTTGGCCCATCAAAGTAATAGCTGATGCTGCAAGTAGTAAACCTAGAAACATCGATCCAGAATCACCCATAAATATCTTTGCTGGATGGGTGTTATGTGGCAGAAAACCTAGGCAGCAGCCAATGACAATTGCCGTAACAAGAGATGGCGCGCCAGCTCGACTAAAGCCATTTTCAACAGCTAATAGATATGAGAAGCCAAAGAATGCTGCCGCAGAGATACCAACAATTCCGGTAGCAAGACCATCTAGACCATCTATGAAGTTAACCGCATTAATAATTACAACAACCACAACTACTGTTAATAGCTGACCGATATTTGTCGGAAGAACAATGATTCCATCGATTGGTAGCCAGAGAATTTGAATTCCAAAAATCAAAAGTATTGCTGCCGCCAGGCCTTGACCTGCTAACTTTGTAATGGCATCTAATTCATAGCGATCATCGAAAGCGCCAATTAATAGCACAAAAGTTGAAGCAAGAAATATTCCTAGTAGTTCTTGAGAGTAAGCCTTACCGACTAAATTAAGGCTACCTACCATTACTAATGTTGCTCCCATGGCTAGCCACATCGCTACCCCACCCCAACGCGGGGTTTCTAGCGTATGAATATCGCGCTCTCTAACTGATGCAACAGCCTTTGAGCGCAGCGCAAGAGAGCGAACCAGAGGAGTGCACATATAAGTAAGTACTGCAGCGATTAAAAGAGTTAAGAGGTATTCGCGCATTAGGCTGGATAGACAGGGAACTTTGCAGTTAGTGCATTTACTTCCTTACGAATCTGAGCAATCTTTGCCTCATCTTCTCCATCTTTAATGGCGCGAGCGATTAAAGAAGCAATCACTGGCATCTGCTCGGTGCCCATGCCTTGCGTAGTCACTGCTGGCGTTCCGACTCTTATTCCACTTGTTACCGCAGGTGATTCTGGATCATAAGGAATGGCATTTTTATTTAGTGAAATTCCAGCTCGGCCGCATCTTTCATCTGCTACTTTTCCATTAACCCCAGTTGAGCGAATATCTATGAGGGCTAGGTGGGTCTCTGTTCCCCCAGATACTGCTCTCATTCCTTCATCCTCTAAGGACTTTGCGAGTGCTTTCGCATTAACAATTACTTGCTTGGCATAGGCCTGATACTGCGGTGTGGCACATTCTTTTAGGGCTATAGCTTTTGCAGCTACCGCGCTCATAATTGGTCCGCCCTGCATCCCTGGAAATATTGCTTTATCAATGGCGGATGCATGAGCAGCTTTACTCAAAATCATTCCACCTCGAGGACCTCTTAAAACTTTATGGGTAGTAAATGAAACAACATCTGCATATTCAACTGGCGAAGGAATAGCTTTTCCAGCAACTAAACCAATGAAGTGAGCTGCATCAACCCACATAATTGCCCCAACTTCATCACAGATACTTCTAACTGTTTTAAAATCAATCAAGCTTGGATAGGCAGTGGCTCCTGAGCAGATCATCTTTGGTTTTACTCGTAGCGCGATATCGCGAAGCTCGTCATAATCAATTAACTCGTTATCTTGCCTTACTCCATATGATTCAACGTTAAACCACTTACCAGAGAAATTAACTTTAGATCCATGGGTTAAATGACCACCATGTGGAAGAGACATAGCAAGAACGGTATCTCCAGGCTTTGTGAAAGCTTGATAAACCGCAACGTTGGCACTTGCTCCTGAGTGTGGTTGCAAATTTGCATGTTCAGCCCCAAATAATTCTTTAGCTCTTGCAATTCCAATTACTTCAGCCTTATCAACCTCTTCGCATCCTCCGTAATAGCGCTTTCCTGGATAGCCTTCAGCGTATTTATTTGAAAGAGTTGAACCAAGAGCAGCAAGAACAGCTGGAGATGTGAAATTCTCACTGGCTATTAATTGCAGGTTCTGGCGCTGCCTATCAAGTTCAGAAATTAAAATTGCAGCAATTTCTGGATCTTGTCCCTGTAGGGCTTGGAAATCTGGACCGAAGAAAGTCTCTGACATGGCCTAAATCCTAGGCGGGAACTGAAATATTGGCAGAAACAGAGCGCAAGTCGGCAAGTGATATTGCTCCCGCGCGAACAAGCCTTGCCCCTTCTTGCTCAATGGCAATAACGGTAGAGCTTGGCCCCTCTGGCAGTTCACCTAGATCAAAGAGCGCTGCATAATCACTATCTAAAGCTGGAAAGAAAGTAGATTTTCTTGGAACAGGTCTTCCAGATAGGCAGGCTGCTCCAACAGCTAGTGGACCTGAGGCAAGTGCAACGCTTCGAACAAATTCTGCATTTGGCACTCGAACTGAAATTTCATTTAAGGCTCTTGCATCTCCCAAATCCCAGACTAAACCTTGAGCAGGGGTGAGATTAATAGTTAAAAGACCGGGCCAGAATTTTTCTGCAAGCGCAGTAATTGTTTCACCGAATTGGAGAGAAATACCTTTTACAGTTTTTACATCTCCAACTATTACCTGCGCCGCAGTTGCTGGTGGAGATTGACGTAGTTTATGAATTTTCTTTACTGCGCCATGATTGAAGGCATCTGCTAAATACACATATCCATGTTCAAGTGGGGCGATGATTAGCTTGCCATCTCGAAGAGAGGCAACTGCTCTTTCGATTAACTCATTACTATCAATTAGGCCATCGGTTAGCGAGTATCTCTCTGCCATTACTCTGCCTCTCGCCTAGCGCTGATCCATCTTGGACGATTATTTAAATCACGATTCAGATTTATCTCAGAGTAGCCCTTTGCTAACTCAGCCTCAAGTAGGAGAGATTGACTCTCGTGGTGTTCCATAATCAGTAGACCGCCAGGCTTTAATAAGATAGATGCAGCCTTAATAAATCTTCTCGGAATCTCAAGACCATCAGCTCCACCACCAAAGAGCGCCTCTCTTGGTTCATTTTCAATGACTAACTCTGGCAATTTATCGCCATCTGGGACATAGGGAGGGTTTGCAATAACAATGTCGCACTTAACCCCTTCTAGAACCTCCAAAACATCGCCAGAGATAACGCGAACCGAGACATCGCAGGCTGCAATGTTGCGCTTAAGCCACTTAATAGCTTCATCTGATTTTTCCACAGCGACAACAGTGACTGGCCAATTCTTCTGCTCTGCCTCATGGGCAACGGAGATGGCAAGTGCGCCACTACCTGAACCTAAATCAACAACGCTTACTGGCGTTTTACTTGATTGGCCCTGCATTGAGTGAATTTTTTCAATCTCAATAAGTGCTGCTTCAACTAAAGCCTCACTCTCCGGCCTTGGAATCAAGACGCCCTGTCCTACCTGAAAAGTTAGATACCTAAATGGAGCATGCCCAATTAAGTATTGGGTTGGCTTTCCTGAAATTCGCTTTGTGATTAGCTCATCAAGGAGTTCGACTTGCTCAAGCTCTAAATCAAAATCTCTTGCATGAAGTTCCATACGTTCAACGCCTAGTACAAATGCCAAGATTAATTCAGCATCCACCTCTGAAATTCCAGCAGATGCAAATTGCGTCTTTTTATCTTTTAGAACCTGCTTGATGCTCATTATTTTTATGCTTCAGCAGCTGAGAGCTTCTCTGCCTTATCAGCCTCAAGCAGCGCTCCAATTACTTCATCAAGCTCGCCATTTAATACTGCATCAAGATTATTTGCCTTGAAATTTACTCGATGATCGCTAATGCGATTTTCTGGGAAGTTATAGGTGCGAATTCGCTCAGATCTATCAACAGTTCGAACTTGGCTTTTTCTTGTTGCAGATGCGGCTGCATCTGCTGCCTCTTGAGCAGCGGCCAACATTCTGGCTCTAAGAATGCGAAGTGCTGATTCTTTATTCTGTAATTGGCTCTTCTCATTCTGGCAAGAAACTACGATGCCAGTTGGAATGTGAGTGATACGTACTGCTGAATCAGTGGTGTTAACGCTCTGTCCGCCAGGACCTGATGAGCGATAAACGTCGATGCGTAGCTCGTTCATATTGATCTGAACATCAATTTCCTCTGCCTCTGGAAGAACTAGAACTCCTGCAGCCGAGGTGTGGATTCGCCCCTGAGATTCAGTCTCTGGAACTCTTTGAACTCTATGAACTCCGCCTTCAAATTTAAGCTTTGAAAATGGGGCTGACCCCGCAGCTGCTCCGCCGCGAGCCTTTACTGCAACAGAAATATCTTTATAGCCACCCAAATCACTTTCAGTGACATCGATAATTTCCGTCTTCCAGCCTTGCTTCTCGGCATAACGTAGATACATTCTCAATAGGTCTCCAGCAAATAGAGCTGATTCATCGCCGCCAGCTCCAGCTTTAATTTCTAAAATAACATCTCGATCATCATTGGGATCTCTTGGTAATAGCAACTCTTCCATCGCGCTTGCATATTCTTCATAAGCTTTTTCTAGCGCAGGTATCTCTGCAGCAAAATCTGGTTCCACTTCTGCTAGTTCGCGAGCAGCAGTTAGATCCTCTTCAGACTTTTTAAAGGCGCGATAGCCAGCAATTACAGGTCCTAGTTGGGCATATCTTTTTCCTAGTTGGCGAGCTTTTCCTTGATCAGCATGAATCGATGGATCTGCCATATCTTTTTCAAGTTGCTCATACTCTTTAAGAATTTCAGGCATGGTGGAGAAACGATTGGCATTCTTCTCAGCCATTTACGTACTCCCTTCTCTTCAAAATCAATCTGGTTCGATAAATAAGAAAAGACCGCACCCCAATTACTCAAAGGGGCAACGGCCTTTACTTTAAAAGCTACTTCTTGGTCTGTTGTTTCTTAGCTCTCTCTTCGAACTTAGCTACACGTCCACCAGTATCAAGGATGCGCTGCTTGCCAGTGTAGAAAGGATGGCTAGCTGAGGAAATTTCCACAGTAACTAGCGGATACTCCTTGCCATCGCTCCAAACCATCTTCTGGTCACTTTTCATCGTTGAGCGAGTCAAAATTGCAAAATCTGCAGAGGTATCGCGGAATATCACATATCCATATTCAGGATGAATATCTTTACGCATCTTCATTGCTCCTTATTTTTCATCTAGCTGGGTCCGAGGAATTTCGGTGAACCAGCCACTTAGGTGCGAAGGCTACCTAACGCCCCCACATTTGAGCCAATTGGCCCTTACTCCCCCTTCGGGGATTGATCAGGACCAACGGTGGTCTTTTGAACCTGCATCAAAAATTCAGAATTCGACTTTGTGCCCTTCATCTTCTCAAGGAGAAGTTCAAGTGCTTGTTGGGAATCAAGGGCGTGTAGAACTCGACGTAGCTTCCAGACAATATTTAGCTCCTCAGGACCCATAAGAATTTCTTCCTTACGAGTTCCAGATGCATCGATATCAACTGCTGGGAAGATGCGCTTATCAGCAAATCTGCGATCCAGCTTAAGCTCCATGTTTCCAGTTCCTTTAAACTCTTCAAAGATAACTTCATCCATCTTTGAGCCAGTTTCAACTAGAGCTGTTGCCAAAATAGTTAGTGATCCGCCATCTTCAATATTTCTTGCCGCTCCAAAGAATTTCTTTGGCGGATAAAGAGCTGCGGAATCAACACCGCCGGAGAGAATTCTTCCTGATGCTGGAGCTGCGATGTTGTAAGCACGACCAAGACGAGTAATTGAATCAAGTAAAACAACAACGTCATGACCTAGCTCGACCAATCGCTTCGCGCGCTCAATAGCAAGTTCAGCAACGGTGGTGTGATCATCTGCAGGGCGATCAAAAGTTGATGCAATTACTTCGCCCTTTACTGATCTTTGCATATCAGTAACTTCCTCTGGGCGCTCATCAACTAGAACAACCATTAAGTGACACTCTGGATTATTAGTTGTAATGGCATTAGCAATTGCCTGCAGCACCATAGTTTTTCCAGCCTTTGGTGGGGAGACAATTAATCCGCGTTGACCTTTACCAATCGGGGCAATCAAATCAATAACGCGAGTAGTCAAGATATTTGGAAGAGTTTCAAGACGTAGACGATCCTGCGGATAGAGTGGAACAAGTTTTGAGAAATCTACTCTTTCCTTTGAACTATCTGGCTCCATGCCATTGATAGTGTCGAGGCGAACTAGAGCATTGAATTTCTCTCTCTTTTCTCCTTCGCGCGCTTGACGTACCTGTCCGGTTACTACATCGCCTTTTCTAAGGCCATATCGGCGTACTTGCTGTAGCGATACATAAACATCATTTGGACCAGGAAGATATCCGGCGGTTCGAAGGAATGCATAGTTATCGAGAATATCTAGCAAGCCCCCGACTGGAAGAAGTACATCATCTTCACTTAAAACTATCTCGCGCTCTCCGCGGTTTGAGCGATCCCTATCTCTAAAGCGATCACGGCCTCTATCGCGGTGGCGATCTCTGCGCCACTCTCTATCGCCTCGCGAGTTATCTCGTGAATTATTGTTGTTTGAATTATTAGAGTTATTACTTGAATTATCTGAAGGCATTTCATCCTCATCTTGATCATCATCACTATCGGATGATGCTGTCTCATTTGAATTGTTGTCGCGTCGCTTTTGATTCCTTGCAGCTCGCTTTGCTTCGCGTTCAGCTTTAGCAGCTTCGCGGTTAGCGGCCTGCAGGTCGGTGATTGCTGTTACTAGGTCAGGCTTTTTAACTCTGCTGCGCCTTCGATACCTAGATTAGTTGCAATTTTTCTTAACTCAGGAAGTAGCAATGCAGATAGATCGCCAGATTCTCTCCGAGCACGTGTGCTTGTTTCTGCCATTTATGGTTCTTTTCTAGACCTTAGGTGAGATCTTTTAGTTTGAATTTGTGATTTTTTTTATCTGGTCTTACGGGAAGTATCAGATTGTGGGCTCAATATGCATGCCCTACGAGATGGAAATCTACCACTGCCTCGACTTAACCGACAAATCCAGGGCTTGGCCCGCCTTTTAAGGCTATTTATACCGCTGCAATCCTTACGCCGGTTGGAGAAATCTCAAGATCCATTGCCTTGAAGTAATCGCCCCCGCTTCGAATCAAATCGTCATGCTCGGCCTTAGTTGCAGTGTGTAAAACCAGAACTGAGGGCCCTGCCCCAGAGATCATTGCCGCTACCCCAGCTTTTCTAAATTTATTGACTAGATCCATTGATTTTGGCATAGCCTCTCTGCGATAACTCTGGTGAAGAAGATCTTGCGTTGCAGCAAAAAGTAGCTCTGGTCTGGAAGATAAAGCATGAACTAAAAGGGCTGATCTTCCAGAATTAATGCTGGCATCTTTATGAGATATCTGCTCGGGAAGCATCTTGCGCGCCTTGCCCGTTGAAAGTTGAGTATCTGGCACAAATAAAAGAGCTCGAATATTTGGGTCAACGCTAAAGCCTGAAGCACAACCAGTTACAACTTTTGCCCTATCTTCCATCCAGGAAATTGTTGCACCGCCAAAAGTTGCAGCGGCAACATTATCTGGATGTCCTTCAATATCTGTAGCAAGAGCAATTAGGTCATCATCGCTCATCAAATTACTTCCAGAAAGAACTAGAGATCTAGAAAGACTTAGGCCACCAACAATTGCAGCAGCTGATGATCCAAGTCCTCTTCCATGAGGGATTTCGTTTAGGCATCTAAGTGCTATACCTCTTGGTTTACCTCCCATAAACTCAAAACCAGCCATCATTGCTTTAATTACTAGATGCTTGCCATCTTTTTTCACATCATCTGCGCCCTGGCCTGTTACATCAACATCAAAAATCTCATCATCCAAAATTTGAGCAACGTAGGTATCACGAAGCTCAAGAGCCAGCGCTAGACAATCAAAACCAGGGCCTAAATTGGCAGAGCTTGCCGGAACGCTTGCCTGCATCGGAGTTGCCTTATAAGTGAGGCGATCTTTAAATCCTCTAGACATAATTAGCTAAGTCCAATCACTTTGGCAGCTTTTTTCACATCTACTGGGACAGTAATTGGTTTATCGGCTCCATTTAATATCCATTGAATATCTTTGAGACCATTTCCAGTAACAGTAATTACAATCTTCTTGCCTTTTGGTAGTTTCTTCGCGGCTTTATACTTAATTAACCCAGCAAGTCCTGCTGCACTTGATGGTTCAACAAAGACTCCCTCTTTAGCTGCAACCAAGCGATAGGCGCTTAATATCTCAGCATCGCTAACCATATCGATTAAACCTTTTGATTCATCTCTAGCTTGCTCAGCCTGCTTCCAGGAAGCAGGATTTCCAATACGAATGGCAGTGGCTAACGTCTCTGGGTTTTTAACAATCTTGCCGCGAACAATAGGAGCTGCTCCCTTTGCTTGAAATCCCCACATAGCTGGAAGTGATTTTGAAATTCGATCAGCGTAATACTCTTTATATCCTTTCCAATAAGCCGTTATGTTTCCGGCATTTCCAACTGGCAGCACATGGATATCTGGGGCAAAACCAAGTGCATCAATTACTTCAAATGATGCGGTCTTTTGTCCTTCAATTCGATAAGGATTTACTGAATTAACAAGTGATACTGGATATTGCTCAGATAATTGCTTTGCAAGAGTTAGGCAATCATCAAAGTTACCCTTTACTTGTAATAACTTCGCGCCATGGGCAATTGCTTGGGCAAGCTTTCCCATCGCAATCTTTCCTTGTGGAACTAAAACGACAGGAACCATTCCCGCTTTAGTGGCATAAGCAGCAGCGCTTGCACTGGTATTGCCGGTCGAGGCACAGATAACGGCTTTGGCGCCATCTTCTGCAGCTTTTGAAATAGCCATCGTCATTCCGCGATCTTTGAAAGATCCAGTTGGATTTGCGCCTTCAAATTTGAGCCAGACATCATTTCCTAACATCTCTGAAAGCACGCAGGCGTAGATCAGAGGAGTACCGCCTTCATTTAACGTAACAATTGGAGTTTTACTGCTAACGGGTAGACGCTTTTTATACTCTGTTATCACGCCCCGCCATTGATGTGCGCCAGACTTCTTAAATAAGCTCACTATTTACTTCCTTCGATGCGAAGCACGCTCTCAACGCTTTTGACTACATCGCTATCTGCAAGCGATTTAACAGTTTTCTTTAGCGCCGACTCTGGGGCGTAGTGAGTTGCAACAATTAACTCTGCGCTATCGCCTCGACCTGTCTGTCTTACTGTTTCGATGGAGACGCTATTGGCAGCAAATAGCTGGGCCACATTTGCTAAAACTCCTGGCTTATCAGCCACATCTAGTCTTATTAGATACTGTGATTTCACGTTATCAATTGACGCAATCGCCAAATCTGCATAATCACTCTCGCCATGGCCCTGGCCACCTCTAATTTTATTGCGAGCAATTGCAATTAAATCACCCAAAATAGCACTCGCTGTTGGCTCGCCTCCCGCACCTCTGCCATAGAACATTAACTCCCCAGCAGATTGGGCTTCTATAAAGACGGCATTAAATGCTAGACGAACCGCTGCAAGTGGATGCCTGCGAGAAATTAGTGTGGGATGAACTCGCACTGATATCTCATTTTCTTTGGTGAGCTCTGCAATTGCTAATAACTTAATCACACAACCCATATCTCTTGCTACTGCTACATCCCTAGCGCTGATCTGGCTAATACCTTCACAGTAAACATCACTTGCAGTAATTCTTGAGTGGAAAGCAAGTCCTGCAAGAATTGCAGCTTTTGCCGCAGCATCATGGCCTGCAATATCAGCTGTTGGATCTGCTTCAGCAAAACCTAAATACTGCGCTTCTTTTAATACCTCTTCAAAAGATGATCCCTCTTCATCCATCTTGGTAAGAATGTAATTAGTGGTGCCATTTACAATTCCCATGACTCGATTTACATGATCTCCCACAATTGATTCGCGCATTGGGCGAAGTATTGGGATTGCGCCGCCAACCGATGCTTCATAGTAAAGATCAACCCCAGCTTTATCGGCTGCACTAAATAACTCTGCGCCATGTTGGGCAAGCAGTGCTTTGTTAGCAGTGATAATAGATTTTCCGTTGCTAATTGCTTTTAATATTAGAGTTCTAGCCGGCTCTATTCCGCCCATCACTTCAATAACAATGTCTACTGATGGATCGCTAACTACAGATTCAGCATCTTGAGTAAGAAGTTCTTTTGGAATCCGTTCGCGCCCTGCTTTGCTATCTCTAACTGCAATACGAGTTAAATTCAATTTAGCGCCAGATCGAGCGGCAAAATCGCCATCATCTGCCAATAGCAATCGAGCTACCTCTGAGCCCACAACGCCGCAGCCAAGCATGGCGACATTAAAGCTCTGCTGCGCGCTAATCATTTTGACCCACCTTTACCGATCTGTCTTGGTTCTTCCTCAATCTCCAAGGCTAGAAGGTCGCGATGAGTTTCGCGGCGAATAATGCTTCGCGCCTTGCCATTAAGGACACAAATCACTGGCGGCCTTGTCATATGGTTGTAGTTGCTAGCCATACTGCGCCCATATGCGCCGGTAGCAGGAACAACTAGTAGATCACCCGGAGAGATATCGCTAGGCAGCTGCACATCTCTAATGATGATGTCCCCTGTCTCGCAATGCTTTCCAACAACTCGAGATTTTCTAAGTGGAGCGCTGCTATCGCGATTTGCAAGTGCAATTGAATACTGCGCTTCATATAAAGCTGGTCGAATGTTATCGCTCATTCCACCATCAACTGATACATACCAACGCGTTGAGCCATCTGCCAAAGTTACCTCTTTAGTTGTTCCAACTTTATAAATTGTCACCATAGCGGGGCCAACAATTACTCGACCAGGTTCAATAGAAATTCTTGGAATCTTTAGCAGAGCTTTTTCACACTCCGTCTTAACTCTACTTGCAATCACACTTAAAACTTCATTAGCAGAACTTGGTTTATCTCCCTCGATGTATGCAATTGCATAGCCACCGCCAAGGTCTAATTCTGCTAGTTCGACTCCAAACTCATCTCGGTATTTAGCAAGGACTGCGATAAGTCTTGAAGCGCTTAATTCAAAAGAATCTGGCGTAAATATCTGCGAACCAATATGAGCATGTAGTCCCCTTAGCTCAAGTGAATCATGTTTCTTCACAGACAAGATCGCATCCCACGCCGCCCCAGATGCAATTGAAAACCCAAATTTCACATCTTCATGTCCAGTGGAAATAGCTTCATGGGTGTCAGCATCAACTCCAGGATTTAGACGGAGTAATACTCCTTGGGTGACTGACTTTTCATGTGCGATTCTGGCCACACGATCTATTTCCTGTAGTGAATCAATAACAATTACTCCAACCCCATAATCAATGGCTGCAGCAATTTCTGACTCTGACTTGTTATTTCCATGTAATTCTATTTTTTTAGCTGGGAAATTGGCTGCAATTGCTACCGCTAATTCACCATCAGTGCAGACATCAAGTCCAAGGCCGGCCTGTTCAATCCAGCGCGCAACTTGAGTTGAGATAAATGACTTTGCTGCGTAGTAAGCAGTTCCAGCATTTGCGCCAAATACCTCCTGTAGCGCTTTAGCCCAGAGGCTTGCTCTGGCTTTAAAGTCTGATTCATCAAGAATGAAAGCTGGCGTTTCAAACTCATCTGCTAAATCTCTAACTGAAATATCGCCAATTGTGATTTCACCATTTACTCGTCTTGCACTAAGTGGCCAAATAAGAGGATTTAGATCTTGGCTCATATCTACATCTTCTCCGGAGCGCTTACGCCCAATAGATTTAATGCATTACTTATCACCTGACGCGTTGCATCACAAAGTGATGCTCTAGATGAATGTATTGCACTTGGTGATTCATCGCCTAGCGGCAGGACGCGACAATCGTTATAGAAGCCGTGATACAGAGTTGCTAACTCTTCAATATACCTAGCGATGCGATGAGGTTGACGAAGCTCTGCAGCGCTTGCAACAACTCTAGGAAATTCTGCAAGAGAACCTAATAGCTCGCGCTCGCGATCATGAGTTAGAAGATCTGCTTGGTAGTGGTTAATTCCATAAGGAATAGATAGATCTTTAGCATTTCTTAGCACTGCGCAAATTCTGGCATGAGCATATTGCACATAAAAGACAGGATTATCGTTAGTGCGTTTCTTAAGTAGATCAATATCTAAAACCATAGGAGTATCAACTGGATAGCGAATCAAGGTATAA
This sequence comes from Clavibacter sp., assembly GCA_003569145.1. Classification (GTDB taxonomy): domain Bacteria; phylum Actinomycetota; class Actinomycetes; order Nanopelagicales; family Nanopelagicaceae; genus MAG-120802. The sequence goes on along the minus strand of BGOH01000003.1, from coordinate 26,825 downwards.
CGTGCTGCATCAACGCCAACTTTCTCTGCCAACTCCTCTAGAGTGATAATTGTTCCCGCTCTTTTCGAAAGTTTAATCTCTTGGCCACCTTCAATAATCTTGACTAATTGGCCGATCAATACATGGATGTTGTACTCCGGATCATCTCCAGCACAAGCAGCCGTTGCTTTAAGGCGGCCGACATAGCCATGATGATCTGCTCCGAGCATATAGATGCAGATATCAAAGCCCCGCCTTCTCTTATCTAGATAATAAGCAGTATCAGATGAGAAGTAAGTTAATTCTCCGCCAGATTTAACCAGGACTCGATCTTTATCATCACCAAAATCAGTTGTCCTAAGCCAGATAGCCCCTTCATTTTCATAGGTATGACCTTGCGATTTAAGCGTTGCTAATGCTTTATCAATGCCATCACCGCTATGAAGTGAACGCTCTGAAAACCAGATATCAAAGTGGGTTCCAAAGTTGTCTAAAACTCTTTTCTGCTGCGCTAATTGCAATTCATATCCAGCTTCGCGGAAAGCCTCAATTGCCCCCGGCCCGCTGAGTTTTTTATATTCTGGGTTCTTTATGAGAATTTCTTGAGCCAGCTCATCAATGTATTCACCTTGATAACCATCTTCAGGTTTATCTTGGCCAAGAGCGGATGCAGCAAGTGATGCTCCAAAGAGATCCATCTGATTACCACGATCATTTATATAAAACTCACGAGCTACTTTTGCTCCACCTGCGATTAAAACTCTTGCAAGGGCGTCACCAACTGCTGCCCACCTGGTATGACCCAGATGCAGAGGACCGGTGGGATTAGCGCTTATAAATTCTAAATTGATTTTTACTCCAGAGAGAATCTTGACCTCTCCAAACTTATCGCCTTGAGCATAGATGGTATTAACTACAGCGCCTTGTGAAGCTTTTACTAAAGTAATATTTATAAATCCTGGCCCAGCAATGTCAATTCTTTCAATAATCTCATTTGACTTTAGTGAAGTAGTAATAATCTCTGCGACCTGCCTTGGTGACTTCCCGGCCTGCTTAGCAAGTGCGAGGGCAATTGAAGTTGCATAATCACCATGATCACGATTCTTTGGTCGCTCCAAAGTAATTTCATCAAGAGCTGCATTTGAACTCAACTCTGCGGGCAGCTCACCTTTTGCAATAGCGGATTTGACAGATTCCAAAATTGCACCGGCAAGGAGTTCATGAGGGGCAAGCTCAGGAGAATTTGGTGAATTAGAGGCCGACACCTAGATAAGGCTACCGACACCACCTTCTTTCTTGCGTCAACAAGTAAAAGGCCTTAATTTTGACCGCAAAAAGGGGCCTTGTTATCAAAGTGTTATCTGCTAGCGCTCAGAATTTGAGATATCCGACTACCGCGCAAGGGGCTAGTAAAAGTAGGTTTCACCCCAGGTGGGCCGCCCTTGCGGTTCATTTATTAACTACTTTCGAAAGGTATCTAATAGATATGTCAAAGCGCCGTCTCGCGATCTCTGCACTAGTTGCATCGTTCGCACTAATTCTCACCGGTTGCTCCTCATCAGATGAAGGTTCATCTGATGGTTTCGTCGGAGTCATCCTTCCAGATGCTGCATCTTCAGCACGTTGGGAAACCGCTGACCGCGGATTCCTACAAGCTGCATTTGATGCTGCTGGAGTAAAAGTTGATATCCAGAACGCAAATGGTGATGCTGCTGCATTCCAGACAATTGCTGATGGAATGTTGTCTGCTGGTGCCAAGGTTCTCATTCTTGTAAACCTTGACTCAGAGTCAGCAAAGGCTGTCCAAGATAAGGCAGCAGAACAAGGTGTACCAACAATTGATTATGACCGTCTAACACTTAACGGTTCAGCCTCATACTACGTTTCATTTGATAACGAAGCTGTTGGTCGTCTACAAGGTGAAGGAATCAAGGCTTGCCTTGATGGAGCAGGAAAGACAAAGGCACGTCTTGTCTACCTAAATGGTTCACCAACTGATAACAACGCAACCTTGTTCAAGGCTGGTTATGACTCAGTACTTCGCCCATCAATCGATGCAGGCGATTACACACTCGTTGATGACCAGGCTGTTCCAGACTGGGATAACGTCAAGGGTGGAACAATATTTGAGCAGCAACTATCAAAGGCTGGCGGCAAGCTTGACGCCGTAGTCTCAGCTAACGAAGGCCTTGGCCTTGCAGCTGTTGCTGTTCTAAAGAAGAACGGACTCAATGGAAAGGTTTGCGTATCCGGACAGGATGCAACCGTTGATGGTCTCCGTGCAATTCTTACTGGTGATCTTTCAAACACCGTTTACAAGGCAATCAAGGCTGAAGCAGAAGCTGCTGCAGCACTTGCTATTGCTCTTCTAAAGGGTGAGAAGGCAAGCACAGCTACCGGATCTGTAAACAACGGTGTAACCGATGTTCCATCAGTTCTTCTAGTTCCTGTCTCAATCACCAAGGCAAACGTCAAGGATGTAATTGCTGATGGCTTCCAGACACGTGAAGCAGTATGCGAAGGCATCGAAGACCTCTGCAAAGCTAACGGAATCTAAGAATTCTTAGAGGAATAGTTAGCTAAAAAGAAGTAAAAGAGTTCAGCCCGAGTATTAAATTACTCGGGCTGAACTATTAAACCCCACTAAGGCTAGGAATAAAGTGGCATCACCGATTCTCTCCCTTAAGCGAGTAAACAAATCTTTTGGCCCCGTCCATGTATTAAAGGATGTTGATTTCTCTGCCTATGCTGGAAAGGTAACCGCCCTAGTTGGAGATAACGGTGCAGGAAAGAGCACGCTAATCAAGTGCATCGCCGGCATCTATACCCCAGAGACTGGGGAGTTTATTTTTGAAGGAAATCCAGTGACCATCTCAGGACCCAGGGATGCCACAGCACTTGGAATTGAAATTGTTTATCAAGATCTAGCTCTCTGTGACAATTTAGATATTGTCCATAATATGTTTTTAGGAAGAGAAGAGATAAGTGGGATTACGCTAAATGAATCCAGCATGGAATCTTTGGCAAAGAAAACTCTAGATGGCTTGAGTGTTAGAACTGTTAAATCAATAAGACAAAAGGTTGCCTCACTTAGCGGGGGCCAGAGACAAACTGTTGCTATTGCAAGAGCGGTGCTCTGGAACAGCAAGGTAGTAATTCTTGATGAACCAACTGCCGCACTCGGCGTTGCTCAAACTGAACAAGTTCTCAAACTAGTAAGACAACTAGCTGATAATGGGCTGGCCGTTATTGTAATTAGCCATAATCTCAATGATGTTTTCCAAGTAGCAGATAACATCGCCGCGATGTATCTCGGGAGTATGGCTGCGCAAGTGGAGAAGAACTCAGTAAATCAAAATGATGTAGTGCGTCTCATTACTTCTGGAGCGCAAAAATGAGCCAAGACTTAAATATTAAACAATCAGCTAATGATTGGTGGAGCAAGGTAAAGGCTGGCCAAGTTGGAGCGCTTCCAGCGCTTCTTGGATTATTTGTTCTCTGCATAGTTTTTGGCGTTCAGAGCTCGGTATTTCTAACGCCAGGAAATCTAGCTAATTTACTCACTCAGGCAGCAGCAGTAATTGTCATTGCGATGGGCCTAGTTTTCGTGCTCTTGCTTGGAGAAATTGATCTCTCAGCTGGCTATGCCGCAGGAGTTTGTGGCGCCCTATTGGTAATCATGATTACGGAGATGGATTATCCCTGGTATCTGGCATTTCCCATCAGTGTTCTTGCTGGAGTTCTACTTGGAGCAGTTATTGGATATTTAGTTGCCCAATTAAAGATTCCTTCATTCGTAGTAACTCTTGCAACATTTCTGGCTTTCCAAGGGCTATTACTTGTCTTGGTTGGAGAGGGTGGAACAATTCGAATTGAAGATCCAGTAATTCTGGCCGTCGAAAATAAGAATCTCTCGGTTTCCTACAGCTGGATTTTCTTCCTTCTCACCGCTGGCGCTTATCTCCTCTCTGGCTTACTGAAATTTAGAAAGCGCAGAAAAGCTGGTCTAGTGGATAATTTATTTAAACTATGGGTGATAAAGACTTTTATTTTGATTGCTATTGGAACTATAGCTACCTGGGCCTTAACTGTAGAGCGAAGCAATAATCCAGATTTAGTAAGTCTTCGAGGAATTCCTTATGTAGTGCCAGTAATTCTGGTTCTTCTAGTTGGTGCCACTTTCGTTCTTTCTCGCACCTCATTTGGCCTTCATATCTATGCAGTTGGTGGAAATGCTGAAGCTGCTCGCAGAGCTGGTATCAATGTCAAGATGGTAAGAATTACAGCTTTCATGATCTGTACTGGCTTTGCAGCAGTTGCTGGAATGATTTTGTTTCTCGTGCAAATTCCGTTACTCCAACAACTGGTGGAAGTTCAACCCTTCTTTATGCAGTAGGTGCTGCAGTTATTGGCGGAACGAGTCTTTTTGGCGGTAAAGGAAAAGTTAGTGATGCAATCCTCGGCGGCCTTGTTGTAGCAGTAATTGATAATGGCATGGCGCTACTTGGCTATCCAGCTGGAATTAAGTTCATGGTTACTGGCGCAGTTCTTCTAATCTCAGCAACTATTGATGCTGTATCTAGGCGAGGAGCGAGCACGACCTAAAGGCTAAGTATTTAAGTACTTTCCAGCGGTTTTTGACTCTGGCAATTACTGGGTATCCTTACGCCTCCAACTCTTGCGGGAGTGGTGAAATGGCAGACACGCAGGTCTTAGGAACCTGTGCTTCGGCGTGTGGGTTCAAGTCCCACCTCCCGCACCAGTAGCACCTCTAGATAAATAAAAAATAAAGCTAAAAAGCCTAAATAATGATTTCTCAAACCTTTGCTGCTGCAAAACCTTTCTCAAGATCAGCATCTTGATGCGAGCTATCACTGAAGTAGCCGATAAGGCCAAGGATGAGAAGCTCACTTGGCGCGAAGCGGCCAATATGATCGGTGTGGCCCGCGTAGCCCAGGCCCATCGCCTCCGCGGCCTCTACCCATAATCAAGGGCTTCACCCCATTTTCAAGCTAGAGCCAGTCGTGGGAAGATTCACGCCCCCCGAAAGTACTTACCAGAAGTGCTGAACTAATGAGGAGCTGAATAAAGTGGCAGATAAGAATTTTTTATCATGGGTTGGATTTAAGGGCGAAGAAAGTGATGCCAGTAAAACAAATCTTGCCACCGGGTCAGCCTCGCTAGACCGCATCCGCGAACTTGAATCCCAGTTAAACGATCTTCGTTCCCGCCGTGACATAACAGGTTTAAGCAAGGAAGAGTTTGAAATTCTGGCCACCGAGACTGCGATGTCTATTATTCGCACTGCTCAACAGCGCGAAGCTAAAGCAAACTCAAGTGCTGAGAAAGTTTTAAACGAGAGTAAGAAACTAGCAAGTTCGACTTTAGAGCAAGCTGAAGCAAAAGCTAAATCACTTCTCTCTCAGGCTGAGTCGCGTGGTCGTAAATACATTGAAGCAGCAGAAAGTGATGCTTCAGATATCATTTCAAAAGCAACTTCTGAAGCTGAAGATCTTCTTACCAGCAAGAAGCGCGAAGGTGGCGCAATCACAGCTAATGCCAAAAGAGAGGCGGAGCGTTTAATTCTTGATGCCAGCACTGAAGTTTCAGAGTATAGAAACTGGCTCGCGGGAGTTATTTCAGAGGCTGAGCGCTTATATCGAATTCAGAGTCAATCACTTGATTCAGCCGAAAATGCGATTTCTCAATCTAGACAAAGACTTGAGAGCGCATTTAATCGACTAGCAGAGCTACAAAAGCAGGTTGTTTCAGCAATTTCTGCAGATGGCACACCAAGTGCGGATACCAAGGTGGCTGCAAAGATTAGCGCTGCGAAAAATGGTGAAGCCAAGAGTGCAGCAAAGAAAGCTCCAAGTAAGAAGAGCGCAACTAAGAAACGTCGGTGATGTCTTCTAGCGCTCGCTATATCCATTCAGTTGATGGCCTTCGCGCCGTTGCAGTTCTAGCAGTTCTGCTCTATCACCTAGGCATTGATTGGATTCCAGGGGCTTTCTTGGAGTTGATCTATTCTTTGTTATCTCAGGTTATGTAATTACTGGGCTTATTCTTGACTCGATCGAAAGATCAGGCACTCTTGATCTAAGAGCCTTTTATTTAAGTCGCATAAGAAGATTACTTCCAGCTCTAGTTGCCATGATTATCTTCACCCTTCTCTTTATCGGCGTTTATGCACCAGAGACAGTCAGAAGATTCGTCTCTGATATTGGATATGTTTTATCTGGTTCGATGAACTGGGCCCTAGTTGCAAGGCAGCAAGATTATTTTGAAAGCATTGGCCGCCCTCCTTTATTGCAGCACACCTGGTCGCTAGCAGTTGAAGCACAGTTTTATCTGATCTGGCCGCTAGTCCTTCTTTTTATCTTGAAGTACTTCGGAAAAAAGAGAGTTTCAATTGTCGCCCTTGCCATCGCCATTGCATCAGGGGTTGCTCTCTTTGCCTACTCAGTGCAAATTGACACTCAAGCATCAGCAATTAGCCATGTCTACTTTGGCACTGATACTCACTCTATTGGATTATTTATTGGATCTGCATTAGCTGTCAGTTGGAAACCAGCAAATCTCACCAGAGAGATAAGCAAGAGAGCTCAAGACTTCATTGATCTAATTGGGGTAGTTGGTTTGCTTGGGCTACTTGGAACATTTCTCTTCATCAATGAAAGTGATCCAACGCTCTATCGAATCGCATTCCCACTATCTGCTCTATTTGGATGTGCCACGCTAATCTCAGTTGTTCATCCCGCATCTAGATTTGCACCAATACTGAGCACTAAGGCGCTGATTTGGATTGGAGAGAGATCCTACGGAATCTATCTCTGGCACTGGATTGTCTTTCAGTTAACCAGGCCATCCCTTGATTTAGTTGGAGATGATTGGGCTCTTTATGCTTTAAGAGTATTGATTGTGTTTGCCCTTGCCGATATTTCGCTTCGCTACATCGAAATACCAGTAAGACGTGGATATTTCGAACTATGGTTCCGCGGCATGAAATATCGCACCAAGGCAGTGCGAATCAGACAAAAACTCTCAACGATATTAACGGTAGTTGCTTTACTTGGCGCAACGACTCTGGTTGCAAATGATGGAATAAGAAAAGCTGATGAAATTGCAGCGCAAGAGAAATTAGCAGCTGAGGTTTCAGAACCCGTTGATCAAGTAATCACCAACCCTGATAGCCCTGGGCTCTGGGTCACAGGAGATTCGGTAATTCTTGGCATCAGAAATGTTCTAGCTCAATTTGAGCGAATTGAATTAATAAATGCCAGAGTTGGCAGACAAATTGGTGAGCTGATTGAAGTTGCAAGAACGGATCAGCAATTCGTTGGAGCCTCCCCAGTGGTACTAAATCTTGGAAATAATAATCGCTTGGTCGAGCGCGATGTTGTGGAGCTCATGGAAGTAGTTAAGAATCAGCCAAAAATCATTGTAGTAAATACTGCTGTTCCAAGATCTTGGAAGGGTGAAAATAACGCACTAATAAAGAGTGTCACCTCGCGATATCCCAATACAATCTTGGTTGATTGGGATTCCATATCAGCAAATCATCCAGAGTTCTTTGCCTCCGATGGAGTTCATCTAAATCCGCCAGGAGTTAATGCTTATGTCTCTGCAATTCGCGAAGTTTTACAGAAATAAAAAGACCGCCTCTCTTTTTTTTAAAGAGGCGGTCCCTTTTAGTAATTTAATTAGTTCTGATACTTGCCCTTTAGTGAGAACTTAGCAGCATCAACTTTTGTGCCATCTGCATAGACAGATTGGAGTAGGAACTGAGTTCCGCCTTCATCACTTGCAAGTGCGATATCAAATGAGAGCTGATCTGCTCCAACTGTTGAAACTTCAACAAAGTCAACGGCGTTATAGGAGACAGATACGGCATAACCAGTTAATCCATCACTTGCAGCAGGTGCCTTCCAGCGAAGTGTTACTCCCCCAGATGCATTTCTAATTGCAACAAAGCCAGTAGGAGCTTCATAAGCTGTAATTGCAGGCTCTTCACTTTCACTCTCTGATGGTTCAGCACTTGGCTCCTCAGAAACTGTCTCTGTTGGAGTTGGCATTGCGTCATCATCATCACTTGATGAGTTGGTGAGTGCAAAAATTGCAAGGAGAACAACTCCTGCAATAACTAGAAATAGAACGCTATTTGACTTCTTTGCCGGAGCTTGCGCCGCTGGTGCGCTCGCGCTCTTTGCTGGAGCCGGTGTTGATGAAACTGAAGTTGCACCTCTTGTTGGAACAGGTGGAATTACAATCTTTGAAAGATCATTTCTTGAGCTTGCTTTCTTCGCGCTTTTCTTTGCAGGGCGCTTAGCTGCAGCTTTCTTAGGCGCACGCTTACTTGCCTTCTTAACAACTCTCTTCGCAGCTTTCTTAGCTGGGCGCTTTGCAGGGGCTTTCTTAACGCGCCGCTTTGCAGAAGCTTTCTTCTTTGCCGCCACTATTACTCCTTCGCTCTAAAACTTTGGGCACTTACTCTTAGTAATCTCACTAGGAGCGCGCTTTTCTATTCCAAGCCTACCTGCGAGTGTGCACTTTCAACGGTTATGAAAGGGAGAGAAAAGGTGAAATTTTTGGGGCTATCTGCGCTAAAGCTTTGCCTCTATGGCTAATTGAATCCTTCATTTCAGGGCTCATCTGCGCAGTTGTGATGTCAAAGCCCGTTGGTTGAAATATTGGGTCATAGCCAAAACCTTGATCTCCTCTGGGGCTATCAATTATCTGACCCAAGAGCTCACCCCTAGAAATAATGCTCTGCCCATCAGGCCTGGTAAGTGCCAATACTGCAATAAATGAGGCTGATCGCTTAGTTATCCCCGCCATCAGCTTTAAGACTTTGGCATTGTTTGCTGCATCATCACCATGTACTCCGCTATAGCGAGCCGAGTAGATACCAGGTTCGCCGTTAAGGCTATCTATTGCTAGCCCGCTGTCATCAGCTAAGGCAGCAAGGCCTGAGATCTGGGTAACTGTGCGCGCTTTAAGAAGAGCGTTCTCTTCAAAACTATTTCCCGTCTCGTCAATATCGCCGATATCTAGATCTGCCATAGAGATAAGTGAAATTTCTGGAGCGTGAATTTTTAGCATCCGCTCAACCTCTAAAACTTTGCCTTTATTTCTAGTTGCTAGTACTAAAGTCTTTTTCTCTTTCGACATTAATTTTCTATCTTGCTAGCGCTTGAGCCTGAAGCGATGCAATCTGCTTACAGCCATTTGCTCCAAGATCTAACAATTTATCAAGAAGAGCTCTATCAAAGGGCTCTCCCTCTGCTGTTCCTTGAACTTCAATATATTTTCCCTCACCAGTGCAGACAATATTCATATCAGTCTGGGCTCTGACATCTTCTTCATAGCAGAGATCAATCATTGGCTCACCATCGATTATTCCCACGCTAACTGCCGCAACTGAGCCGATGAGTGGCGATTTGCCAGTGATATGTCCGGCTTTCATCGCCCAAGAAATTGCATCACTTAGCGCAACATATGCCCCAGTAATCGCTGCTGTTCTAGTTCCGCCATCTGCTTGAAGCACATCACAATCTAAAACAATTGTGTTCTCACCTAAAGCTTTGAAATCCACAATTGCTCGAAGTGATCTACCGATTAATCTTGAGATCTCTTGAGTTCTACCGCCCAATTTTCCTTTAACGCTCTCGCGATCTGAGCGGCTATGTGTGGCTCTTGGCAACATCGCATATTCGCTAGTCACCCAGCCTTTTCCACTTCCCACTAACCAGCGTGGAACTCCTGGGGTAAATGAGGCGACGCAAAGAACTCGAGTATTACCAAATGAAACTAGTACAGAGCCTTCCGCATTATTGAGCCAATTACGCTCAAAGGTAATTGGTCGAAGTTGCTCAGGGCTGCGCTTATCGCTGCGTTTTACCTCAGACACTTAAATACTCTCCATTCATTTAAATTAAATCTGACCCTTAACAAAGTTAACTTCAGGGCCAAGAAAGCGCCGTGCTAGATGGGCAAAGGTATCGGTGTCGCCACTTGAAATGAATTGATGACTTGGCGCGCTCTTCTCAACTCTTAGAAGTGAATTTTCTACTAAGACTTTGTAGAGCTCTTTTGCGGTCTCCTCCGCACTGGATACTAAGTTGACCTCACTACCCATCACATAGGAGATGACTCCGGTAAGGAGCGGATAATGGGTGCAACCTAAAACCAAGGTATCAACCCCAGCTGCCTTTAGCGGGGCTAGATATTCCTGGGCAACCTTGGTTACCTCATCTCCTGAGGTCATTCCGCTTTCAACAAATGAGACAAATTTTGGACAGGCAAGTGCTGTTAGCTCAAGGTGTGGGGCTGCAGCAAAGGCATCGTTATAAGCCTTGGAATCTATTGTGGTTTGGGTTCCAATAACTCCAACCTTGCCGCTCTTGCTGGCAGCAACAGCTCTTCGAACTGCAGGTTGAATCACTTCAATAACAGGAATTGAGTAGCGCTCCCTGGCATCTCTTAGCGTCGCAGCACTTGCAGTATTACACGCGATAACAATTGCCTTAACCCCGGCGTTAACTAGCGAGTCCATAATTTCTAGGGCGAAGGAGCGAACTTCAGCAAGGGGCCTTGGTCCATAGGGGCCGCGAGCGGTATCGCCAAAATAAATCAGGGCCTCATTAGGCAGTTGATCGATTACTGCTCTAGCCACTGTTAGGCCGCCAAGGCCCGAATCAAAGATGCCAATTGGAGCTGAACTATCCGGATTGGCCATAGCGGTAAGTCTAAAGGTGCTAGCTGCGATGGTTAGATCCTTTGGATTTAATGAAAAGCTCTTCACGCTCAAAGATAAATGTCCGATTTGCCCTAATAAAAGATCAGAAAAAGACTAACATTTCTTAAGAATTGCCGAGGCGTTGGCTTGAATTACCGGTGAGTAGAGAGCACCCTTTCATCTAGTCGCACCACCCGAGGCTTCATATGGGCCTACGGAAGGCGCGATCGCTTGGCCCTAATTGAGTCGAGCAAACCTAATTGCCCACGGAGGCTTATCGAATGCAACTAGACGCATCTCAGTGGAGCACGGTCTACAACATCCTCTCCTTTGGACTTGTATCCATGCTCGCAACAACCGTCTATACCTTGGTTTCACAGAACCGCGTTCTACCTAAGTATCGCAACGCGCTTGTTCTTTCATCAATGGTTACCTTCATTGCTGCTTATCACTACTTGAGAATCTTTGATTCTTTCAAGGATGCAACAGAAGAAGGCACCTTTAAAGTTGTAACCGATTACAACGTAAGTTCAATGGCATTCAACGAGGGATACCGCTATGTTGACTGGATCCTTACCGTGCCACTACTTCTTGTTGAGGTAATCGCAGTATTAGCTCTTGCAAAAGAAGCAGCTCGCTCACTAATCACACGCCTCGTTCCTGCATCAGCAGCAATGATCGCACTTGGTTATCCAGGAGAAGTTTCTGCAGACCAGGGTGAGAAGATTATGTGGGGCGTTCTCTCCACAATTCCTTTCCTCTACATCCTTTATGTTCTATTCGTAGAGCTTGGTAAGTCCCTAGATCGTCAGCCTGAAGGAGTTGCAGCCACTGTTGGTCGCCTCCGCCTTCTACTGATTGCTACATGGGGCGTATATCCAATCGCCTACCTCCTACCAATCATCGATGCAGATGGAGCAGCAAGCTCTGGAGCATTCGTTGGACGTCAAGTTGGTTACACCATCGCTGACGTAGCAGCTAAGTGCGTATTCGGTCTAACAATTCTTAAGATCGCACGCATGAAGTCAATTGCTGAAGGAATGAAGGACGATCACTAAGAAGTAAAGAAGTAGGAATCAGGGCTCGGGAGACCGGGCCCTGATTTTTTTATTCTGGAGAGATTTCTTCCAATAAGCCTTGTTGTAGCCAGCCGATCCAGGAATAAACTGCGTAGACAGCTTTCATTGGATCGCTCTCTAACATGAGCTCATATTTATTATGAATAGCCTTGGTATCAATATCTGCGCTCTCTTGCCTGTTGCCACCAATTCCAAGTCGCACCGCAAGTGCAAGCCTTAAATCATTAAGCCCTGAGAGCCAATCAAGTAGCTCTGCGCTATTGATAATCAGCTTAAAAGAGCCTTTATCAATTGGAGTATTGCCGCCGGTAATCTCCTCGGGCTCTCCTTGGCTAGTTAGAGCTTCATAAATGATTCGAGCATGTGCTTTCTTCTTTTCGCGAAGCCCATATTCGGTATAGCGGCGAAATTCACTAGAGGAGGCTGAATCTTCATAAGCATCAGGAAACAACCTGCGAAGAACGGGATCATCAGGAAGTGCATCAGAATCAGATATTCCTACGATGTGCATTAGTGGATCTTGCGCCTCAGCAAGAGAGTCACCTTGAGAGAGAAGCTCTAGAAGTTGCTCGGTCAAACTAATTAATACATGAGATTCTTGAGTTGAGATCTCAATTGAGATCTCGCCATTTTCTTCCCGTTTAAATGATGACATTTAATTAATACTCATTATCTCGTTGTAGCGTTGCCCAGAGGCCATATTCATGAAGCCGCTGCACATCTCGCTCCATCTCCTCGCGAGTACCACTTGAAACTTGAGCTCTTCCTTCATTATGAACTTTTAACATCAACTCAGTTGCTTTCTCTTTTGAGTAGCCAAAGAGCACCATAAAGACATAAGTAACATAGGTCATTAAATTAACTGGATCATCCCAAACTATGCAGACCCATGGTCGATCTGCTTTTAAATTAACTTCGCTATCTACTTGCGTAGCGGTGCCTAGCGCCATCACTTACCTAAAGTTCGTTATTGGATTGATCATCTGGCCCTTTGCGAAGGCCGGCATGAATCTCTTTACATGTTGGACAGATTGGAAACTTATTTGGATCACGAGATGGAATCCATCGCTTGCCACAGAGCGCTGTTACTGGTTTTCCAGATACAGCTGATTCAACTATTTTTTCTTTTCTAACATAATGTGAGAATCTTTCGTGATCGCCTGAATCCAGCTGCTCTTGAGTGCGAGTATCAATCAAGGTATCGCCATCGCTACTTGGTTTTCCTATGCCAAATAGCCCCATCACCTGCTTTAGCTCAAAAGCTTGCTTCATAGCGCTAATAATAGGGCGAGTAGGCAGAGCTCCAGGTAATAACTCTGGGGCCGTAAGATATGCAGATGAAAGATCTCTTGCGCAGCCAAGATCTGCTCAAATCTGATGTGGAGATGCTTCTTGCTACCGCATCCGAGTTTGCAAGTGAGCCACTTAAGGCATCAAATCTTCTCGCCAACAAAACTGTTGCAATCTATATGTCTAAGCCATCAACTAGAACTCGTCTGGCATCTGAGAGCGCAGTAGCTCATCTTGGTGGCACTCCTATATTTCTTCGCGGCGATGATCTCCAAATTGGTCGAGGAGAGACAATTGCAGATACTGCCAAGGTAATAAGCCAGTTTGCCCAAGCACTAATAATTCGCACCTTCGCTCAGAGCGATGTCGATGAATTAGGAGCTAATGCCAGCATTCCGGTAATTAATGGCCTTACCGATTATGACCATCCCACCCAAGCACTTGCTGATTGGCTAACTATCCGTGAAGTATTTGGAAAAGATATTTCGGGAAGAAAATTTGCATATTTCGGTGATGGAAATAATGTCACTACTGCTTGGTTAATGATGGGTGCGATTATGGGCGCTCATGTGGTTGCAGCAACTCCTGAGGGAAAGTTTGCTCCTAAAAAAGAAATTGTCGAGCTTGCAAGCAAGTTAGCTTTAGAAAGCGGCGGAAAAGTTGAAGTAACAAGTGATGCCAAGTCTGCCGCAAGCGGGGCTAGTGTTTTATATACCGATGTCTGGATGTCGATGGGAGATCCTGAAGCTGACCGGATTGAGAAAGAGAAAACCCTTTCAAGTTACTCTGTAAATGATGAGTTGATGGGCCTTGCTAGTAAAGATGCAATCTTCATGCACTGCTTGCCAGCTCATCGCGGCCAAGAGGTCAGCGCATCTGTCATGGATGGTCCTGCTTCAAAGATCTGGCGTCAGGCTTTTCATCGCCGAACTACCATTCAAGCCATCCTCTATCACTGCCTGCGTGGCGAATTAAAGGGAAGGAATTGAATCTAATTTCATTATCGGTTCGCCCATTTGAAGTGGCCAGCTTTTTAGCCAAAGAGATAGGCTTTTGATATGCGCGTAGTGGTTCCTGCTGAAGGTAAGGCTGGCGAAAAGCGAGTAGCACTCCTTCCAGACATCATCTCTAAATTAACTAAAGCAGGGCTTAGCGTCTCTATCGAATCAAGGGCCGGTATACATGCTGGGGCAAGTGATGAGAGCTATATAGAGCAAGGCGCAACAATTTTTGGCGCAAGTGATCAGAGAAAAGAATTAGCTGGCGCTGATGTGATCCTCTCGGTTCAGCCACTAAGCCAGATCAGGCAAGTAATCTAAAAAGTGGCGCGATTACTATTTCATTTCTCTCAAGTGTTAGCGCTAAGGAGAGCATTGATGCACTTGCTAAATCTGGAGCAACAGCCTTTTCACTAGAGGCGCTACCTAGAATTTCAAGAGCGCAATCGATGGATGCGCTAACTTCCCAGGCGCTCTGCGCTGGCTATAAAGCAGCGCTTGTGGCAGCCGAGCTTTCTCCGCGCTTTTTCCCATTACTTATGACTGCGGCCGGAACTGTTACTCCTGCAAATGTTTTAGTTCTTGGCGCAGGTGTTGCAGGGCTTCAAGCAATTGCAACTTCTAGAAGGCTAGGAGCAGTTGTCTCTGCCTATGATGTTCGCCCATCTTCTGCTGATGAAGTTAAATCGATGGGCGCTACTTTTATTGATTTAGAGTTAGAAGCACTTGAAGGCTCTGGAGGATACGCCAGAGAGATGAGTGAGGAGCGCGCGGCAAAACAACGAGAACTTCTCACTCCTTACATCACAAAATCTCATGTTTTGATTACTACAGCAGCAGTGCCAGGAAGAGCTGCTCCGATGCTAGTAACAAAGCAGATGTATCAAGCAATGGCTCCTGGTTCAGTAATTGTTGATCTAGCTGCTGAAAGCGGTGGAAATGTTGAAGGATCAAAGCCGGGTGAAGTAATTACAGTTGGAAATTCAGTTTTACTCTGGGGCGGAAAAGATGTTCCAAGTCAATTGCCATTTCACTCTTCCTACTTGCTCTCAAGAAATATGGTCAACCTTCTACTCTTGATGATTAAAGATGGCGCAATTGCTCTGGATTTCTCTGATGAAATTATTGACGCCTCAGCCTTAACCCATGGCGGAAATCTAAGGAAGGGGTCCTAAAGCAATGGAAGCAATGGCGATAATTTCCATTTTCACGCTCTCTATATTTGTTGGATTTGAGGTAGTTTCCAAGGTCTCATCCACTCTTCACACCCCACTTATGAGCGGTGCTAATGCAATTCACGGCGTTATCTTGGTTGGCGCAATCATTGTGGCCGACCATAGCGATAACTCGCTAGAACTTGGTTTATCACTGGCTGCAATTGTTCTTGCCACCATCAATATGGTTGGTGGATTTGTCGTCACAGATCGCATGCTTGAGATGTTTAAAGGCAAAGGCGCAAAGAATAAAGGCTCTGGTGATAAGTAAATGAGCCGCTTTTTATATGAATTAATCGGTCTTAGCGCTGGCGTTATGTTCATTCTGGCACTTAAGGGGCTATCTCATCCAAGAACTGCAAGGCGAGGAAATCTTCTAGGAGCAGCGGGAGCAACAATTGCAACCGTTGCAGTCTTTTTCTATAGCAGCGATGGCGAGCTACCCTTAAATAATCTTGGCTGGATCTTAGGAGCAATTGCATTTGGTTTAATTATTGGAGTTCCTGCAGCAAGAAGAGTTCAGATGACGGCGATGCCGCAATTAGTTGCGCTCTTTAATGGCGTTGGCGGCGGAGCAGCAGCCCTTGTGGCAATTGTTGAATATCTAAAGCTAGGCCAGAGCGCATCAACTACAGTTGTTATTGCAACAGTCTTTACAGTTATCGTTGGCTCAACTTCATTTTCTGGATCAATTGTCACCTTTCTCAAGCTTCAAGAGTTGATGACCACTCGCCCTGTGGTTTTTGCAGGAGGAAGATTTGTTATCGCTGGAACTCTTCTTGCCACACTTGGATGCGCTGGCTGGGTTGTCTCATCACTTGGCACTACCCCACTGCTAGTTCTTGCAGGTCTTTCACTTGCCTTTGGTATTTTATTTGTGCTTCCAGTTGGCGGCGCCGATGTTCCTATTGTTATCTCATTACTAAATGCTTTCACTGGTTTAACTGTTGCCGCTGGCGGCTATGTTCTTGACTCAACGCTTCTAATTATTGCTGGAACTCTAGTTGGCGCCTCGGGAACAATTCTTACTCGCTTGATGGCAGAGGCTATGGGGCGCTCACTCTTTGGAACTCTGTTTGGAGCATTTACTGCAAAACCTCAAGATAGTTCTGGCGCTGGGGAAGATCGGCCCGTTAAATCAGGATCTCCTGATGATGTGGCTATTTTGCTTAACTATGCGCGCAGAGTTGTAATCGTTCCAGGCTTTGGTCTGGCAGTTGCCCAAGCTCAACACACAGTCAGAGAGCTTGCAGACCTCTTATCTGCCAAGGGAATTGATGTGGCTTATGGAATTCACCCGGTTGCAGGTCGCATGCCGGGTCATATGAATGTTCTTCTGGCTGAGGCCAATGTGCCATATGAGCAGTTATCTGAGATGGATGAAGTTAATCCAACATTTCCACAAACTGATGTTGCGCTAATTATTGGAGCAAATGATGTGGTTAATCCTGCTGCAAAAACAACTCCAGGATGTCCAATCTATGGCATGCCAATTCTTGATGTAGCGCAAGCTGGCAATGTAATTTTCCTAAAGAGATCTATGAGACCAGGCTTTGCTGGAATTGAGAATGAACTTCTCTTTGATCCTAAGACTACGCTTCTCTTTGGCGATGCCAAGGCCTCGCTAACAAAAGTTGTGAGCGCACTTAAAGCCCTCTAAAACAATTAAGTAAGAGTAGGTCTACTATCTAGCCATGGAGTCATTAGCTCTTCTAGTTTCAATTATTGTCTTTCCAGCAATGTTTGGTGGACCGATTGCGCTCTTGCTATCACTTTATCGACCAGCGGGTATGTCGAACTTTCGCAGAATCTTCATTATTTTGTTTGCAATTCTCTCAAGCATCGTTGGAATTTTTCTGCTTATTGAAAATGTCAGCAGAGGAGCAAATGTAATTGGAGCACTTGGTTTAAGCACTGGCCTTGGATCGCTCTGGCAATTGAAGAGATATAGAAAACAAACTCCTTAAATTTTCTTTAAGGAGTTTCTCTGGTGGAGGTGCCGGGAATCGAACCCGGGTCCTTCGACACTGAAACAGGGCTTCTACGGGCGTAGCGCGCTATTCGTTTTCTCTGTCCCGGTTCTCTCGCACGCTAGTAACCGACAGACTCAGTTGTGAAAGATTTCCTTACCGATAGCCACAACAACTTCGGTTAGTAAGCCCCCCTATCGACGTTGGATTCTGAGGCGGGGAGCGCGCTCAGGCCAACGGATTACTTAGCTCGCTTAGGCAGCGAGGCGGTAATCAGACGAAGTTTTATCTGCGTCTGTATGTGTGCACGGGTTTTTGTGGTTAACGAGATCATCCCGGCTTCCTCGGCCCGCTTCCCCTGGCTCAACAAACGAAGTCGAGACCGTTCACCCCCGCGATTAACGTGGATTAGAAGCTGTGTGCAAATTATAGAGCAGAGATAGGACTTCAAAAAACCTAGCAGATACGCTCAGTAGCGCTATAACTGAGAATCAATCTTCATATCTCTTTGATTTACCCCTACTACTTTTTCCAGTTGAGCGATGAGAGAGTTCTCGATCAATCTCGCGGTTTGCCTGTTTTTCCATCAGCGTTGCGCGCTTATCGTGAGCTTTCTTGCCTCTGGCTAGTGCAATCTCAACTTTTGCTTTGCCATCTTTAAAATAAAGTGAGAGTGGAATGAGAGTAAGTCCACTTTCCTTTAAGGTTCCAATTAGGCGATTTATCTCGCGCTTACTCATTAAGAGTTTTCTATTTCGCCTTGGTTCATGGTTGGTCCAAGAGCCCTCGTTATATTCAGGAATATGAACACCGCTTAGATATATCTCGCCATCTTGAATCATTCCATAACCATCAGTAAGTGTTGCTCTTCCAGCTCTTAGAGATTTAACTTCGGTGCCGACAAGAACCAAGCCTGCTTCAAAGACCTCATCGATGAAATAGTCATGTCGCCCCTTCTTATTCTGGGCAATTAATTTCTTTCCTATTTCTTTTACCACGGCTTAAGGGTATCTCTCCTGGCCAAGATATCCCTGCTAACTAACTGCTTTGAGTTAATCCTTTGAGATAAAGGATGCTAAACCGCCTAAGACCTGGAGTGATTTAAGGCCAATCTCAGCAGGGGCTACTGCCAGATCAGGAGTTATTCCAACTTCCTCAATGATGCGACCCGAAGGAGTTAGAAAGAGTGCAACAGTTAGCTCAAGTTTTGAACCATCATCAAGTGAAATGAGCTCTTGAACTGAACCTTTGCCATAACTGCGTTCTCCAATAACTACGCCTCGATTTCTATCCTGGAATGCCCCAGCTAATATCTCAGCAGAACTTGCAGTGTTTCGGTTGATAATTACAACTACTGGAACCTTTATTGGATTTGAATTTACTGCACGAAATACCTTTTCTGATTCGTTGACTTTGTAAGAAACTATGATGCCACTACCAATAAATTGCTCAGCCACAGCAACTGCCTCTTTGACTAAGCCCCCAGAGTTATTTCTCAAATCTATTATCACGCCAGACTTGTAATTAGCACTCTTTAGAGCCTCTGAAACCTCGTTCGCTGTTCCTGAAATAAATGAGGCAATTTCAACTAGCGCTACCGAGCTACTAACTTGTGTGAGTTCAACACTCTTTGCCTGCACCTTGCCAGTCTTTATTGATGCGAGAATTCTTTGCTCATTCCTAACTACAAGTAAATCAACTCGCTTTCCAATATCTGCTCGAATAAGTGCAATAGTGGAAGCAAGAGATGCGCCCGTTACTTGAGTGCCATTTACTTCAACTAGCTCATCTCCTATTGCAAGATCAGAATTTGCTGCAGGTGATCCCTCTTGAATCGAAGTAATTTTTATTACTCCCCCTCGGGATTTACTCAAGTAGATACCAATTCCAGTAAATGAATTAGAGCTCTGAGCTTCGAAGGTTTCTAGGGCCTCTCTTGGAAAGTAATTGGCCCACTCATCACCTGATGCTTTTAGAACTCCTTCAATAGCAGCTCGCTCTAATACATCGCGATCTATGTTTTTGGCGCCACTTTCAACTACGCTCTTTATCGCTTCATCTACTGAACTACTATTTCTAGACTCACCGACCTGAATTCCTATTGCAAAAACTAGCGAAGTTATCAATATTGCTAGGACGGCTTTTCGAAGCTGATCTGGGTTAGTTATCCTCTGCCGACTATTTATTGCCTCAGGAGAATCAATAACTTTAGAAGGATTAACTTCGCTGACAGTTTTCGACCTTGTAGCAGTTGAATCTGGCTTTCTTGCTCTTCCACCAATTACAGCGCGCTTGGAAGCAGGTGATTTCTTCTTTTCACTCACTTGAAAATCTCCTATTGCTTCCTTATTTGATAAAGCGTTCTAATTGCAAGGCGGTAACGGTAGCCCAGAAGCACATTAGAACTCAACTAAGAGCTAATTAGCGCTCAGCGATAGGGCAAGTAGAAGTTAGACTTTTAAGTACTTTCGAAGAGTCAATATAGAAGCTAAGGATGAAACTAAAAGTCCGGTTCCAAGAAGGTAAGCAGATACAACCCAAACGTCATTCCAGGTAAAGAAGTTAGTGAAGGTCAAAAGTGGCGCTATTCGATCATCGATTACATACTTTAACGAAGAGAGTAGGCCAACTGAAAACCCCCAACCAATAATTGCCGAGAAAACACCTTCGAGAATAAATGGAAGTTGTATCGAGAAAGAACTTGCACCAACTAATTTCATTACATTGGTCTCTCGTCTTCGATTAAAGGCAGCAATTCTTAGAGTATTACTAATCAAGAGCGCAGCGGTTAGCACGCTGGCAAATCCAATTGCTAACGCTCCATCGCGCAAAACATTTAGTAACCTAAAGAATTTCTCTAGAATTGACCTTTGATCTTGAACTACATCTACTCCAGGCCGACCTGAGAAGGCGCTCTGCACTACTGCAAATTGCGTAGGGTCTGTTAGCTTTACGCGAAATGACTCTGGCAATTGATCTGCAGTGACATTTTGCGAAATAGCTGAATCTTTAAATCTTTCCTGAAAGCGCTCATATGCTTCAGACTGTGATTCGTAATAAACCGTTTCAACAACTGGAAGTTCTTCAAGATCTGCCTGAATCTCAAGTCTCTGCTCTGAGGTAATAATTCCACCAGCGCAAGAGGGTGAGTCAGAAAGAGAGCCACAGAGATAGACCGAGACTTCAATCTTGTCATACCAGTAATCCTTCATCACTCGAACTTGAGAATTTGAAAGTAGGCCAATACCAAGAAGTGATAGCGAGATAGCAACCGTTACTACGACAGCAAAGGTCATAGTTAGATTTCTTCGTAGGCCAATGCCTACTTCACTAAGAATAAATCCAGCGCGCATCGCTACCCCGTATATCCATAAACTCCACGAACCTGATCGCGGATAACTTGACCTTTATCTAATTCGATAACTCTTTTGCGCATCTGATCAACAATTCCAGAGTCATGAGTAGCCATAACCACAGTAGTTCCCTCACGATTGATTCGATCAAGTAGCTTCATAATTCCAACAGAGGTTGCAGGGTCTAGGTTTCCGGTTGGTTCATCAGCAATAAGAATCGCAGGATTGCTCACATAAGCCCTTGCTATCGCAACCCTTTGTTGCTCCCCGCCTGAGAGCTCTCCAGGCTTTCGATCAGATTTGTCTTCAAGACCAACTAGCTCTAGAACTTCTGGAACTTCACGAGCAATTTCTTTCTTTGAAAAACCTAGTACATGCAAGGTGAAGGCCACATTTTCGGCAACTGTTTTATTTGGTAGCAGACGAAAATCTTGAAATACCGTGCCAACCTGGCGTCTTAGCTCAGGAACCTTCCAACTAGAAAGTGTTCCCAAATCTTTTCCAGCAACATGGATCGTTCCAGAAGTTGGTCGCTCCTCCCTTAAGACAAGTCGAAGGAATGTAGATTTTCCAGAGCCGGAGAGTCCTACCAAAAAGACAAACTCGCCCTTCTCGATTGCAATCGAGACGTTATCTAAAGCGGGTCGGTCGTTTTTGGCGTAGCCCTTTAGTTACGTTCTCGAAACGAATCACGGGTGTGATTTTAGGTAGAGCTAGTGAGAAAGCTGCGGATAAACCCGCGGAATTAGGGTGAGAAATAACGCAGAATTACCAATTGAGCGTATAAATCCTGCTTTATTTTCTCTCTCTACGCCATCGAATTCCAGCGGAGATAAATCCATCAAGATCACCATCTAGAACCGCTTGGGTATTGCCAGTTTCAAAATCAGTGCGATGATCCTTGACCATTTGGTAGGGATGAAGCACATAGGATCGAATTTGATTCCCCCAAGAACCTGATGTATCACCGCGGAGCGCATCAATTTTTGCCCTCTCCTGTGCATTACGTCTTTCCAGCAATTTTGATTGTAGAACTGCCATTGCAGTTGCTCTATTTTGAATTTGAGATCTTTCATTCTGGCACGAAACGACAATTCCGGTGGGGATATGAGTAATTCGAACTGCAGAATCAGTGGTATTAACTCCCTGCCCTCCAGGCCCTGATGATCGATATACATCGATTCGAATATCTTTCTCATCAATTTCAATGTCATCGCTTTGATCAACAACTGGGACAACTTCAACGCCAGCAAAGGATGTGTGGCGCCGATTCTGTGAATCAAATGGCGAAATTCTCACCAATCGATGAGTCCCCTGCTCAACAGAGAGGGTGCCATAACAATAGGGGCCACTTACCTTAAAGGTAGTTGACTTGATTCCAGCCTCCTCACCATAAGAGGTTTCTAGAACACTAACTCCATAATTGTGGCGCTCGCAATATCTGAAAAACATTCTTGAGACCATCTCAGCCCAATCAGATGCATCAACACCGCCAGCTTCTGATCGAATAGTTATAAGCGCATCTCGATGGTCATATTCACCACTTAATAGCGTCTGTATTTCAAGATCTGATATTGCTGAAGTCAAAGAATCTAACTCTTTTAGAATTTCCAGTTCTGCTCCATCGCTTGACTCATTATTGGCAAGTTCTAACATAATCGGAAGATCAGTCACTCTTGATCTAAGACTGCTTACCTTATTTATAGTGCTATTTACTCTTGAGAGTGCGCTCGTAACTTTCTGCGCTGCTTCTGGATCGCTCCAAAGATCAGGAACTCCTGCTTGCGTCTCTAGCTCCACCTGCTCTTTTCTTAACTTACCTAAATCTAAAACGGCTTCTATTGATTTCAAAGTAGCATCAAGGGCAGCTATCTCACCATTAATATCGCGCTCTGCCATGGGTTAAGGATAGTGCTGACGCTTGATAAGAATTAATTCAGCATCAACCATCTCCGTAGATGGCTATACTTCTCCAGTACGAAATTTTTTGCATGGTGGGCGTAGCTCAGCTGGTAGAGCACCCGGTTGTGGTCCGGGATGTCGCGGGTTCAAGCCCCGTCGCTCACCCCATTAACACCCTAGTTACAGCGCTGTTTAAGCAGTTGCTACCAAAACCTTTTCATCAATTAATTCAGACGTGACAACTTCTTGAATTAATCTCGGTCTTCCGGGAAGTCTTTTGGCAGCGATAACCACTCCATCTTCAAATAGCTCCCCGCCCCAAATACCGCAAGGTTCCTTTCGAGAGAGCGCTCCTTGTAAGCACTCCTTCTTTACCGGACATGCACTGCAGAGGCTCTTGGCATAAGCGATCTCATCGCTCTTATCAGAGAAGAAGATTTCAGGATTTGAAGTGTGACATGGCAAGCTAAATGCTTGCTCGCTGCCGTATGTGCCAGTGACTGCATCTAGTCCGATCATTGCGCCTTCGCCCTCGGCCCAGCCTGGAATTAATAGTTCGCTAAAGAGAACGCTCATCGTTCTCACCTCTGCCTTCCTTTTTCATCTCATTTTTAATTACCTGGATAAAGAAAAAGGGGCCCGAATCCTTTTGGATTCTAGGCCCTGGGCTTTGCTTAATCGGTGTTATCCGATAGCGCTCCAGGTGCCGAATCCATCGGCCTTGGTTGACTTGGTTGCAAAATACTTGTAACCAAATGCAGGCATGCTCCAATTGCGATGAGTGCGATATGCGCTCATCGTTAGTGAAGTACTTCTTGCTGCTGTCATGGTTTGGCAAGAGTAATGCATCGCTAGCAAATGATGCAAACTAATTAATTTACTAACCCAGCCTCTGCTAAAAATGGGCTTGCTACTCCGTAGTAGGTAAGAGCCAGGCTCTGCTGCGCTCTAGTTACCCCCACATAAAACAAACGTCTCTCTTCATCAATTGAGCTAGCCTGCCAGGGGAGAACCTCAGCGCTAACCCCTGCGAGATAAACCTTTCGCCACTCCAGGCCCTTTGCAGCATGTAGAGTTGCAAGAGCCACTCCAGGAAGGATCGGGGGGTTATTAGTCTCTGAGCGCTCTTCAAGTTCTCTTAGAAATGCCCGAAGAGAGGTGAGTCCCTCTGCCTCAAGTTCTCCTGCTAATTGCATAAATGAGCGTACATATTCACTCTGTCCAAATGGTTTTAGACAATCTCGCAAGTCAGATAGCCAATCAGATTCAGATAAAACTGAGGCACTTCTAATTGCTCCAATTATCTCTCTAACCTGCGGCCTATTAAAGAAGCGCTCTGAATTTCTTATTTGATTCTCAATACCTGCAGCATCAAGGGCGCTCTCAAGAAGCTCTAACTGACTATTTGTTCTAGTAAGAATTGCTATCTCATTTGTTGCAAGGCCGCCTGCGATATCTTCTTTAATTAGTGAAACTAGAGCCTGCGCCTCTTGGCTCTGTGATTTATAGCCCTTCGCCATTGGCTTTTCGCCATGGCCATTTATCGCATCTAGCTCATGTCCAAGATTGGCGCTTCGCAAAATAGTATTTGCAGTATTAATAATTTCAGGAGTTGAGCGGTATCCAGCACTCAGCCTAATTACCTCAGCATTTGGATATTTCGCAGTGAAGTTAAGTAGAAAGGCTGGGCTTGCTCCAGCAAAAGAGTAATCGTCTGAGCTGGATCTCCTACAACGCAGATATCATCTCTTTTTCTAGCCAGAGATCTAATAGTCTTTGTTGTAGCGGTGATACATCTTGATATTCATCAACTGTGAAGTATCTATATTGATCTCTTACCCTCTCCCTAACTTCTCGTTCTTCCTCAAGCATTCCAACAGTTAGTAGTAAGACATCTTCAAAATCAATGGCGCGCTCTTGCTTCTTTAATGATTCATAAGCTTCATAAACTTTTGCAACCTGCTCAGCGCTTATCTTGCTACTAGGGTTAAAGACTCTGAAGTAATCGCTAAGCCCTTGCAGGTATTGATCAGGAGCAAGTGCTAGAACTTTTGCCCATTCAATCTCTCCTGCTAAATCTCGAAGCAGCGAGCTTTTTTACTACTTGAGATATTTGCCCGCTTCATTGCCTCACTTAAAAAAACCAGTTTTACTAGTTAATAACGAGGGAAAGCGCCCCCTAGCGTCTCAGGCCAGAAGTAAATTAACTGCTTTAGGGCCGCCGCATGAAAGGTCCTTGCCGCAATACTTGCAACTCCCAGTGATCTAAGCCTGGTGCGCATCTCACCCGCTGCCCTTGCGGTGAAAGTAAGAGCGAGCACTCGCTTAGGGTCAATAACTCCAATATCAACGCCATAGGCCAGTCGATGAGTTATCGCTCTCGTTTTTCCAGTTCCAGCTCCAGCAATTACACATACTGGCCCCTTTAGAGCAGTTGCAACACTTCGCTGCTGGGGATCAAGTGATGAAAGAATCTCATCAGCTAATTGCGCCACGACTGACCTGACAATTCACTCTCTGCAAGCTGGGCCATACCAAGCATTAATCATCGCTCGAGCAACTGAAATAATTGGTGGCAGCAGTAACTCGCCGCTTATACATTTTGACCTTAGATCTTCTCGAGTTAGCCAAACTATCTCTTCAATCTCTTGCCCATCTGCCACAACTGAGTCTGAATTTGAAATCACTGCTTCATAAGCAATCATCACTGATGCTGGAAATGGCCATGGCTGTGAGCCAAGATATTTCATCTCAGTAACTATCCCGCCGCACTCCTCAGCAACTTCTCTGATAACACAACTTTCAAATGATTCACCTGGTTCCACAAAACCTGCAAAAGTTGAGAAGCGCTTCTCTGGCCAGACTTTCTGTCTCCCAAGCAGGATTCGATCATTACTATCTTTTACTAAAACAATAATTGCCGGGTCCGTTCTTGGATGATGCTCAGCGCTACAGACCAAACATTTTCTTACAGAGCCACCAAGAATTGATTTAGTCTCCTCGCCGCATTTAGAGCATCTCATATGGCTCTGATGCCACTGCGATAAGGCAAGGCTATGAACTGCTGCTCCAATTTCTAGATCATTTAGGTGAGCACCCAGCGTTCTTAAAGATTGAAAGTTCTCTCCAAACTCTTTTTGATCACTCACCTGATGAACTACAAAATATGGCTCGCCGCTACTTGAAAGCCCTAGAAAATATCGCTCACCTTTAGCAAGCCCGGGCGGGATGAAGGTCAGCCCACTCTGGCTACATTCAAAGCGATCAGCGACCATAGAAATTATCTTTGCCTTGGAAAAGAGCTCATCAAGTGATGCAGAATCACTGCGCAAGTGAGCCGCTCGATCTAGCTTTGAGCGCGAGAGCGGAAGGTTTAGCAGCACGGGGCGACCCTACTAGCCTGCCTTCATGGCATCTACCCCAGGGCTTTAGCCTGACCTGCTGGAACACCCTACATGGCATGGCAATTCCGCCAAATTCTGGGGCAACGCTTCAAAGCGCGGTAAGTCAGATACTCCAAGAAGTTAGTAGCGATGTAATCACGCTTCAAGAAGTTGATCTCAATCAAGATCGATCGGCAGGAGTTAATCAGGTAAGTCATATCGCTAAATTAATTGGCGCAAATTATTGGGCCTTTGCTCCATCACTGATTGGAACACCAGGTGAGAAATGGAGCGCAGTTGATAGCAATCTGATCTACACGCAAGACTCATTGATTCCAAATCAGGCGATGTATGGAATTGGAATTGTTTCAAAAGTAAAAGTTAAATCCTGGCATCGAATAAATCTTGGAAGATCAGCTATCGGTATGCCACTTTGGTTCCAGGCGAAAAAAGAGCGCAAATTATCTATGTCTCCGATGAACCAAGGAGCGCTTTAGTTGCAGAACTTGAAAATGGTCTTTCAATTAGTACCACTCATCTTTCATTTGTTCCAGGCAAGAATGTCACTCAGCTTAGAAAGATAATTAAATGGCTTCCAAGTATTTCTGGTAAACATATCCTCACCGGAGACTTTAATCTTCCTTGGGGAGTTGCAGCAAAGATCTCGGATGGCGAGATCTTGCCCCAGGTGCTACATATCCATCATGGAAGCCAAATATCGAATTTGATTACATCTTAAGTAGAGATATTGATGCAGATCAGGTTAAGCCTTTGATTCATAAGCACAATGGCTTAAGTGATCACAGAGCTCTTAGCATTACCATTTCTTAAGCAACTTCAGATTTTTACTCAAGCTCTCTCGATGACTCTTGTAGATTGAAAGTAGTTCATTTCGTTTAACCTCTGGCATATTAAAGCT